>DAHWOF010000175.1 GCA_027335345.1 Granulicella sp. | reverse complement strand
ATGGGGTGGCGCTGGGAGACGCGTACGCAGCCATTAATCTCTCCATGTTGCTCGGTCAGATGGGCAAGCCAAGCCAGGTGCGCATCGGCAACAGCTACATCTCCTACGAGGATCTCCGGAGTTCTCCCTCCGTGGTAGTTGGCGCCTTTGACAACAAATGGACGTTACAGTTGACCTCTAACCTGCACTTCAGCTTTGTGGAAGATGGCGATGACTTTTCCATCCGCGAGCTTACCGCCGGCCACCGCATTTGGCGAACTCAGTACAACGCCCAGGGACAGCCAACAGAGGACTTCGCCCTGATCGCCCGGCTGCTGGACTCAAGGACCGGCCAATTTACCGTGGCCGTGGCAGGCGTCAGTGGAGCCGGCACTGAGGCGGCGGGCGAGTTCCTCTCCAACTCCCATTTAATGGGAGAAGCCCTTCGCGCGGCGCCTCCTGGATGGCAACAGAAAAACCTCGAGTTGGTCCTTGAAACCCCGGTCACAGACTCGGTTCCCGGTCCGGCTCACGTGGTCGCATCCTACTTCTGGTAGCCATTGACCTCTGCTCCGCCGTCGGCCTCCGCAACCGGACCCGATGACACCAGTTTTGCTCCAAACAGCAAGGCCGCCCAACCGGGCGGCCTTGCTGTTTACGGTAAAAAGGACGACTTAGTACACATCCCGCTCGTAGCGATGCTCGGCCTTCATCTTTTTCAGGTACTCAGCCGCCTGCTCCGGTGTCCCTTTCAGCCCCTTGGCGATCGACTCCAGCAGCACCTGCTCCACATCCTTGGCCATGCGGCTGGCGTCGCCGCACACGTAGAAGTGCGCCCCGCGCTCCAGCCATGCAAACAACTCGTCGCTGGCCTCGCGCAGGCGGTCCTGAACATAGATCTTGTTGGGCTGGTCCCGAGAAAACGCGGTCTGCAGCTTGGTCAGGAAGCCCTTCTTCTCCATGGCCTCAAACTGCTCACGGTACAGATAGTCGGAGGCGATGCGCTGGTCACCGAAGACCAGCCAGTTTTCGCCCTTGGCGCCCGTAACCTCACGCTCCTCCAGAAAGGCGCGGAATGGCGCAATGCCGGTACCCGGCCCGATCATGATGATCGGCGTGTTGGGATCGGCCGGTAGACGGAATTGATCGTTGATGTCCAGAAACACCGGCAACTTGCTGCCCACCGGCGCCCGGAAGCCCAGCATCCCGGAACAGACTCCCTGGCGATCTTTTCCATGTCCGTTGTAGGTCACCACTCGAACCGTCAGATGTACCTGCCCAGGATGGGCCCGCTGACTGGACGCAATCGAATAAAGACGGGGCATCAAACGCTGCAAGATGTTGAACAGATCCTGTGGATCCTTGACAATCCCTGGGAAGTCGGTGACCAGATCCACGAACTCGCGTCCCCAGCAATAGTCCTCCAGCGCCGCCTTGTTCTCTGACCCCAGCAGTGCACGCAGACCCGCCGGCGCATTGTCTCCGGCCAACTTGGCGTACTGGTTCACTGCCCCACGCGCCAGCTTGCCGATCCCCAGCTTTGAGGTCAAGGCCTCGCGCACGGTGATCTCATTGCCTGGCGTACCCTTTACGGGCTCAATCACCTTCTCGCTGCCGTTAAAACCAAGCGCCTTCAGCAACTCGGTCACGGCTTCTTCGCGATAGGTCGGAACCACCCCGAGCGCGTCGCCCGGCGTGTAAGTCATACCCTCGGCCAGCTCCAGCTCGACATGAATGGTCACCTTCTCAGAAGCAGGACTGGTGAGATGCTCGTTGACCAAAACGGTAGCCAGATATGGGTTGGTCTTGCTATAGACAGGGCTGCCGCTGGCAGCCTCTACAGGGACGGCAAGTGTCGATTCGCTCATATTCCTCAGATTATATGGACCGGTATACGCCCAAATGTGATCAAAAGCACAGACACAGATAGCCAACTGTTCGATCAGCGAACAACCAGCACGGAAAGCTTCCATCCAGAAGACTTGCAGATCTGGAAGCTAGGAGACTTGGCAACTTACATGGCTGGCGGATGGTACGGGTCCACACTTTGGAAGTTTGCCCCAGGCGGCTCAGCCGCGCTGACCATCTCGATCCTGGCATCCCCGCGGCGCCCCCCCTGGGCCTCGCCCGGATTCACCAGATCACGCAGCTCCTTGCTTGGCTTGAAGTACGGCACCCGCTTGGCGGGAACCGCAACCGACTCTCCAGTCTTGGGGTTTCTCCCCGTCCTCGGCTTCCTCTGCCGTGAACGGAAGCTTCCAAACCCACGGACCTCCACCTTATCGTTGGACTTCAAAGCATCGATGATGGAGTCGAACAGCGTCTCGACGATCACCTCACCATCGCGGCGGGTTAAATCTCCAAGTGCAGTCACGTGATCGACTAAATCGGCTTTCGTCATGAAACCTCCTGCGCTCTGTGGTTACTACTCACTCCTCGTGTGACGTACGCTCTGCCCAGAAGGTCACAGCAGCTTGGAACCCGGCGTGGGAAGAATCCGTACTCTCCTCAGCAACACCTCTATTTACTTCACTATAGCATGATATCGCTATACGACAGTCTCCGCCACATCGCGGGCCCTTGCCGCGTTCCCTCCCTAGATTCTGTAGTTTGTGGCTCTGTTTGGTTCTTCGCTCGCCGTCCCGGCCGTTCCCTACCGCTCAACCGCCTACTTCCACAGAAAATAAAATCCAGGCGAACGGTCCAGCATCTGCCCTGGGTTTCTAAACAACCCGTCGGCGTCCTCAAGCATATCCAGCAAACCCGGCCTCTCCGCAGAGGGCCGCACTACCTTCGGCTCACCTTTGATGCCCACCGATCGCGCGGTTTCGATCAACGCGGTGCGGAAGCCGCCCTGGGAATCGATCAGTCCCAAGGGCTGAGCCTCCTCCCCGGTCCACACCTGTCCGGTCGCCAACTGGGTAATATTAGCATCGGTCGTGTGCCGACCTAGCGCCACATCATGCACGAACTGCCCGTACATGTTGTCCACCAGGGACTGAAAGTAGACCTGCTCCTGGGGTGTCATGGGGCGCGTCGGATCGCCGGCGTCCTTCAACGCTCCATGCGAGATGGTCACAGGCTTCAACTTGGCCCACTGCATCAGATCGCCGTAGTTGGTCCACTCCATGATCACGCCGATGGAGCCCACCACAGAGGCAGGATTGGCATAGATCTTGTCGCACCCGGAGGCAATATAGTACGCCCCTGAAGCGCCGACCGACTCCACCGACGCCACGACCTTTTTGTGCTTCTTCTCCCGTACTCGCATCACCTCGTGATAAATCTCCTGCGACGCCGCCGCTCCCCCGCCCGGCGAATCGATGTGGAGCAAAATCGCCTTGATGCTGCTGTTGTTGCCGTACTCCTCCAACTCCTTGTTCACCTTCTCGGTGTCCTTGTCCGTGATCACGCCATCGATATCGATGACAGCGATCGCATTGCGGCCCCAGTTGAGGGTACCCATCTCCGCGTTCGAGTCCGAGCCCAGCGCCAGTGTCTTGACCGCCGAGATGAAGAAGGTGCCCATAGCCATGGTCGCCAGCCCCAACACTCCAACCAGTAAAACCACCCAAGGCCAGGTTGGACGCCGTTCTCCAGGCTGCCCCGGATGGCCCCCTCCCTCGGTGTACCAATGGGAGCTCGCCTGGCTTGTGTATCCAACAGGACCTGGATACCCGGGGTAACCGCCATAGCCCGGAGGCGGATACCCACCCCCCTGCGTGGAGGGCGGATTCTCCGCCGATTGCGGCGTCTGGCTTGGAACCTGCTGCGGCGACTGTGGAGGGAGTGGCTCCGGCATGGCCTTGAGTCTACCAGAATCACCCTCTTCAACAAGCTGCCTCGCGAGCGCCTTGCCTGGAAACAGAGTGGATCTTTCGGCCTCGAAAATCATGGCAATCTTCTAATCCCTTGTCGTAGGATGAAGAACGACTCGAGCTTTCTAGGGCCCACAACCTGGCTCAGCTTCTTCGCCTCCATCAGGACCCTGGCTCTGACGGGGGGCCGGGCATCCGCAGATGGCATCGAGCTAAGAAGATCGAATGGAATCTACCCCCTCAGAACGGCGGACTCCCTCCCCGGCGTCTCCGCGCTTGAGCATCGTCATCCCGGCCTATAACGAGAGCACGCGCATTGAAGCAGCTCTCTCCAGCGTGCTTGCCTGGGTCACCTCGCTTCCCTGGGAGAGTGAGGTGCTGATCATCGATGACGGCTCTACAGACAACACCTCAGCCATCGTGCACAGATGGATGGCCTCCCGCCCCTTTCTGCATCTCATTCAGAATCCCGGCAACCGTGGCAAAGGGTACTCGGTTCGCAACGGACTTCTCCAGGCCTCCGGAGAGATCGTCCTGTTTACTGATGCCGACCTCTCGGCGCCCATCGAAGAGGCTCAGCACCTCATCGAGGCCATCGAAGCCGGAGCCGAAGTCGCCATCGGCTCCCGCTGGCTCGACAAGCAGAGACAGACCATTCACCAGCCGCTCTACCGCCGCTTCTTCGGCCGCTGTTTCAACTGGGTCACGCGTAAGGTGATGGGCCTGCCCTTCAAGGACACTCAGTGCGGCTTCAAAGCCTTCCGCCGCGACGCCGCCCAGACCATCTTCCGTCTTCAGACCATTGAGCGCTGGGGATTTGATCCGGAGATCCTCTTCATCGCCCGCAAGCTCCGCTACACCATCGCGGAGGTCCCCGTCACCTGGGGCCACGATGAACGCAGCCGCATCAGTTACCTCAAAGACGGCATGAAGATGCTGGAAGAGATGGCCCAGATCCGTTCCAACAGCCTGCGCGGCCGCTACGACCAGGCCATCGCCTCCCTCAAGGACACCAGCACGATGGTCACCCCGCCGGTCGAACGCTCCAGCTCCCCGCCCTCCCCACGGCCAAGGCCCGGCCAAGTGTAATCGCCACAGGCCATTTGAGGAAAGCTACGCATCTCCTGCGTCCCTTTCCCCCTCCCAAACCACGGCTCGCACCCGCTTCCCATCTGGCCGATGGCCCCTCGTCCTGTGGCGTCGCTCGTCCGTCTCTTCAACAGCCAAGCTGTGCCGCCCACCCCGTGCCCCGTACGCTTACCGAACGGTTCCCACCCTTCTCTTGAGTGCGGAAACTTTGGCTGGGTGCGACAATGGAATTCGCTTCTCCCACGGCTGAGGTCTGGTACGTTGCTTCGTTCTCTTTTTATTGGTCTTTCCACCAATCGATCCTTCCGCGCCTTCTCTGAACGCTCCTCCCTAGGCCGCCAAGTCTCCCGCCGCTTCGTCGCCGGCATCTCTCTGGATGAAGCCATAGACGCCGCCGCCGCACTCAACGCCGAGGGCATAGACGTAACCCTGGATTCGCTGGGAGAGAGCGTTCTGGAGGTCGCCCAGGCGGAAAAGAGCGCCGCAGTTTACCATCAGCTCCTGGACGCCATTCAGCAGCGAAGCCTGCGCGCCAACGTCAGCGTCAAGCTCACCCAGGTAGGCATGGATATCGGCGGGACCACGGCCGGCCCGGCTCTGGCCGAGCGCATCGTGGGCGAGATGGTGGCCCACGCCGCAGCGAACGGCAACTTCGTTCGCATCGATATGGAGGGCTCGGCCTACACAGAACCTACGCTGGCCCTGACCGAGCGCCTCCACCGCAAGTACCCTGGCGCGGTCGGCACAGTTCTCCAGGCCTATCTCTTTCGCACGGAGCAGGACGCGGAGCGGCTGCTCGCCCAGGGAATCCGCATCCGTCTCTGCAAGGGTGCTTACAAAGAGCCGGCAGACGTCGCCTTCCCAGCCAAGTCCAACGTGGACGCAAATTACGTCAGGCTGATGAAGCGGCTGGTGAGCAGCCCGGTCTTCTGCGGCATCGCCTCCCATGACGAGACCATCATTCAGCAGCTCTGCTCTTTTGTCGCGGAGCAGAAGATCGACAAGC
>DAHWOF010000171.1 GCA_027335345.1 Granulicella sp. | reverse complement strand
TACCAGACAAAATAACGGCGGTTCTAGCCCATCGAAGGGTCGACTTCTCAAATCCGCTCATTTCCCTTTCATCTGCTTCGAGCCTTTGTGTGGCGGGCTGCTCCGTTATGCTGGCGTCTTCCGGCTGGGCTCCATCAGGTTGAGGCGCACTTGTATGGGCGTGTGCAGCTTCTTTGCTGGACGGATCCTTATCATTCATGCCGGGCTCCAGTGGTTTTACGGATAAATGTATCACAAAAACATTTGACACGCACTTATCGTTGTAATACATTTGCCTCACGACAAGCGTCCTCAATACCGATAAGCGAATCGCCGTCATCGGCACACTCGCCGAAGGTTCCAGCATCCGCTCCATCAAGCGCACTACCAGCTTTCATTGCGACGCCATCGCGCGGCTTGGCGTTGGCTTAGGGCAGGGCTGCACGCGGCTGACGGACGGCAAGACGCACGATCTTTCCTGCACGCGATTGGAGGTGGATGAGATTTGGGGCTTTGCCGGCAAGAAGGACTGCAATGTTCGCATGGGCGGTTCGACGGAGGTCGGCAGCGTTTGGGCGTTTTGCGCCAACGACGCAGAGACGAGGCTGGGTTCTTCATTCAGGGCCGGCCATCGCGACCTGACGACTACGGAGCTTGTACGGGACGTGGCAAGCCGGAAGCGGGACCGGGTGCAGATTTCGACTGATGCCATCCGGTCGTATGCCGAAGCCGTCGAAATGATGTTCGGTGCGGATGTTGACTATGCCCAAGCCGTGAAGATCTACAGGTACGAGAAAACGACGCCAAACCATCGCTACAGCCCGTCCAAAGTGGTTTCCGGCGAAGAGAAAATCACGGTGTGCCGTCGAGTTCCGAGCCTGATTTCCACCGGCTGTGTCGGACGGCTGAACGCCACGGCTCGGACGCACATGCGCCGCCTGACTCGCCTCACGCTGGCTTTCGGCAAGAAGCTGGAGAACTTCGAAGCGGCGGTCTGGCTGCACTTCGCCTGTTACAACTTCGTCAGCCGCCACAACACCCTGCGCCGCACCCCGGGGATGGCCGCTGGCGTGACCGGAACGCAGTGGAGCATTGCCGATCTTGCGGAGGCGTCTGCATGGGCTATATCGGCGATTTCCGAGACGTGATTCGCGAGCTGCACGGCGCAGAAGCCACGCACCGCCAATCCGTGCCAGCGAGAGAGGTCTTTCAAAGCCAAATCATTTGGGATGGTGTCGTCGAGGTCTTCGACCTGCACGGCCATCCCAAAACCCACCGGACCCATGCCTGGTCGCACGAAACGGACAGCGGAAAGAAGCGGCACTTTACCGTGCTCCACATCCCGCCCGCCATATCGCCCGAAACCGCTGTCAGAACCGCCGTCATACAGGAGCTACGCAATGCCCCGTCAGCCTAAGCCGAAGCCCGTAGGACGCCCGAAGCTCGCCGAGGGTGAGGCCAAGGGCAGGATTGTGCCTGTCCGATTCCGGGCTGAGGACGTGAAGCGTATGGAGGCAGCGGCCAAGGCTGGAAAGATGAGCGTGTCGGAGTGGGTTCGTACAACGCTGTTGGCGGCGGTGACGGAATGAGCGGCCAAATCAAATTAGGACACTACCAACTGCCAGGCAGCCGAGCCGGAAGAATCCTTCAGCGGCCAGCCGCAGCCGCCCCATCGCGCAGGTGATCTGAACAAAATCTCCACCAACGTGGAAACACCTCATCGCCACATCATTTGGCGCGAGCGTTGAGCTGATCCAGAACCTGCTTGAGGGCGTCGAGCTTCTCCCCGGCTGCGGCCAGCTTTCCGGCGGCGGTAAGGCGCTGGTACTCCGAGAAGTCCTGGCCGGCCTGACGAATAAGGGCATCGGTAGTCTCCTGAGGCGGCAACGCGGGTGGAGGGTTCCCCGGCAAGTTCGGTGTGGCCGTGGCCGCCTGCTCTGTCTCGGTCCCGCTCAGCGAAGATGGCTGCCCCGCAAAGAGCGCCGCTAAAGCCGAAGAAAAACTGGGACCGTAGGCCAGTCGATCCTGCAAAGCCAGCACCACCAGGCGCAGCTCGGGCATCGGGCTCTCTTGCGCCTGAAGATAGATCGGTTCGGCGTAGAGCAGCGCCTTACCGGACGGGATCACCAGCAGGCTGCCGCGCAGAACATGCGAACCCTGCTGGTTCCAGAGGGTGAGTTGTCCAGAGAGCTGCGCATTCTGATCAATGCGGGCCTCGATCTGCTGCGGCCCATCCACCAGCCGGGTTTTGGGAAAGTCATAGACCACGCCCGTGCCGTAGTGCGCTCCATCGCACCGACCGGCGATCCAGCCTATCAGGTTATTCCTGTTGGCCGGCGTGAACGGCAGAATCTCCACAAACTCCGCGGAGGTCTCGCCCGGGAGCTTCATCAGAACAAAGTTCGGCTGTACCGGCAGAACCGCCTGATTTCCGTCGGCGTCCAGGCTGTTTTCTGTGGCAACCGTCCATAAGTCCTCCCGATTGAAGAAGACCTCCGGGTCAGTCATGTGGTAGAGACCATAGACCTCTGACTGCAACTTGAAGATCTCCTCGGGGTAACGGACGTGGCGACGAAGATCGGCGGGCATCGACGCAGCCTCCCGAAAGAGGCTGGGGAAGACGCGGCGGTAAGCGCCAAGGATCGGATCTGAGGAGTCGAAGACGTAAAAGGTGGTCGTGCCGTTATAGGCATCGATCACCGCCTTGACGCTGTTCCGTATGTAATTGACTGAGTCGCCATCCAGCGCATAGTGAGTCGATTCCGGATAGGAATCGGAAGTGGTGTAAGCGTCTATGATCCAGAACAGCCTTCCGTTGTCACCCACCACCAGGTAGGGATCTCCGTCAAAGGTGAGGAAGGGAGCCAGCGCCGCGACCCGGTCCGCGATGCTGCGACGCATCAAAAGCCGGCTATCCGTCTTGATATCGTCACTGAAGGGCAGCTTGCCCAGATCGCCCTCGTAGATCGACAGCAGAAGCCGGCGCAAAAAGCCGCCCAGGACAATGCCGCCGTTGCCCCGATAGGAGGTGAAGTTGTTTCGTTGGCCCTGGGGGTAGTCAAACTCCTGCTGGCGGGTTTTGACGTAGACATCCGTATTGGTAAGTTCGCCGAAGTAAATCTCGGGACGGGTGACCCTTAGCCTGGGGACCGTGCTCTGCACCGGCATGTTGCTCAGCAGAAACACCGGGAGACCCTCCGGCGTAAATCCGTTCACCGTATTCATCGTGACGCCGTAGCCATGCGTATAGGTCAGGCGCTCATTGATCCAGTTGTGGCTGCTCACCGGGAGCCTGTCCACATTCAGTTCGCGAGCGGCCAGCATCACTTCTCGGGTGGTCCCATTCAGGTTGTAGCGATCGATATCAATATCGGGAAAATCGTAGTAGGTTCGGATCTCCTGAACCTGGCGCAGGGTATCCTGCAGGGCATGCCAGTCCCACAGTCGAATGTTCTCAAGCGTCGGCTGGTTGTTTTGCGGGTCTGCCGCATCAATGGTGGTCTCGGCCGGAAACTCCTGCTGAAAGAAGCGATCCAGCCCGAAGGCTCGTCGCGTGGTCTGGATGTTCTGGGAGATATAGGGAGTCTCACGATCGAGCTCATTTGGCTTGACCACAAAGCTGGAGACGTACCAGCCGATCAACCCGAGGACGATGTAGCTCACACCCGCAGGCGCTATCGCCAGCCCGAGGTTCCGAGCGCGGGGCCGGCGAACGGAGTTGGCTGTCGCCAGGACCGCTCCCACCACCAGCGCCACACAGACCACAAGCAGGCCGGGAGCGGAAATGTGCGCATCCGTATAGCTGATGCCATCGAAGATGGTGTGGTGTTCCAGTAGAAGCTGGTAACGGCTCACAAAAACCATCATGGCCACAACCAGAAGCAGAAACGAGATGCTCAGCGAAAGTCCGCGCCAGGCGGACCCACGGTTGTCGATCCTGCTCCCGTTACCCTCCTCCGAGCGCCGCGCAAGCGTGCCGCTGGTGATCACAAAATAGATGGCGGCGGCCGCGCAAATGGCTAGCGCCAGGGTAAGCAGCCAGTCATCGAGCAGATTCCAGGCTGGAAGGGTAAAAAGATAAAAGCTCAGAGGCTTGCCAAAGACGGGGTCGCTAAGGCCGCCGGCTGTATGTTGGGCACACCAGAAGAGCGCCAGGGTCGGCCAGTCCGCCATCAGTGTGGCCCCGGAGAAGAGCGCCACCAGAATCGACGCGACCAGGGAGAGGATGCGAAGGACCGGCTCCACCGAAAGATGAAAGGTCTGGCCCGAGACGATGATGGCCTGCGACCGCGGAAGGTCCGGACGGTGCATCCGGAGGAGCGCGGCGAAAGCTATGAAGAGAATCGCAAAGGTGAGCAGGGCGACCCCAGCAAAGATGCCCGCCTGGAGTCTGATCATCCTCCAGTAAACCTCCCCATAACCGAGGGAATCGAACCAGAGAAGATTGACCCAGGAAGAAAGGAGGGAGCTGGCGCTGAAGACGACCCCCACGAGGACAATGCCGGCAAGGACCTGCAGCGGACGCCGCCAGGGGTGTCGCGGCCGCGAGTCAAAGCCCTGCTGACGCGAATCGATCGTATAAGCCAAGTTTCCTCAGTGGGGAGCCGTCGCCGCAGTCGCAGGCAGCCTCCTCCGGCCATGGAGATTGTACAAGGGCAGGATATACCGCTGGAAGTCGGCCTCGCAGAGTACCATCGGTGGAGAGGCAAATATATAGTGTGGTGGCAGGGAAAATGTCACCGGAGAGTTTATTGCTGGATGGAATTTCATATCTCAAGATCGATCCGTGAGCGGCTGAACATCGAGGAAGTCCTGTTCAGCTTTACCGGAAACGTTGTCTTTGCCAACGTCGCGGCCGCACGAAAGCTCGCCGAAGAATTGAACGCTCTGCGTGACCCGGAACCGGTGGAAATCCCTACGGCTGCCGAGCCCCCCACTCCGCCCCCGATCCTCCATGCCGGCGCGCTCTTTGCCATGGGCATCATCGATGAGCTAAGCCATGCCCTGGTGGCGCGGTATCGCCAACAGCAGGATCCGGCGGTGATGGCTGAGGCGATGCAGTGGCTCGCTACCCAGATCACGCCCGCGGAGAAGGATCGGCTGCTGCTCCAGTTCGTGCGCCAGTTCCCTACCGTGGACGTCTACCGCGGCCAACGGAGCGAGCTGCAGTGGCTGGGCGGAAGCTCCGAAGGCAGGCCCAATCCCGAGATCGCGCTCGAAGAGCTTTTGCTGTTGTGGATCGCGAATAGCAATCCGGCGTTCAAGCCGTTTCGGCGTCTGTTCAGCGACAAGCTCCTCCAGCAGAAGAGCGCCTACGTACAAGCGACTCAGCGAATTCCGGAGTTTTTTACCTCCCGACCCAAGGTCTCCCCCCGCCTCGGCAGCCTTCTCGATGCGCTCCGGGCGCCCATGCTAGCCTCTCCGGATTCATTGACCGGGCAACTGGACTACATCATCCAGGCCTGGGCGGAGATTCTGGGCGATGATCTGAAGCGTGTGCTCCTGGCGGTCGACGTGCTGCGTGAGGAGGAACTGGCGATTTGGATGCAGTTCCATCCCCCCGGTCCGGATTGGCACCGCCACGGGCCTCCCAGCCGCGGCAATGAGGGATTCGTCGGCGACGAATATGTTGGCTGGGACACTGCGCTGCGCCTCCGGCAGCAAGCTCCTCTGCTCGAGTATGAGGCCTTCAGCGCCGATCAGGCCTGGATGCCCAACGTCGTGCTAATAGCTAAAAGCACCTATGTCTGGCTGGAACAGCTCTCCAAGAAGCACAAACGTCACATCCACAGGCTGGACCAGATTCCGGATGAGGAACTACGGCTGCTCTCCGAGCGCGGCATTACCGGGCTGTGGCTGATTGGGCTCTGGGAAAGAAGCCGGGCGTCGAAGACCATCAAGCGCCTGCGAGGCAATCACGAGGCGGTGGCCTCGGCCTACTCGCTGCGGGACTATTCCATCGCCCAGGATCTGGGAGGCGAAGAAGCCTTCGAGAACCTGCGCTATCGCGCCGCCATGGCCGGGCTGCGCCTGGCCAGTGATATGGTTCCCAATCACATGGGCATCGACTCCACCTGGGTCATCGAGCATCCCGAGTGGTTCCTGTCGCGTTGGGAGAGCCCTTATCCCGCCTACCGCTTTCATGGTCCCGATCTCTCCACCGACAGCCGAGTCGAGATCAAGATCGAGGATCACTACTACGACCAGACCGACGCCGCGGTCGTCTTTCGTCTGCACCATTATCGCCAGGGAACCACCCGCTATATCTATCACGGCAATGATGGAACCATGTTTGCCTGGAACGATACAGCCCAACTGGACTACTCCCGGGCCGAGGTGCGCGAACACGTCATCCAGGTGATTCTGAGCGTCGCGAGGAGATTTCCCATCATTCGCTTCGATGCCGCCATGGTGCTGGCCAAGCGTCACGTGCAGCGGCTCTGGTTTCCTCTGCCCGGAGCGGGAGGCTCCATTCCCTCGCGTGCCGAATCCGCCATGCCGCAAGAAGCCTTCGATGAGCTGATGCCGCATGAGTTCTGGCGCGAAGTGGTCGACCGTGTGGCGGCGGAGGTTCCGGGAACCCTGCTGCTGGCCGAAGCCTTCTGGCTGCTGGAGGGCTACTTCGTCCGCACCTTGGGAATGCATCGCGTCTACAACAGCGCCTTCATGAACATGCTTCGCGATGAAGAAAATGCCAAGTACAGATCCTACCTAAAGAAGACCGTCGAATTTGACCCCGACATTCTGAAACGCTACGTGAACTTCATGAGCAATCCTGACGAGCGTACCGCGATCGATCAGTTTGGATGGGGCGACAAGTACTTTGGCGTGTGCGTGCTCCTGGCTACGCTTCCCGGACTCCCCATGTTTGGCCATGGACAGATCGAGGGCTACACCGAGCGCTATGGCATGGACTTCAAACAAGCTCGGCTGGATGAACAACAGAATGAAGGCCTGATCGCGCGCCATCAGCAGTTGATCGCTCCACTATTGAGAAACCGCAGGCTGTTTGCCGAAAGCGCGGACTTCGTCCTGTACGACTTCTGGACTGGCTACGGTACCGTGGATGAGAACGTCTTTGCTTACTCCAACCTGTGCGAGAATCAGCGAGCGTTGATTCTGTACAACAATCGCTATGGATCCACCCAGGGAACCATCAAGATGTCTGTGGGTTTTCTGGACAAACAGAATGGAACTCTGCGCCAGAAGAGTCTTTTCGAGGGCTTGCGCCTTCCCTGGGAGGAAAATGCGATTCTGGCCTATCGGGACACCGCGCAGGGGTTGGAGTTCCTGCGCCGCGCCAGCGACTTTCGCGATCACGGCCTGACCCTGGAGCTGCGCGGGTATCAGCATGCCGTGCTCCTGGAGTGGCGACATCTTCAGCCTTCGGAGGCTTATCCTTGGGATCGGCTCTGCGATGCCCTGCACGGTACGGGTGTTTACAGCCTGGATGAGGCGCTCTCGCAACTGCGGCTACAACCTCTGGTGGATACGTTGCACCAGACCATCAACGAAGAGACGATTCGCGGATTCGTCATCGCCGCCTATACGCTCCTGACGCGAGAACTCGAACTTGAGTCCGAGGGCATCTCCCCGCCCGCCAAGCCGAAGCGGGCACGGACGAAGAGCGCAGGAAAGAGCGTCAAGGCAACGCGCGTACAAATTGGACCGGAGCTTCCACCTCTGGAAGGAGGAGTCATCGAGTTTGTCGAGGGCGCGCAACGGTTCCTGGAGAAAGCGGAGAGTCTGGCGCGACTGGATGGGGTGACGCTGCCGGACGCTTCCAAGCCGCAGTCCTGGTGTTCCATAGGCCGGGCGACGGCAGACGGATCCTCCGCGGAAGACAGCACCAAGACGATAGCAACCGCTGCCATTCGGCTGCCCTGGATGGTTTTGAAGCACCCGGAGACGATTCAGCCGGCTGCGCGATCCGTGCTGCCCAGCAGCGATATCCACATGCCATCGGCGCAGACCTGGGGCCCGGTGATGGCGTGGCTGGTCCTGCGTTTTGCGGCTTCGCCAGCCGCCGCCTTGACGCTCTATGACACGCTCCGGCTGCGCCATGTCTTCGCCGAGATCTTCTCCGCCACCGGAGTGCAGGGCGAGCAGGCTTGGCGCGCGGCGGCCATGGTGCGAGTGCTCCTGCTGATGAGTCAGTTCGATTCTTGCTCGGCTGCGGTACGCTCGGAGGAGTTCTGGAACGACGCCGATGCGCGCTGGCTCACGGGAGTCCATGGCGGCATCGATGAGCCCGAGTATTTTATTCAGGAGAGTTTTGAATCCTTCGTCTGCTGGTTGCTCCTGCCGGCGCTCATCGAGATCGGCAGAGCGCCCCAGGTACACACCAAAGACGCGCAGCACGTCGCAGAAATCGCCTCCAACCTGGCTTATGCCGTCAGGGTTGCTGGCTACCAGGTGCATCGCTTCCTGGAGATCCTGCATACCGCTGACGAGAGGGAGCAGCACAAATTGCAACTCGATCAGGTGAGCGCCGCGGAGCAATAGAGGATTCGGGTTGTAACAAAGATCCAGTGCGGATGGTTCGTGACAAAGATCATTTGCGGATGGTTCGTAACACAATGGAGTGCCCATGAAGATGCCTGACCAGTCCCTCCCTGCTTCCTCCCCTGCTCCTGAACTCTCCGCTGAGGCTGCCGAGCCCCCTGCCCCACCCGCCGTCTCCTTCGCCGAGCAACTCTCCGAGTTTGAACAAACACATTTGCATCGCAGCGAAGGAGACGGAAAGCAGTTGCAGGGCGCCGTCGTCTCCATGGATGCGGAGTTCGTGTACCTCGACATCGGATACAAGACCGAAGGCGTGCTTCCTCGCAGCGCGTTCGCCAACTGCGCCGAAGATCTGCCCGCCGGCAGCACCTTTGCGGTCTCGGTCACGGGCCGGAATCCAGAGGGCTACTATGAACTCTCCTTGCTGCGGGTTGCCCAACCCACCGACTGGACTTCTCTGGAGCAGGCATTCGCCCAGAAAACTCCTGTTGTTGGCATCGTCACGGGAGTTGTCAAGGGCGGGCTCAGTGTGGATCTCGGTGTTCGGGCGTTTCTCCCCGCCTCCCGCAGCGGAACCAAAGATGCCGAGGAGATGGAGCAACTGGTGGGACAGCAGATTACCTGCCGGATCACCAAACTGGACACCCTGGAAGAGGATGTGGTGGTAGATCGGCGCTCCGTGCTGGAAGAAGAGGCTCTGGTTCTCCAGCAAAGCCGCGTCTCCGCCCTCCGCGAAGGAGCCATCGTGCAAGGCACGGTGCGCAGCTTTGCGCCCTACGGAGCTTTCATTGATCTGGGCGGGATCGACGGTCTGCTACACATCAGCGATATGGCATGGAGCCGTGTAAGTTCAGCCGAGGATCTCTTGAGCCTGGGGCAGTCCATCGAATTGAAGATCCTCAGTATCGACCCGGAGACCAGGCGCATCTCCCTGGGATTGAAACAACTCCAGCCGGAGCCATGGACCAGCGCGGCGGAGAGATACCAGGTGGGTCAGCGTGTGAACGGCACAGTGACGCGTCTGCTGGACTTCGGAGCCTTTGTGGAACTGGAGCCAGGCATCGAGGGACTCATTCACGTCTCTGAGATGTCCTGGGTCAAGAGGGTGCGCGAGCCCAGCGATCTGCTGAAGCCGGGGGATAGCGTGGAGGCGATGATCCTTGCGGTAAACACTGGGGAGAAGCGAATCTCTCTGGGGCTGAAGCAGGCCCTTGGCGATCCGTGGAACGATGTGCCGCAAAAGTTCCCTGTAGGCGCCGTGGTCCAGGGGCAGGTGACCCGTCTGATGAAGTTTGGCGCATTTGTTCAAATTGCGGAAGGCGTGGAAGGACTCCTTCACGTCAGCGAGATCAGTGCGGAGCGCAGGATCCATCATCCCCAGGATGTGCTGCGGGTCGGTGAGACCGTGAAGGCGCAGGTCGTCGGGCTGGACGTTGAGAAGCGGCAGATGCGGCTGAGCGTCAAGCAACTCGTGCCCAGCGGGCTCTCCGAGTATCTGCAAGAACACCGGCCAGGAGATCTCGTTTCGGGACGGGTCGTTTCCATTCCCGGCGCGGAACCCACTGCGGAAGCAGCCATCGTGGAACTGGGAGAAGGGGTTCGCGCGCCGTGCTTTCTTAAACGCAGCCCTGCGCCGGCACAGAACTCCGGCGGCGCAGGAGCCGATCTTTCCCAGCTAACTTCGATGCTCAGTGCGCGATGGAAGGGTGGCGCGGTCTTACCGGCAAAGTTTGAACCTCTGGCGCCTGGGCAGATTCGCAGCTTTCGGATCTCGAAACTGGACATCGAGTCCCAGTCGATTGAGCTGCAGCTCGCCTAAAGCATCTTCAGCGTAGGTATAGACAAACGCCCCAACCTCGATGAGCGTTTTCCCCAATGAAAACGCCACTGACAGCCCTCTTCGGGACGCCAATCAACACTGAAAATGCTATCGTTCGCAAGCCCCCCCACCGAGAGATCGAACGAGGTGCAGCAAGAGGCGGAGCGGAAAATGGATCCACCGAACTGGTAGGAGGCATCTCAGAGTCGGAGCCTCTGTGGTTGAACAGACGCCCAGCGGCATCACTTGACCAACGCTCGGAACTCCGCAAAGCAGCAGTCTTCACGGACCGCGCCTCCACGGACAGATTCTTTGAATCGCTCTTCTCTGCCAGAAAAGATCAAGACCCCTGCAACATCGCCGCGCAGACCGCCAGAGCGGCGATGGCCGCCGTCTCGGCGCGCAGGATCCTGGGTCCAAGTGTCACTGGCCTCCATCCGTTCTGGCCGAATAGCGCCATCTCTTCGGCCGTCCATCCGCCCTCTGGCCCTATCGCCAGCGCTACCGGGAGGTTTTCACGCAGCGGCTCGCGGGCCAGTTCGTTCCGTAGCGAGTTTTGCTGCTCGGTCTCCGCCAGAAGAAGTCTCTTCTCTGCGCTCACTCCACCCAGCGCCACCTTCAACGCAACCGGATCGTCCACAACCGGCACATCGCTGCGCCGCGACTGTTGCGCAGCTTCCCGTACAATCCTTCTCCAACGCTCCACGCGTTTGGCGGCGGCATGGGCCAGATTCTTCTCCGTCCTTCGCGCGATCACCGGAGAGAGGCGAGCTGCGCCCAGCTCGGTAGCCTTTTCCATACCCCACTCCATGTGATCGAACTTGAAGACAGCCATCAAAAGGTGGACTCGCAGAGAGACCTCCGCTTCCAGTTGCTCCTTCAAAGCAAACACCACCTCATTGTCACAGACCGAAACCACCTCCGCGCGATGCAGGAATCCATTCGCCACCACATCAAAAACCTGCCCCGTCTGCGCCCGCAGGACACGCGCAAGATGCGCCGCCTGATCTCCCCGCAAGCTTGCGCTGGTCTCAGTCCATGTATCGGCAATCCACCGTCTTCTCGTCATGGGTCCAGAATACTGCTTGGTCGCAAGAAGCCATTCGGCGTATCGATTCGCGTCTTCTCACGACACTTGAGGAGGCGCTGAAAACACATCAGGGAACGCTTCAAGAGCGTTCCCTGGGTGTGTTGCCTTTTTCTTTCGTGCTTTGCCTTGGTTGCGTTTGCCTGCGCTCCCAATCGATGGTGAACATCGACGCTACTCTGTCTGTAGAGAGCAGCTATCGAAGGTATAGTTTTCCTGCGTCGAAGAGTCAAGAAAAAAAGATGGTCACGAGCCGATTTTTTCCTCCACACACCCGTCCTTCCGCAGATCACCTTCTGACCATGTTCGGATCTCTCAATCCTTCATCGCCAACAAAGCCGAAGAGCCATGCCCCACACACGTCAAAATCACTGCGCGCGAATCTTCCTTCGGAGAGCTACCGGGCGTCGGATCTGTCCAGAGGGATCGTCAGCGAAGCAGCAACAGAAAACTGCGACCGGCCAATGCGATCGGATCGAATTCGTCCCACAAGCCGCGCCGTGTCAATCGCTGCCTCACCGGACTGAATGTTCCGCGGCAGACGATCAGCGGCAGACCCATCGACTCCACCACGCCATCTCATATTGCGGCCTATTGCTGCACGGCAGATGGAATCTCGATGCGGATCCATCCCCAAGCGAATCCTGCCGACGGCCGCGTCTCTGACAGCGCCGGGCGTCATGCCCATCCGCAACCTCTGGCCAAAACCAGGTGCCCCACCCTTCCCGTTCCAGCCATCCGCAAAAGAGGCTCGCGGTTTAAAGGGAGAAGCCACAGGCAAATCATCGGCGAGAAATGAGCCTTCGGCATTGAACACGCTTCCCTGTCTCACTCACCCACACTCCCGCTCTTGTTGCCAGCTTTTGCAACTGGGACGGTTCTGAGAAGCCTCCCGGCAGCGCAGAGCCGAAGGGCATCCGGACTCCAACCGTCGCGGCTTGAGTCATCTCCCGCCTACGCCGTGATCAGGCTCGATGTAGCCTGGAGAATTTTTCCGTCGCCGGCGTCATCTCTTCCATGATCTAGAACACAGAGGAATGCCAGAGGGTCAGGGCATAAAGCACTTCTCGACTCTCCGCCGTTCTCGGGAATCTGTTCGTTGCCACTCGCGCGTCGTATACTACGTGCGGCCGCGGCCCGGGGACAGTTCTCAGCGCCCGGAGCCTCATTATCGTGTTTGGCCACCCCGAGGGGCACTCCCTTTTCGCCCGTCATGGTTGGCTGGAGTACTTATGCGCGAAGTCGTGATCGTCAGTGCCGCTCGAACCCCGGTGGGCAAGTTTCTAGGCTCACTGTCTCACCTCTCCGCCGTGGAACTCGGCGCCATTGCTGTGCGAGCTGCCGTGGAGCGAACCGCCATCCAGGGATCTGCATTGGATCCATCGGCGGTAACGGATTGCATCATGGGATGCGTCCTTCCCGCCGGCTTGGGCCAGAACCCTGCTCGTCAGGCCGCTCTGCGCGCCGGGCTCTCCGACACGACCTCGGCGTTCACCATCAACATGGTCTGCGGCTCGGGGCTGAAAGCCGTCGCCCTGGCCGCGCACGCCATCGCCGCCGGCGACTCGGAGATCGCTGTCGCCGGCGGTATGGAGTCCATGTCCAACGCGCCCTATCTTCTTCCCAAAGCGCGCACAGGACTCCGTACAGGCGACGCCCAGGTCATCGACTCCATGATTCACGATGGTCTGTGGTGCGCCATTGATCATCAGCACATGGGTATGACGGCAGAGCTGGTGGCGGAGAAGCACTCCATCAGCCGCGAGGAACAGGACGAATACGCCCTGGGTTCGCATCGCAAAGCTTCTGCAGCGTTACAGGCTGGACGCTTTGGCGAGGAGATCGTCTCCATCACCCTCCCCGCCAAAAAAGGAGCCTCGCCCAGCAACTTGACCCACGACGAGAGCATCCGTCCTGATGCATCGCTGCAGGCGCTCGCTGCTCTCAAGCCTGCCTTCAAGGCCGATGGAACCGTAACTGCCGGAAACTCCCCCGGCATGAATGACGCTGCCGCCGCCGTCCTGCTCATGTCCAGCGAGCGGGCACAGCAACTGCGCCTTAAGCCGCTGGCCACCCTTCGTGCCCAAGCCACCAGCGGCGTGGCCCCGCGCTGGGTGATGCTGGCTCCCGTCAGCGGCGTGCAAAAACTGTTAGCCCGCGCCGGTTGGTCGCTCCAGGATATCGATCTCTTTGAACTCAACGAGGCGTTTAGCGTCCAGGCGCTGGGCGTCACCCGGGAACTCGGACTGTCGTTGGACCGCGTCAACGTCAACGGTGGAGCTGTCGCTATTGGCCATCCCATCGGCGCCAGCGGAGCGCGCATTCTGGTCACCTTGCTCTACGAGATGCAGCGCCGTAACGCACACAAGGGAGTCGCCGCACTCTGCCTGGGCGGGGGCAACTCCGTCGCATTGGCGGTGGAACGTTAAAGTCGCTTCAGCATAGGCTAAAGCTATGCCTGAAGAAAAGATGCTCTATCCGGCGCGCCGCACCATGCGGCGCTTCAGCGAATAGGCCAGCCTCGCCATGACTCCCGAAACCAGGTAACCGAGCGCCATCACCAGCAGAGCCGTCTGGTGCCACTCCACCACAACTCCGATGATCACCACGACCAGCGCCAACAGGCGGCCGGGCTTGCGAGTGCTCATGTCAATCTCTTTGCCACTCCAGAAGCGCCAACTGCTCACCATCAGGAAGCCGGTGAAGGCTACCAGGCCGAGCCATAGCAGTGACATCCACACGCTATGCACCGGAGAGCCGGCCTCGAAGTGAATCACGGCCGCCAGGACACCCGCGGCCGCCGGGATCGGCATACCTACAAAGTACTTTCGGCCCGGTAGGCCCGGGTTTCGCGGCTGCGGATTGATGCTGATGTTGAAGCGCGCCAGACGGCTGGCGCCACAAATAAGAAACAGGAAGCACACCACCATGCCAAAATGCATCACCCGGCCTTCAATCTCAGGGTGACCGCTGGACGTAAGCTGTCGAACCCCCCAGAGATACGCCAGTAGGCTGGGGGCCACGCCGAAGGTGATCACGTCGGCCAGCGAGTCCAGTTCCTTGCCAAACTCGCTGGAGGTATTGGTCATGCGAGCGATGCGGCCATCCAGGCCATCAAAGACGATGGCAAAGATGATCGCGAGGGCCGCTCGATCAAACGCCATCGAGCGAAGCGCGGGATCGCTGACAACGGTCCCGCGAATGCTCTCCATGATGACGTAATAGCCCAGTGCAATGCTGCCCGCGGTGAATAACGACGGCAGAATGTACATGCCTCGCCGCGCCGATGAGTGAGTTTCCTGCGCCATCAGTTCCGTCCATGGAAGGAGGGCCTGGCTGCTTCGCCGTACCCCGGCAGAACCCCCAGAATGGAGCTGCCGCCTTTGACCCGTTCGCCCGGCTTTACCCGAAGCTCCACATCGGCCGGCATCAGCACATCCACGCGCGAACCGAACTTGATCATGCCCATGCGCTGCCCCCGCAGCACCGTGTCTCCAGACTTCAGATGGCACACGATGCGACGCGCCAGCAGGCCGGCGATCTGCTTGAAGCTGACCGTGAACTGGCCATCATCAATCACAATCAGCGTCTGCTCATTCACCACGGCGGACTCTGGATCCATCGCGTTGAGAAACTCTCCCTCCCGATACTCCACCAGCGTCACCCTTCCGCTGATCGGAACCCGGTTGACGTGCACATCCACCACGCTCAGGAAGATCGTCACCCGGAACCGGCTGCCGGAAGAGGTCTCGATCCACTCGGCGCCCTCCACCTTGCCGTCCGCCGGTGAGACGATCAGGCCATCGCCCTCTGGAATCCTGCGCTCGGGATCGCGGAAGAACCACAGGAAAAACGCTGCCAGGAGGACTGGAATCAGTGTCAGGCTCAGCCAATGCGTTCCCAGATACACGATCACAGCGACTCCGAGCAGCGAAGCTCCGTAGTAAAAACCATCCCGAACCATAGGCCTCGATTATACCTTTGCAGCCCGGCCGCCTATGCTCATCCTCCTACGTAAGCACTCTTGTTGTTGCAGCCGTCAACAGGTCGACCGACATGAGAACAGCATCCTCGATTGGGTCTTGATAGTACCTCCGGCGCACGCCCTGTTCCGCAAATCCCAAAGATCGGTAGAGCGCTTGAGCGGCCCTGTTAGAGGCTCGAACCTCCAGCTCCATGACTCTGGCTCCTCGCTCTCTGGACCAATCCATCACCTGACCGCACAGCGCCCTGCCCACTCCCCGGCCACGGGCTGAGACCACGGTGGCGACACTCTCCAACTCGGACCACTCTCCGGCCCAGCAGGCAACGCAGAAGCCCAGAACCCATCGGCTGCGAGACGCCGGATGGTCACCCTCGGCGACAAGGCAGACGCGAAGGAGTGAGCCTGCCTGTTCCGGGGATAGCATCTGCTTCCAGGTAGGACTGCTCCAAGCCGGCGCCTCAGGAGATCCGTGCTGGATGGCCAGGATCGCCTCCAGATCGGCGGGCGTGGCTCGACGCACGTTCCACGGGAAATCTGGACGCGGCTCAATGGTCCTGTCCGGGATCATGAAGCCTCCAACGGGCGCTGAGCGCCCCGATTTGGTTTGTACCGGTCACAACGCCTTTGCCGGCCCCATCCCGAACGTCACGGCTGGAGTGCGGTACAGATCCGATTCGCGACGAAGGTAGTTGGCGTCGCACTCCACATCGCTGCCGGCCTCCTGAAGCCGGCGCAGCACCGCATGCAGCGCATCTCCCGCGTGCAGCGGGTGCAGCAGAACGCCGCACCCCGCTAGTCGCTCTGCCAAACGCTGCTCGGCAACTGCAACCGCATGGCCGTTACGGCATTGACTTTGCAACTCGTCCACCGAGGCGAGCCACTCGCCGCCTGAGGCTACGTCTCGCACATAAACCTGGCTGCGTCCAGCGTCGAGCGCGGCCAGCGCTGGTGGAAAGGGAAGCGGAGACCTCCCGGCGGCGTGAGCGACAGCATCGGAAAGAGACTCCAAACGCGACACCGCGACCAGCCTGACATTGGTCGACTCACACAGACCCTTGGCAAAGGACAACCCGGTTCGAACACCGGTGAACGAGCCGGGACCTCGCACGACGCCAATCGCATGCAACTCAAAAAGACGCCAGCTGGACTGAGCCAGGAGGCGACGCAACGAGGGAAGAATCTCTGCCGAGGCGCGTCGATCGCCCAGGTCTGCTGAGAACATCACCTTGTCGCCTTCGCACAGCGCCATGCCGGCCGTCTCTCCGCAGGTATCGATCAGCAGCAGACGCTCGTTCCCGGTCAATGGTATCTCCACCCCTCTAGACTAACGCCTGCAAGAAAGGAGCTACTCCACCGTGGCCAGCACCTCTTCCCGAAGTTCGTTATCCTGCGCCGCCTCGCCCACGGTCTTGGGCAGGGCGATGCCCAGGACGTCTTCAATGTGCGCGGCATAATGGATGGAAACTCCCTCGATCTGTTCGGGCGACAGATCCTCTTCCACGTTGGTCTTTACGTCGATCGGAAGAATCACATCGCGAATCCCGGCCCGCTTGGCGGCAAGAAACTTCTCCTTGATGCCGCCCACAGGCAGAACGTGCCCGCTCAGCGTAATCTCCCCGGTCATCGCCAGCAGCGGATGGATCGGGCGATTCAGCAGCAGGCTCACCAAAGCAGTGACCATGGTGACGCCGGCGCTGGGGCCGTCCTTGGGAATAGCGCCGGCCGGCACATGAATGTGCAGATCGGTATCCTTCAACACATCATCATCCAATCCCAGGGATAATGCGTTTGATCGCACCCAGGTGAGCGCGGCCTGCATGGACTCCTTCATCACGTCGCCGATCTGCCCCGTCATGGTAAAGCCGCCCTTGCCCTTCATCCGGTTGGCTTCGATGAACAGGACATCGCCCCCTGCCGGTGTCCAGGCCAGACCCACCGCAACTCCCGCACGCTTGGTTCGCTCCGCGATCTCCGTATCCACCCGTACCTTGATGCCGCCCAGAAACTCGTGGATGATCTCCGGTGTTACCACCAGTTTCTCCGTGCGCCCTTCCGCAACCTGGCGCGCCGTCTTGCGGCAGACGGTTCCAATCAACTGCTCCAGGCGGCGCACCCCAGCCTCACGCGTATAGTGGCGGGCGATCAGAGACACACTGCTGGTTGGAAACTCGATCAACGGCTGCTCGCCTTCCTTGGGCTCGATGCCGTTCTCCTTCACCTGGCGCGGAATCAGATAGCGCTCGGCGATGTTCACCTTCTCCTCTTCGGTGTATCCGTTGAGTTCGATGACCTCCATGCGGTCCAGCAGCGCCGCCGGAATCGTGTCGAGTTGATTGGCGGTGCAGATAAACAGCACTTTACTCAAGTCAAAGGGTTGATCCAGATAGTTGTCGCGGAAGGTGTTGTTCTGCTCCGGGTCCAGCGTCTCCAGCAAGGCGCTGGAGGGATCGCCCCGGAAGTCGCGGCCCAGCTTGTCGATCTCATCCAGCATGAACACCGGATCGTTCACCTCCACCCGCTTCAACTGCTGAATGATCTGCCCCGGCAGGGCTCCAATGTAGGTTCGGCGATGGCCGCGAATCTCCGCCTCATCGTGCATGCCACCCAGCGAGATGCGCGAGAATTTGCGGCCCAGAGCGCGCGCGATCGAACGGCCCAGGGATGTCTTCCCTACTCCCGGCGGCCCGACAAAGCATAGAATGGGGCCCTTCATGTTCGGCTTCAGGCGGCGCACGCTCAGATAATCCAAGATGCGGTCCTTCACCTTCTGCAGGCCGTAATGATCCTCATCCAAATACTCCTTCGCCTTTTTGATGTCCACTTCCGTGGAGGAGCTCTTGGACCACGGCAATACCGCCAGCCACTCGATGTAGTTCCGGGTCAAGGAGTAGTCAGCCGCCGCGGGATTCATGCGGCTTAGCCTCGCCAGCTCCTTCAAAGCGTCCTTCTTGGTCTCCTCCGGCATGCCGGCAGCTTCAATCTTCTCCTTCAGATCCGCTACATCCTTCTGGGTCTCATCCAGATCTCCCAGCTCCTTCTGGATGGCCTTCATCTGCTCGCGAAGGTAGAAGTCCCGTTGCGACTGTTGCACCGAGTCCTGCACCTCGCTCTGAATCTTGTTGCGCAGCTGTTGGACACCCAGCTCCTTGGCGAGAAGGTTGTTGATCAATTCGAGCCGGCGCTTCACCTCCGCGGTCTCCAGCAGCTCCTGCTTCTCAGCCGTCGTCAGAAAGGGCAGATTCGCCGCAATAAAATCCGCTAGCCGCGAGGGCTCTTCAATATTCAATGCGATCGTCTGCAGGTCGTCCGAAAGGGTGGACGAAGATGTCACGATCTCCTGAAACTGGGCCATAACATTTCGCTGCAGAGCCTCCACCTCCGGCGTCCGCTCCGGGGTGAACTCCTCCAGCGACGAATAAGAAGCGGTCAAAAACGGTTGTCCCTGACTGAACTCGCCCAGCTTCACCCTCTCCATCCCCTCGGTAAACACAAAGAGGCTCTGGTTCGGCATCTTCACAACCTTATGGACCGTCGCACGAGTGCCCACTGCGTATAGGTCGGCGCCTTCAGGAGCATCTTGGCGCGCATCTCGCTGCGCGACCACCAGGATCATCTTCTCCTCGCCGAGGGACTGGATTAGCTGGATCGAGCTCTGCCGACCTACGGTCAGAGGCAGAACAGCATGTGGGAAAAGAACCGTATCCCGCACTGGGAGAACAGGATAGGCCTTCCCTCGCTCATCATGGCCGGCCCCTTTGCCGCTCGGCTTAATCACGCTTACAAAATCAGTGGACATAAGTGAGTGTTCCCTTATCAACTTTCTTGAAATAGGATGCATCAAGACGACCCCTGGACGCAATCCTTTGATCCATCCGCCATCTGGCTCACCCGCCACCCCGTTCTGGCCCGTCTTCCCCTGTCCGGCCCGCCCCCTCTCCAGACTCTTCCCCTCTGATCGGCAGTTCCACCACTTTCGGCAGCCATCTCTGTCTCCAGCAGCGCAAGGCGCCGTTCCTCATGTCTCGCTGGCTCCGGCAAACAGATGCCAACCCGTCGTCTCATTCGATGACCAAACTGTCCAGTGAAGATTGCAGACGCCTCTACAGCTCCCTTTTTTAGGATGCTCAAGCTGCACAAATCGCTTATTCCCAGCTCGCAGGAGAGAGCCAAAGAGGAAACAATCCGATACCGCATTGCAACCCAGCCTTCGAGCCGGTAGGCTGGTTCTGGATCCGAATATGAGCCACCAAACCTGGCCGCGGAAGACGGGGAGCAGCTTGACCCCACCCTGCCCGGACCTTGGGCCCGGCCACCAACTTTAGCGGCAAGTTTTGGACCATACTTCCAATGTGGATCGCGGGAGTGGTGAAATGGCAGACACGCAGGTCTTAGAAGCCTGTGCCCAAAAGGCGTAGGGGTTCAACTCCCCTCTCCCGCACCAACCACCAAGTCTTGGCCACCATCCAGAAAGCAGCCTCATGAGTCAGTCCATCAGCCAACCCGATAGCACCCGAATTACGCTGGAAAAATCCGCCAACTACCGCGACTCCTACGCCAATAGCGTACAGGTTCGTCTCTCCCTCTGGGATTTTTTCCTGGTCTTTGGAACCCTGGAGCAAGAGACGGCTGATCACGTGCGCGTAGACAACTTTCAGGGCATCTACCTCAGCCCCCAGCAAGCCAAAGCGCTGGCCAACGTGCTCCAGCACAACGTCGCGCAGTACGAGCAGAACTTTGGCCCGATCTCCCTGGATGGTCCTGGCGTGCAGCGTTTCGTGATTCCGGCCACCGGCCCGATCCACTGAGTGCGGCCCGTGGAAGCTCCTTTCCAGCGGATTCGCACTCTTCCAGCCCGGATTGCGACCCTGCCGAACAGCGCACTCTTCCTTCTCTTCTTTGCGGCCGTTGCCCTTAGCCACCTCACGCTTCTGCGTCTTCCCTATTTCTGGGATGAAGGTGGCTACTACATCCCGGCGGCTTTGGACTTCTACCATTCCGGCCAGCTTGTTCCTCGTTACACCAACGGCCACCCGCCCCTGCCCAACATCCTGCTGGGCAGCTTGTGGCGCGTGGTGGGCTTCCATATCCTTGCCACAAGGCTGCTGGTGTGCAGCTTCGCCGCACTGGCCCTTGTGGCCATCTTTCGCCTCACAGAACGTCTACTGGACGCACCCTCCGCTCTGGCCGTAACCTTTCTGACCGGAGTCTATCCAATCTGGTTTGCCCAGAGCTCTCTGGCCCACGCGGATATCTTTGCCGCTGCCTTTACACTTTGGGCCTTTGCGCTGTATCTGCCCTTCCTTCAGTCTCCCTCGACCGATGGACGCGGAGAAGGTCGCATCAGACCTCGTCACCTCTCCGTAGCAGTCTTGTTCTCCCTGGCCGCTCTCTCCAAGGAGACCTCGATCATCCAGCCCACGGCACTGACCGTTTGGGAGTTGGGGCTGCTGCTACGCGAGCGCCGCAGTCCTCCGCCTCAGGGGTCTCGCGGGCAGCTAGCCTGCCCGGAACTGAACCTGCCGCGGCTTCAGAGCTCGCACACCACCTGGGTGGTCGCCCTGGCCTCTCCCGTGCTCCCGCTCATCGCATGGTTTGCCTACCACCACCACGTGGTCGGTTTCACCTTTGGCAATCCTGCCTTCCTGCGCTACAACGCCACGGCCAACTTCACAGCCGCGCACATTCTGCGCGCCCTCTGCTATCGCTTTCTGCATCTGTTCTGGCAACGCAACATCTGGATCCCGATCGCCTTCGCGCTCTCCTGCCTGCTGCTGCCGCGGCGCCAGGACGGCCCGTCTTCCCTGCAGCCAGGCCCATTCCATGCGATGGTTGTGCTGGCGGCTGCCAACTGGCTCGCCTTCTCCGTGCTGGGGGGAGCGCTGCTGACGCGCTATCTGCTGCCGGTCTATCCGCTGATTCTGATCGTCTGTGTAAGCGAGTGGCGCACCCACACTCGGCGCTGGCCTCTCTTCGCCGCAGCCACCGCCGTAGCCTTCCTCAGCGTCCTGTGGCTAAATCCGCCATCCATGTTTGCGCCCGAGGACAATCTCACCTACCGCGATATGATCGTCGTCCAGCAGGAGGCGATTGACTTTGTTCAACAGCACTATCCCGGCGCAACCATCCTTACCGCATGGCCCGTGTCCACGGATCTCTTTCAACCCTATCTCGGCTATGTACACCATCCCATGAAGGTAGTCTCCATCGAAGACTTTACCCGGCCGCAGATCCTCCTCGCGGCTCACGAATCGGATCGCTACGACACTGCCATCGTCTTCACCACCCACTTTGTGACCCCGTTGTACCGGCGCTACCTTCTGAGCCATCCCAACACCTGGCGTGGACGCGCCTTCGCCGCCAAGCGCGATCTTACCCCGGCGGAGATCGCCGCGCTGCTCGGCGGCCGGATTGTGTGGAGCGATAAGCGCCGGGGCGAGTGGGCGGCAGTGCTGCGTTTCTCTCGCATCCAGACCGCCGCCATGCTACGGCCGCGCTGATCCCCTTTGCGGCCCGGCCGTCTGGAATTCCAGACTGGGACATTCAAGAATCTCTTGCTCATCAAGAACGAGTGAAGCGGAGGTCAGGTTGAACAAGGGTGCGCATGCAGAGTGCTCAATCTCTGGAAACCCGGAGAGGCTTATAGAAGACCCACGCATCTTGCGATGCGCCGTAAAACCCGTCTTCGCGGTGTGCGCGACGAAATCCATCCTGAGTGTAAAAGCGGATAGCTGCCCGATTCTCGGTAAAGACGTGCAGCGCCATCGCCAGGCAGCCCTCCTCCTGGGCCAACCGCTCCGCCTCCCGCATCAACTGAGTGGCGACGCCTCTGCGGCGGAACTCCGGAGCGACGTCCAAGGTGACCACATAGCCCACAGGCCCCTGCACAGACGGTTCCAGGTGAAGAATCACAAAGCCTGCCAGAATCCCCTCTTGTTCCGCAAGGACCACGCGCGCCCGTTTGGCCTCCGCAAAGCGTCGCATGGCTCCACGGGAGAAGCGAAAGGGTGGCTCAAAGCAGACCACGTCCAGCGCGTACATCGCATCCAGGTCGCCTGCCCGATAGCCACGCAGCCGCAAGCCGAGACACTCCTATACCGCGACGGTAAAGCTATCTTCGCTGCGGGTAACAGCCCGGTACAGGGTATCGCGCTCAAAGGGAATCCGCCCCGCCGCGGTGATCAGTTGGACCAGATCCTGGCGGCGGAGTCCTTGCGGGGTACTGGCTCCCGCATCGTGATAGATCTTCTCCTCGACCACGGTTCCGTCGATGTCGTCGGCGCCGAAGCGCAGCGAGATCTGCGCCATGCGCGGGGTCACCATCTGCCAGTAGCTCTTGATATGGGGAAAGTTGTCCAGCAGCAAACGGCTTACCGCAATCTGCCGAATATCGGTGAGGCCGCTGGACTTGGGAAGATGCCCCAGGGCCGTGTTCTCAGGGTGGAAGCTGAGTGGGATGAAGGTCTGGAATCCGCCCGTATCATCCTGCACCTCACGCAGCTTCAGCAGGTGGTCCACCCGGTCTTCATCATCCTCGATATGCCCGTAGAGCATGGTCGCGTTGGAGCGCAAGCCGGCTTTATGCAGCAGCCGCGCCGTCTCCAGCCACTCGCTGCCATCGATCTTGTGGTCACAGATGATATGGCGCACCCGGTCGGCAAAGATCTCCGCTCCACCACCCGGGCAGGAGTCCACGCCGGCGGCCTTCATCCGTTCGATGGTCTCGGCGATCGAGATCTTTCCCACCTTGGCCAGAAACGCAATCTCGACCATCGTGAAGGCCTTGACATGGACCTTGGGATAGCGCTCCTTGAGGCCGCGCACCAGATCCATGAAGTACTCAAAGGGCAGATCGGGATGCAAGCCGCCGACGATATGGAACTCGGTGACCGCCTCCGTAAGTCCCTTTCCAGCCGTCTCCCAGGCCTCTTCCAGGGCCATCGTATAGGTGTCCGGCGCACCCTTCTTGCGCCCAAAAGCGCACAGCCGGCAGGAGGCCACACAGACGTTGGTCGGGTTGATATGACGGTTCACATTGAAGTAGGCCAGATCTCCGTGCATCCTCTCCCGCACCTGATTGGCCATCCAGCCGATGGCCAGGATGTCATCGCTGCGATAGAGAGTGAGGCCATCCTCGAAGCTCAGCCGTTCTCCTGCTTCCACCTTCTTCGCGATCGGCTCAAGCGCCGGGTCGTCGGTCTGGAACGAGTGACGGGAACGCGGGACGTTGCAGGAGATGTTGATGGGCGGGGCTGCTTCCATACCTGTTTATTCTAGAGTACTTCTGCCGCTGCTGCTGCCCTTCCCAGACCCCAGCCGGGAGACAACCATCGCACAGTCTTTCGAGCACTCCCAGAACCCCGACCCGGGCGGCCAAGCCGCGAAGACACGGCGTCCGGGTGAGGCAGCAGGCATAACACCTTGTTAAACGGGCATTTCCGTTCAGGAAGCCCCATCGCTTGAGTCTGGCCTGCCGATACGCAATCTTCCGCGCCTGGTCCGATGCCTCGGCGAGTTTTGACAAACCCCTAGCACTCCCAGCGTATGAGGGTCGTCCCGACAGTGTAGCCACCCCCGAACGATGACAAAAGGATGGTCATACCCTTCTTCAGCCGACCTTCCGTGAGTGCGGTGTTGATCGCCAGAGGAATCGTGGCTGCGGTGGTGTTGCCATACTCTCCGATGTTGATGACGATGTTTTCCTTCGCCAGACCAAGGCGCTCGGCAGTGGCCATGATAATGCGCTCATTGGCTTGATGGGGGATAAAGAGGTCAACATCGCTCGCCGTCAGTCCGTTGCGAGCCAGAACTCTTTCGCCAAGTTCCGCCATCTTGCGAACAGCCACCTTGAAGACCGCGCCACCCTCTTGGTGGACATAGTGCATCTTGGCTTTGACGGTTTCGATGGTGGGAGGGTGCAGGCTGCCACCGCCCGGCATATAGAGGGAGTTCGCGCCCGACCCATCGATCTCATGGATGTAGTCCAACATTCCAATCTCGCCGTCCGAACATGGCTCGATCAGCACGGCTCCACCGCCGTCGCCGAAAAGGATGCAGGTGGAGCGGTCGGTATAGTCGATGATCGAACTCATGACATCGGCCCCGATGACCATCACCTTCTTGTGGGCCCCGGATTCGACGAGTTTGGAACCCATCTGCATGGCGTACAGAAAGCCGGAGCAGGCTGCCGAAAGATCAAAGCCCCAGGCCCCTGTAGCGCCGATCTTGGTCTGCACCAGACAAGCCGTCGCCGGGAAGAGCATATCCGGTGTCACGGTCGCCACCAGGATGGCCTCGACCTCGGTTGCAGCAATGCCTCGCCGCTGCAAGCAGTCGCGGGCAGCCGCGGCGGCCAAGTCGCTGGTGGCCGTACCGGGATCGACCAGGTGACGCTGGCGGATTCCCGTGCGTTCCCGGATCCATTCATCGCTGGTGGTAACCATCTTCTCCAGATCGGAGTTGGTGAGCAGGCGCGGTGGAACGTAAGTTCCTACGGCAGAGATTTTGGCGCGTACAGGCGTGCGGTCCTTCAGGGTGAGACTCAAACTTCGACCTCCGGCGGTAAACGTGTAGCCATGAGCATCTTAGAGCAGTTTTCCGTTACCGCGAGGGGGGCAGGGTCTCGCAGATCGCTGTTCCCGGGACTGAGAAGCCGATGCTGTGGGCAAAAAAGCAGCTTGAGTGGCGCTTTGCATTCATGGTCAGCCGATGCAGAGAGAGTTGTTGAGCAGTGCCAGCCAAAAGGGGGAAAAAATGTACCGGGTTTCCCTACTGCGCCCGTATCGACCCGTTACCGTTGCTTCCTTCCGGACCTGGCGGGGTTGGCGGGAATACGTCGCGTAGGACCCGGCACATCAGGAATTCTAGCATGCGCACCGGATGGATTGAGCCCGCACGCCGTGCGCAGAGAACGGTGGACTCGGAGATCGTCTCTCGGGGCATATCGCCTGTGGCATAATGGCTTGCGTGTCCGTTACCCGGCAAATTCCCCGGAGAATTTGCAACTACGGTGGGCGTCTGTCGTTTGCCGCGATGCTATGGCTTGGTTGCGCGCAGCTTGGATGGTCGGCCTGTACGCCTCCTCCATCTTTGTCAGCGAGCCTCAAGAACCACCCGGACGCCGCCATCTATGCGAAGTTGGGCAGATGGTTTGTTCAGAACAAGAATCCGGCCTGTGCCGCTCAGGCCTATGGCATGGCCGTTCAAAAACAACCTGAATCTGCGCAGTACGCTTACCTGCTCGGACTCAGCTTTCTTACCGCCGGTGAACCTCGGCAGGCCGTTGCTCCTCTCCAGAAATCGCTGCAGCTTGAACCCAACTCCGTCGATCCACATCTCGTGCTCGGCGAAGCGATGGATCAACTCGAGCAGCGACCTACCGCGGAGTTGCAATGGCGGCTCGCACTGGGCATCGATCCACAGTCGGCAAGCGCGCTTGAGGGCCTCAGCCGAGACCTGCTGGCGGATCACAACTACGTTCGCGTGATTGAGATGTTAAGGCCTCTCGAGATGGCTCACTCGTTATCGGCCGCCGCGGCCGTCAACCTCTCCGTCGCTTACACAAAGTCGGGCTTGGCGGACAACGCCCTGCAGGTGCTGCAGGCGGCTCATCGCGCTTACCCCTCGTCGATTCCGGTGATCGAAGCATTGGCTGCGGCCATGGTGCTGCAAAGCCGCTACCAGCAGGCGAGCGCACTGTTAGCTCCGGCCGCCAGGCAGAACCCTCGCGACACACAGTTGCAGATCCGCTCTCTCAATGTGATGGTTCTCGCCCGAAATCCGGCCGCCAAACCACTCTGCAGGCAGCTTTTGGCGGAGCATCCCCGGCAATGGGAGTTGCTCTACCTCATGGGCCTGTTGCTGCACCAGTCCGGGGATCTCCCAGGTGCGGAGAGCTGGTTTGAAAGATCTCTCAACCTCGAGCCGGATAACCCCGATACGCACTTTCAGTTGGGTCTGGTGCGGGCGGAGTTGAAGCAGGACAACTCCGCCAGAATGGAGTTTGAGCGAGCGATCGCTCTCGGCTACACGGATCCGCAGGTGCATTTTGACCTGGGGAGGGTTGATCAAGCCCTCGGCCTCCATGACGCCGCACAACGGCAGTTCCACCTTTATCAACAGCAACAACTTGCCGACCTGAACCAGACCCGCGCCGCCACTGCATCGTATAACGCCGATCAGGACGAGACCGCCGGCAACTACTCACAGGCAGCCGTTGATTATCGCGAGGCCCTCAGCCTCGACCCAACTGAACCTTTGCTCGCATACCGGCTGGCGATGGCACTCGACAAGATAGGAGACATTGCCGGCGAGCGAGCCGCGCTCGAACAGGCCCTTCAGGACAATCCAGGAATGGCCGTGGCCCAGAACCAGTTGGGCTACCTCGACTCCGTCGCGGACAAAACGGATGGGGCCATTACTCACTTTCGGCTCGCCGTCCAAGCGGATCCGGGATACACCAAGGCGTGGATCAACCTCGCTGCCGCCCTTTGCATGGAATCACGCTGGCCGGAGGCTCGCTCCACTCTCAACCAGCTTCTGGCCATCGATCCCAACAATCCCTCTGCCAAGGAGTTATTAGAGAGGATCGGAGCCTCCGGCGCCCCTCCATAATGCCCGGACGGTGCATCCCCGAGTTTGCCCATCAGGATATCGCGCTGGATCCGAGCAGGCCGATCCACTCCTGCTCAAGACGCAACCATGCAGACAATCTCAGCAGAAGGCCTCGCACTGCTCGAAGCGCGGGCGACGTTATGTTTTCCCGCGAAGCTGCAAACAGGCGTTGACCGGGGCCCACCCCGCTCCTCGCCGCACAGAGGAGCCATGATGTCCCATGGATGAAAATGTCAGCGGTTTCGCAGAGGGTCGCAGCAGAACAAGCGTCAGGGTGTAATTCTCACCATCACCGCAGCATCGCCGGGAACCTCCGCCGCGTAACTGCCCGTGTGCGGGGCCATATCTTGATGTAGCCAAAGATCGCGCACTTGCGCCTTTAGCTTGGACGGATACCCAATCGCAGTCCAGTCCGCGGTGATCGTCGCCGGTTTGTCGCTGCGGTTGAGCAGCACAACCGCTCGACCTCCATCGCTGAGCTGCTTGGACCACACCTCGAGATCTCCGTCCTTTTGCACGCGATGGCCCTGGATCCCCATGGGGTCCTGATCCACCGCGATCACTTCCTTGTTGAGCAGGATCTCTTTGGTCGCCTCGCTCATCTGGGATATATCATTTCCGGAGATCAGCGGAGCGGAGAAAAGCGCCCACAGACTGAAGTGGGCTCGATACTCTGCATCCGTCATGCCGCCATTGCCTACCTCGAGCATGTCCGGGTCATTCCAGTGGCCTGGGCCGGAATAACTGTAAATCGAATCCATCAGATCGATGATCTGAAGCACTCCATGACCGCCCCAGGTGCGTTGGCAGCTCCAGCAATTCTGGATATCGCCGGCAGCCCGCCACATGTTGCCGATAGGGCCGGCCCACAGCCACGGCTTGGTGGAGCCCCACTCACAGATGCTGAAGACAATCGGCCTCCCAGTTGCAGCCAGTGCGTTGCGCATCACCGTATACGAGGCCTCGCTGTCCTGGCCGGGCACTGTGTTGCACCAGTCTTCTTTCACGAAATCCACGCCCCAGCGAGCATACTGCGCTGCGTCCTGATACTCATGTCCCAGGCTGCCGGGACGACCGGCGCAGGTCTTCACGCCGGCATCGGTGTAGATGCCGAACTTCAGCCCCTTGCTATGCACATAATCAGCCAGCGCCTTGATGCCGCTGGGATAGCTCTTCGGATCCGCCAGAATGTTCCCAGCGGCATCGCGACCAATCTGCCAGCAGTCATCAATCACGATGTACTGGTACCCGGCAGCCTTCATGCCGCTGGAGACCATGGCGTCGGCCGCCGCTCGGACCACCTTTTCATTCACATTCTTGCAACCGAACCGGTTCCAACTATTCCACCCCATCGGCGGGGTTCGGGCAAGACCGTTTTCCAGAGCCTGTGAGGCAAGCGGCGCCAGCAGCAGCGCGCACATCGCCAGGCTGAGCACAACCAAACGGCCCAACCGGCGCCGCCACGAAAGACAAGCAGAATGGACAGGGATCACAGAGAACAACCTCCAAAGACCCCACCATGCTATCAAGCTTTTCCCGTCTTGTTAAACGGTTTCATCGCCCGGCCTTGGACGCAGGTCTCGATCTTCCGCCAGGGTCCCCCGGCAGAATCCCAAGACGCGGCGCATGTCGAGAGGCCTCCACTGGAATCTACGTCCCGCAGCCGTCAGGTGGTCAGCCGTTCTGCATCCTGGAGACTCCAGACTTATCCCCGCCGGCTCTTCACCGCGGCAACCGCCTGCTCCGCACCATCGGCGGGAACCGACGGTATCTCCGCATCGGAGAGCGTCTGCACGCCCAGCTTCTTGCGCAGCTCGGCATCGATGCGGGTGAAGATGTCGCGGTTTTCCTTCAAGAACCCGCGTACGTTCTCGCGTCCCTGGCCAATGCGCTCGCCCTGGTAGCTGTACCACGCGCCGGACTTGTCTACGATGTTGTTGAGCACCGCCAAATCCAGCATGTCGCCCTCGCGCGAGATGCCCTCACCGTACAGAATGTCGAACTCGGCGTCGCGGAAGGGCGCGGCCACCTTGTTCTTCACGATCTTCACCTTGGTGCGCGAACCGACCACGGTATCGCCCTCTTTGACCGCACCGATGCGGCGGATATCGATGCGCACCGAGGAGTAAAACTTGAGAGCGCGGCCTCCGGTCGTGGTCTCCGGATTGCCAAACATCACGCCAATCTTTTCGCGAATCTGGTTGATGAAGATCAGACAGGTGCGCGACTTGGAAACAGTGCCAGTCAGCTTGCGCAAGGCCTGCGACATCAGCCGCGCCTGCAGTCCCACATGGGAGTCGCCCATCTCTCCGTCCAGTTCGGCCTTGGGCACCAGAGCCGCCACAGAGTCAACCACCAGCACATCAATAGCGCCGGAACGAACCAGAGCCTCCACAATCTCCAGCGCCTGTTCCCCGTAGTCCGGCTGGCTCACCAGCAGGTTGTCGGTGTCCACACCCAGCTTTTTTGCATAGACGGGATCCAGCGCGTGCTCCGCATCCACAAACGCCGCCAGCCCCCCGACCCGCTGCGCCTCGGCGATGATCTGCAGCGTGATGGTGGTCTTTCCAGAGCTCTCCGGACCAAAGATCTCAATGACGCGGCCGCGCGGCACCCCTCCTACACCCAGTGCCGCATCGAAGGAGATGGAACCGGTGGAGATCACGGAGATCGGACCCACCGCCTCTTTGGCTCCAAGCCGCATCACCGACCCTTTGCCGAATTGTTTCTCCAGTTGCGAAAGAGCGGTTTCAATTGCCTTGCTGCGGTCATCAGCCACGATACTGTTCTCCTCAGTGGTTCTTCGCAGATGTGCGAGATAAGATTTCTCTAAGCATCGATGGTAGCATCTTGGCTACTGAAAGCAAATAAAAAGCGAAAATTTATGGATTACCCGCTCCGGCTCCGCCCGAAGATCCCCGGGGCGCACTGCCTGGGAGCGCTGGGGCGGCTCCACGCGCGCCGGCAATGATGCGCATCCGGCCGCCACGGCTCTCGGTCCCGAAGGATGGCTCTTCGAGAAGTTGGCCGAAGGCGGAGTTTCGGCCAGGAAGCTGCCTCATCCATTGCATGCCGTCCTTCGCCACTCCACCCTTTGTTGCGCCTCACTCGCTGCTTCGCCGCGTCGGCGGGGAACTAGCGCTTGAGCAGATCGACGGGCACATTCACGTCCTCGATGCGGAACATGCCGGCGAGCGCAGGATGGCGGGTGGCGATGGAGCGAAACATCTCCCATGCTACGCGGCGGTAGCTGAAGTGGCCGGCGACGGTGGAGCGCAGTTCGGCGATGTAAAGCGCCTCGGCGAAGTCCATCTTGAACATGGAGCGGCATCGTGTTCCCAGCGGCAGCAGATACTGCGCACTATGAACTGCCTCCGGCTCACTGCTGTCACGCAGGGAGCGATAGGCAGCCAAGGCTGAATCCATGGCGCTCCGGTAGATCGTCTCCAGCCCGGCCTCGGCCAGGGTGGGCTGCCCCGGACACACTGGCTCCTCATACCCATGCAGATCACTGAACTCCTGCAGGAGCTGCACGCAGCGCCGGTGACGGTGCAGGTCGCGGAAGCCACCGATATCCATCAGGATGTCAAAACGAAATCCATGACCGGAGTGGAAGGCGCGCAACAGTTCATCATGCTTTCCACGATGCGATGTTCCGATCTTCAGCAACTCATCGCGTCGATTCTCATTCAGGGCACCCACCGCGCCACGCAGTTGGCGGTAGGAGTAGTGACAGTTCGGATAGAGCAGTGAGGTCACCAACTCGACCTCGAGATCCTCCTCATCATCCAGCAGGTCCACCACTGGAGCCGGGTAGATCTCGGCTCCATTCATCAGTTCGCGCGCAGCCTGCGCCAGTTCGGCCCGGCTCTGCAACTGGTAGAGGCTCGGCTCCGCATGCTTCAACAGCGTCGGCGCGGTGCGCACCGGAGGCATCAGTTCATTGAGGATCTGCGAGGTGATCTGGGCGTCCACCGCGCCCTCTCCCGCCAACTCCTCCAGCTTGTCGCGCAGCACATTCCAGGCCGGCTCGGTGGCGGCCGTTCGCAGTTTGGCTCCCAGCTCACGAATCTCGGCAAAGGGACTGGAGAGCAACCGCGACACCTGGGTCTCCAGCGTGCGGGCGTTCACAATCTGGCCCAGCGAAGTATTGGTCGCCAACGGCAGCAGATACCGTGCGGCGTCAAAGGCGCGGGCCTTCAGCGTGCGCGTGTAGGCCTCTGGCTTCATCTCCTCTGGTCGCGGCGTCACCTCGGCGAGCGCCGCCTGCATCCCAGCGCTCAGCTCGTCATAGGCAGCCAACAGGCGTTCGATCGCGTGCGTGTAGGCCGCGCGTTGCCGTTGGCCCAGGCGATTGGACTCCTGATGCGGCGTATACCAGCCCGACTGACGAAAGTTCTGGTAACGGGTCGAGCGTTCCTGCCCGTCCCAGCGCGACTCATCCACCAGCGTGATCGCAGCCAGCAGACTCAACTTCTCCACGGCAAAGGGGATGTGCGCCAGGTCAGCGATCGAGCGGTGGCCATACTGGAAGTAAAAGGTGTTTAGAAACTGCTCAGCGCGCTGTGAGCTGAGTTCGGTCAACGACTCGCGCATGGTCAGCGCCGATCGAGAGTATTTGGCCATGGCGTAGGCCAGCACCTCCGGCTCGGCGCCGTAGATGGCGTATACCATGGTCGAGTCGGCGCCAGGCTTCCACGCCGCATGCTTCAGGTCAGCGGGCTTGGGTTCGGGGTTTCGCTTGAGGCTGTCGGTCATTGCTCGCACAAGCATACCGCGCTCAGGGCGGTTAAGTCTTAAGCGATCGGGAAAGAATCGGATTCATCGCAACCGGGACGGCCGCCCTTCGGTTCGGCCCATCTTCTCCGCGCCGCACCCCTCTACCCTCCATCCTCTACCCTCTGGTTTAATGGTTGGGGCACAAAGGGAGGTTCACGTGAACGAGCAGGAGTCCAGCCACGCCATGGCCGTCAAGGGAGAGGCAGCCTATGGTTTACAGGGAAAGATCGCCCTGATTACCGGCGCCAGCCAGGGCATTGGCCGTGCCTGCGCGCTGAGATTGGCCAGTTGCGGAGCCACCGTGGCTTTGGCCGCGCGCTCCCAGGAAAAGCTCCAGGCCGTCGCCGCTGAGGTTGCCGCCGTCGGCGGCCAGGCCCGCACCTACCAACTCGACGTCGCCAGCGAGGAGTCCATCAAATCTTGCGCCAAGGCCGTTCTGGCCGATCTCGGCAAGGTAGAGATTCTAGTCAATAACGCAGGCATCACCCGGGACGGCCTCACCCTGCGCATGAAACTCCCTGATTTCGACGACATCCTGCGCACGAACCTTACGGGAGCTTTCCTGCTCACGCAGGCCGTGATCTCCTCCATGATGAAGGGCCGCTGGGGCAGGATCATCAACATCTCCTCGGTGGTTGCCCAGACCGGGGCCGCCGGTCAGGCCAACTATGCCGCCTCCAAGGCCGGCATGATCGGCCTCACCAAATCGCTGGCCCGCGAGTTCGCCAGCCGCGGCATCACGGTGAACGCCGTCGCCCCAGGCTTCATCCAGACCGCCATGACCGAAGAGCTTCCGGAGGCGCACAAGGCTGCGATCCTCTCCCAGATCCCCTTGGGACGCTATGGCAGCGACGCGGATATCGCCGCGGCAGTCGCCTTTCTTTGCTCCAGCGGCGCTGCCTACATCACCGGCCACACCCTGGATGTAAACGGCGGCATGTACATGGGATAGATGCCCCTCGGCCACGTCGGTAACCGGCTCAAGCAACCCAAGTTCCCTCGCGAGCACGAATCTTTGTTGGTACAAGTACCTCCATATCGCGCACTTAGCCCTTGCCACGGCCCCTTGCTATAGTTATTTTACGGCTAATGGCAAATATGCAAACATTACCGCTGGAAGAGCAATTCGCAGGTCCGGAGCCGACCCCTATCAACATCGGTGCGACGATCCGCGACTTCCGTCTGCAGCGCGGAATGTCCCAGGGTGACATCGAAAAGCGCACCGGCCTGCTGCGTTGCTATCTCTCTCGGGTAGAGAACGGCCATACGGTTCCCTCCCTGGAGACCCTGCAAAAGATTGCGGCCTCACTGGATCTTCCGCTCAGCCAGTTCTTCTCCGAGGACCCGGTCAAGGAGACCTATGGCGTCGCTCTCAGCGAAGATGAGATTCGCTTTCTCACCCAGATTCAGCGTTACTCCGCCAATCTGAACGAGAGTGACCGCAAGCTGCTGCTAGCCATGGTGCGCAAGTTCGCGGCCACAGCAACGTCAACCGTAAGCTAGATTTCACGGTAGACCATGCGAGCGCTCTCGCGATCAAGGCAGACGGCCAGCATCCAACCCGCTCCCCCAGCCTTCTCTACCCTTCAAAAGCAGAAGAAGAAAGGTCCGCAGGTCCCGCGGCGCGCCTTGCCCTGCCTGAGGCTTCATCCGCCAACCTCCGGCCTCACCTTCCCTGGGAAAACTTCGATAGCGCGTAGGCAAACAGACAAAGCAGCAGAGTTGCGAACCCGAAGGTAACCCGTTGCCGTGCCCGGTAGCGCTCTCGTCCCGCGGTCATGTGTTGGAACAAAGGCAACCCCAGCAGAAGTCCACACACAAAGCCACCCAGGTGAGCCGTGTTGTCGATTCTCGGCAGCATGCCGAAATCCAGATGCAGCAGCCTGAGCTGGCTCCGTGAGGCCATTCCCAGCACCTGCGGCGTCATGCCCAGCACCAGGTTGGCTGCCGCAAAGAAGATTACCTGCCTCCGCAGGCTGCGCAGGTCCTCCCAGGGCACGGCCAGCCGGCGATTCGAGAGCAGCACAATGAGAGTGCCGGCGATGCCAAATACTGCTCCGGATGCCCCCACCACCAGCACTCCCTGTCCCGTCAGCACGCTCCAAGCGTAGGAGAACAGCATGCCGGTCGCTCCGGTCAACAGATAGACCGCCACCAGGCCCCGCTTCCCCAGCAGCGGCTCGCCAAAGAGCCCCAAGTTCCATAGACACCACATGTTCAGCGCAATGTGCAGCACTGTGACATGGACAAAGGTCCCGGTCACCAGGCGCCACCACTGGCCCTGCTGAATGAGATAGGAAGACGTTCCGCCAAAGCGCTCCAGCGTGAGCCCGTTGTAGGGCGCGGTCAGCAGACCGGACCAGTCGTGGTGTTGAATCAGCGACGGCAGGGGACCATAGAAGAACATCACGGCGAAGACGGTGATGTTGATCCCCATCAAAAGATAAGTTGCCGGATAGAACCAGAGGGAGACCCGTCGCGCCCTGCTGTGGGATTGCGTCTGGAATCGCGTCTGGGATTGGGTCTGGGATTGCGTCTGGGACCCGTCCTCAGGCGTCGGCTGCAAAGGAACATCACCGATCTCCAGCGTTCTCAGCTCATCGATCTGGTCGTCCATGGAGTCACCCGTCGAGCCGCCTATCCGTCCCTTTGGGGGATGGAAGTCGGAAGAAGACATGTACACTCCCCTCTTGGGAAGATCGGTCGCGTCGTTGGGAGATCTTTGGCTCAGAGGCCCTGCTTGCGAAGCCGCTCGCGCAACTCCGGAGAGATCCGATCACGAAACAGCGCCGAGACCATACTCGGAATCGGAGTCGTGATCGTTACCAGCGTCCATAGCAACATGGAGATAAACATGCCAACGATCGCCAGCGTCTCCAGGCTGATGGAGATGCTGGTAGGAATGGGCAAGAGCGCGGCTGCCTTCCGGTCGTGCAGATGCAAGTGCTGCACATTGCTTATGTGACTGATCGCCTCCACCCGGTGCATCACCAATGCCGCCAGCAGAAAGGCCGCAAAGGAGAGCGTCGTAATCGCCAAAAGCATCACATCCCAGGTGCGATGCACCCGCTGGCGCTTGCGGCAGTAACTGCAACCGTATAGATGGGCCTCGTAGTCTACCCGCAGTTCGGGCGAGATGCCGGAGATGTCATAGCGCCATCCGGATAGAATCGCGCCCACCACCGGATCATTACAGACCTCATTGCCAGCTTCGCGGTGGTGAACTTTTCCTTTAGCCATGTGCCTAAGATGCTCTGTCTATCCTAGTCGATTCTCCGTACGGTTGAAAGCCCGCCGGATGGCGCACAACGGCTGCATCGTGACCTTCGTCACGCAGGGTTTGGATCTTCACCTCCCTGACAAAAGGGATGTCGCCACGGTGCTTGATCTATGATTCATCCTGACCCTAAAGCGTGATCGGCTCCAGCGGTAGATGCTGCGAGGCCAACAGGACGCGATTTCCCAGCAGGTTCCTCCGCCGGCCAATGGCCTGCTCCGCAGCCAATCGCGCCAACTCCGGCAGATTGTTCTGCTCAGAGAGATGTCCAAGGACAATGGTATGAGCGCCACCGTCGTAGTCGTGCTCGAGAAACTCCGCTGCCGCCGCATTCGACAGATGACCCACGCGGCTGAGCACCCGCTGCTTGACGCTCCACGGATAAGGGCCGTCTTTGAGCATCTCCAGGTCGTGGTTGGACTCCAGCAGTAGCACATCCACGCCGCGCAGCGCCATCTTCACATTGGGTGGCACATATCCAAGGTCGGTTGCGATCGCCATGCGAATCGACTCGCTGCGCGCATGGAAGACGAACCCGCATGGATCGGCTGCATCATGCGGAGTCGTAAACGGCATAACGTCGATCTCTCCAATCGCAAAGCCCTGTCCGGCGCGGAAGTACTCGACGTCAGGAAGCGCGGCCGGATCTAATCTCTCTTTTCCTGAAGAGGGCGAATCTGCAGACTGAGTCACAACCTCCGCCGGATCAGGGCTCTCCAGCTTCTGGCGCTGCACCTTCTCCAGCCACTGCGCATAGCTCATCGTAGCGCCCGGCGAAAGCATCCTCATCCAGGCGCGATGAGTCGTCTCAGTAAAGAACACCGGAATTTTCAACCTCCGCGCCAGTACGGATAGCCCGGCGACATGGTCCACATGCTCATGGGTAATCAGGATCGCGTCCAACCTCTGCGGATCCTCGCCCACCAACGCCATCCGCTTCAGCAACTCCCGGCAGGACATGCCGGCATCCACCAGCAGCCGCGTTGATCCGGCTGCGACCACCGTCGCATTGCCCTTGGATCCCGATGCCAGGATGGTCATCCGCACCCATTAAAAATACTCCCCTATCCTGTGATGAATCTGCCTGGTGGTCTTAGAGCGTCCTTTCGCCCCGAGGATAAAGCCTGATCCATCCAGCATCGCCGGGCGTTCCCTAAAGGCTTTACACCGGGAAATACGGGTGAGCGCCATCCTCGGAGATCGAGGCTTGCCCTGGATCCCGAGCCCTCCGGCGCAAGTACTCCATCTCCAGGCCGGTCACCCCAAGCCGTCGGGGCTCCGCATCAGCGATCTCTTACCGGCGCGATGAAGCTCACCACGGAGCACATCACCACCTCCTGGCGCTGGTTCAGGACCACCGTGCTGGACTTCACCACGCTGATCTCCGGTCGCGAAGCAGAACGCCGCGCGGAGAGGATCTCGGTCTCCGTATGCAACCAGTCTCCCGGCCGTACCGGCTGGGTAAAGCGAATCTCCTCCACACCTGCTCCGATCATTCCGCCGGCCACCCGCAGCGACTCGACGCGCAGCCGCATCGCAATCGCGGCAGTCATCCATCCGGAGGCGGCCAGGCCTTTGAAGAAGCTCTTCTCCGCCGCAGCCTCATCCAGATGAAACGGCTGCGGATCGTACTTCGCAGCAAACTCCTTGATCTCTTCCGAAGTCACCTCGTAGCTGCGCAGCGAAGGAATCTTCATCCCCGAATGGAAGTCCTCAAAGTACAGTTCATCCTGCAAAACTCACTCTCCCCTGTCTCCTATGCGCCGTAGGTATAAAACCCGCGTCCAGACTTTCTTCCCAGCCAGCCGGCATCGACCATCCGCACCAGCAGAGGGCAAGGTCTGTACTTCGGATCGCCCAGCCCATCCTCCAGCACCCTCATGATATCCAGACAAACGTCCAGACCGATGAAGTCGGCCAGGGTCAGCGGCCCCATCGGATGCGCCATGCCCAGGCGAAAGATCTCATCCACCGCCTCCGGCTTGGCAACGCCCTCCATGACGGCGAACATTGCCTCGTTGAGCAGTGGCATCAGAACGCGGTTGCTCACGAACCCGGCCGCGTCGTTCACCTCCACAGGAGTCTTGCCCAGGTCCAGCGCCAATGCCCGCACCTTCTCCAAGGTCGCATCCGAAGTCTGCAACCCGCGGATCACCTCCACCAGCTTCATCATGGGAACGGGATTGAAAAAGTGCATCCCTATCACCTGCGCAGGCCGTCGAGTGCCCGCAGCCAGCTTGGTGATCGAGATCGACGAAGAGTTCGACGCCAGAATGGCATCCGGCCACAACACAGCATCGAGTTCGCGAAAGATCGCTTGCTTGACCTCCAGGCGCTCGGTCGCCGCCTCCACCACCAGGTTGCATGCGCTCAGCTCCTGCGCGCTGCGCACGGGGCGAATCCGAGCGAAGATGCTGGGCGCCTCGGCGGGATCAATCTTGCCCTTGGCCGCTTCCCGGTCCAGATTGGCGCGGATGGTAGCCAAGCCGCGCTCCAGCGCCGGCTCACTCACCTCATACACCATCACCTCAAAGCCCGCCCGCGCACAGGCGTGGGCGATACCATTGCCCATTGTTCCCGCACCCACCACTCCCAATCGATACTCGTCGTGACTCATGTACACATTCTCTCTTTCCTCGCAAAGCAGGGCTGGCGATCCGGAGTCAGCCCTGCCAACTCACTACTTTGCGGCCGATAACCCGATTCAGGGCAACCTCCACTATACGTCCGGAGATGCCCCCGCGCATCCAACGCCGTTCGATCTTCGGGCCCCAGCGATACTACACTTACTCTCGGAGAACCACCCCTTGGCAAGCCCCTCCGTCACCATCCTGGAAGCAGACAATCTCCCCGCGCTGGCTGGACTTCCTGACTCGAGCGTGGACCTCATCTACGTCGATCCACCCTTCAACACGGGCGTCACGCAACGCCGCACTCGCATACGCACCGTGCGCGACGTAGCCGGAGACCGCACCGGGTTTGGCGGACAGCGCTACCGCACGGAGAAGCTGGCCTCGGCCCCGATCTACACCGACGCCTTCGACGATTACGTCGGCTTTCTTCGCCCTCGGATGGTGGAAGCGCACCGGGTGCTGAAGCCAACCGGCTCCTTGTTTCTTCACCTGGACGCACGCGAGGTCCATTACGGCAAGATCATGCTCGACGAAGTCTTCGCTCTGCGTGGCGGTGCAGGCCGCAGGTGCTTCCAGAACGAGATCATCTGGGCTTATGACTACGGAGCGCGCCCTACCCGGCGCTGGCCCGCCAAGCACGACAACATCCTCTGGTACACCCGGGACCCCGATGATTACACCTTCCACCTGGACGCCTCGGACCGCATCCCATACATGGCGCCCGGTCTGGTGGGAGCCGAGAAGGCCGCTCGCGGCAAGACCCCCACGGATGTCTGGTGGCACACCATCGTCTCCCCCACCGGCAAGGAGAAGACCGGTTATCCGACGCAAAAGCCCCTGGGAATCCTGGAGCGCATCGTTCGTGTCCACAGCAACCCTGGTGACACCGTGCTGGACTTCTTTGCCGGCTCAGGCACCGCCGGCGTTGCCGCGCTGCGCAACGGCCGCCATGCGATCCTGATCGACCAGAGCCCGGCAGCCTGCGCCCTGATGCGCAAGCGCTGCGCGGAGGTATTTGTAAACGGAGCCGGGAGTTTCGAGGCTCCATCGCCGGAGAAGCCACAATAGCCCGACTCAAGGATAGCCCTGCTCAAAGATGCCAACTGACCCAATGGGCTACAAGACGCATCCTAAACATCAGGCGCCGCACACGAGCCTATCAATCCAGCCGCTGCCGGGCCTTCTCCGGGCCAAAGGCGTCAGCGGCTGAACCCGAGGATGGTACACCCGACGATGAAGATCGACCCGCAAGACTTTCGCATACGGCCAGGCAAGCCCGTCAAACTGAACCGTCTCCCTACTCGCATCGATCCCTATTACAAATCTCCCAAGAAGTATCACTCCATGCTCCAGGAGCAGGTTGCCGCCCTTAGCCAGCAGCAGCAACTTCTTTATGGCGCCGGGAGCCATGCTCTTCTGCTCATCTTTCAGGGCATGGACGCCGCAGGCAAGGATGGCGCCATCCGTCACGTCATGAGCGGCGTAAACCCGCAGGGCTGCGAAGTGTCCAGCTTCAAGCAACCCAGCGCCGAGGAGCTTTCGCACGACTTTCTCTGGCGAACCAACGCACGCCTGCCCCAGCGAGGACGCATCGGCATCTTCAACCGCTCCTACTACGAGGATGTCCTGGTGGTCCGCGTTCATCCGCAGCTTTTGAAGAACGAGGGTCTTGCCGGCGATGCGGATGATCCCGCCAAGGCCATCAAGCCACACCGGCTAAAGGAGATCTTCACTGACCGTTATCGGTCCATCGTGGATATGGAGCGCCACCTTCATGAAAACGGCACCCGCACCCTCAAGTTCTTTCTTCATCTCTCCAAAGAAGAGCAGCGCCAGCGGTTTCTAGCGCGCATCGACGATCCGGCCAAGAACTGGAAGTTCAGCATGTCTGACATTCAGGAGCGCAAGTTCTGGGACCAGTACATGGAAGCCTTTGAACAGTGCCTGAACGCAACCAGCACGGCATATGCGCCATGGTACGCGGTGCCTGCCGATGATAAGGACAACGCCCGGCTAATCATCGCCGCCATCGTTCTGGAGTCCTTGAAGAGTCTCAAACTCTCCTACCCCAGGACCACGCCCAAACACCATTCCGAACTGCTCGCCATCCGCAGCCAGCTTGAAGAGTAGAAGTTGCTTCCTTCGGGCGAAGCGCAGAACCTTGCGCCCGAGGGAAGCCGCCATGGCCGCCTCTGAAACTCCCTCAAAACTCAGAAACCTGATCCGGCTCTTCCCAGCTTGGTTCGCCTCTCAAGCCGGCGCTCGTCTTCGCCGATGAGTGCGGGCTTCATGCATCCGCCAGCTCGTCGGCCATCAACAGCCACTTATCCAGCACCGCAACCCCTCGCTCAATATCCTCCCTCTCGATGATCAACGGAGGCGCCACCACAAAGTGGCTCACCCACGCCTGCAGGATCACGCCGTCGGCCAGAGTCTTGGCCGCAATCTGATCCACCAGCAACGGCTTGCCGGAGACCTTATCGGAGTATGTATTGAATGGCTCCTTTGTGGTCTGATTCTTCACCAGCTCCACGCCCCAGAACATCCCGCGGCCACGCACCTCGCCCACGCTCTTGTGCCTCGACTTCAGCGCATGCAGCTTTTCAGCCATAAACGGCTCCAGTTCCCTGGCGCGTTCCACCAGCTTCAACCGCTGCATCTCATGAATCGTCGCCACGGCCGGCCCCAGCGTCATCGGGTGCGCCTCATAGGTGTGGCCATGCGCGAAGTAGTGATCCTGGAAGAAGGCGCCAATCTTCTCACTAGTCGCGCACAGTCCGAGCGGAACATAGGCTGACGTAATTCCCTTGGCTGTGGTCAGAATATCCGGCGTCACACCCCAGAGATTCATGGCGAACCACTCGCCGGCCCGTCCCCAGCCGGACATCACCTCGTCAGCGATCAACAGGACTCCGGTCTCATCGCATATCTTGCGCAACCGGGGCATATACTCGTCCGGTGGCACAAGCACGCCGTTGGTTCCCACAATCGGTTCCACCAGCACCGCGGCCACATCGCTTTCATTGCGAATCATGTGTTCCAGATAGTCCGCGCAGGCCACGCCACACCCCGGATAGGTGTGCTTGATCGGGCACTTGTAGCAGTTCACCTCCGGGGCAAAGATCATGCCCGGCCCCTTGCCGCGCGGCTCCATCGCCCAGCGACGCGGATCGCCGGTGGCCCCGATACTGCCCGCGGTTGACCCGTGATAGCTCCGGTAACGCGCAATCACCTTCGTCTTTCCGGTATACATCCGCGCAATCTTGAAGGCGGCTTCATTGGCATCCGTGCCGGAGGTGGTAAAGAAAAAGCGATTCAGCCCCTTGGGCAAAACATCCAGGAGCAACTTGCTCAGTTCAGCCCGTGCGGTCGTGGTATAGCCGGGCATCGCATAGGCCAACTCCTGGGCCTGCCTGGCGATGGAAGCCACCACTGCCGCGTTCTTGTGTCCCAGATTCACGCACATTAGTTGCGAAGAAAAATCCAGATACCTCTTTCCCTTGGCGTCGATGATGGAACAGCCTTCGGCATCGACGATATGCATCGGGTTCCAGCCGTTCTGGAACCGCCAGGTTCCATAGTTCGTCTCCCGCGTAATCCGCACCACCTCGTCCGAGGTCATCGCCGCACCTCTCTCGAATCCAACCTCAGCGCTCATCGTTGCCACCCTTCCCGCTTATGCCGCTTTTATTCGTCCTCGCGGCATCATCCAAGAGTAGATTGCTCCTGAAAGAATCAGTCCTGCAAACTACGCCGGCGCGAAGTGCCACAAGAGCTCCGAAGACGGCGAAGCTCAAACGCCGCATTTGCTCTGCACGCAGCGCGTTCCGCTTTGCGTGAAACCACTTTCTCGCCCTCTGCCGCTTCGGCGTCCAGGCCGCTGGCCGCGCCCTGCGCTCATCCGCAGGCAGCTTCCTCAACTCATCCAGACCGGCAAGCCCTTGTAGCGCATCCTCCCTCGCTCACTTCACCCCGTTCTCTGGTTCACTCCGCCGTCGATTCCTTTACCGTCCGCCGCCCATGGCTCTATGATTTGGCACTGAGATCTGGCGCTGAGCTGGCGAATAGTGAGATTCCAGACACCATTCATGTTTGCGGAAGCCGCACTCGCCGCGCCGGATACCGGATGCAGGACGGGAGTATCCCCCTCCCCCTCGCGCAGCCTTGAAAAACCGTCCCGAGATTCACCCCTCCAAAGACAAAAAATATTCGAGCGCTTCCCGGCCTTACCCGTCTTTCCCAGTAAGAGGACACGCATGGCATCCAGCAGCCAATGGGAAGGGGAATGGGACGTAGTGTTGGGTTCCGCGCAAGCCTCAGACCGCATAACCGGCTCGGACGTCATCGATCTCTCCACCCTTGTCCACGCCTACTCCGCTCTGCTCTTCCGCGTCGCACACTCCATCCTGCACAACCGTGCCGAGTCGGAAGACCTGGTCCAGGATGTCTTTCTTCGCGTGGTTGAGCGCCAGGAGAGCCTCCCCGAAGTCCGCAATCTGCGCGCCTGGTTGATCCGCATCACCTGGAACCTGGCCCTCGACCGTCGCCGCCAGATTCGGCCCGAGCAGCTCGACGAACCCTTCGCCGTCTCCCTGGCGGCCGCCACCGTTCCCGCCGACCAGGCGCTGGCCGAGACTCGCCAGATTGTGGCCGTTTTAAGCGCCATCCAGCGCTTGCCCAGGCAGGAGCGTCACGCCCTATTGCTTTCAACCATCGACGAACTCAGCATCCCCGAGATCTCCACCATCCTGCAGCGCAGCGAATCCGCCGTCCGCGCCCTCATCTTCCGCGCCCGTACCCGCCTACGCCAACGGATGGAGAGAGGAACAAAACCATGAATCTGCCGACGAACGTCCGCACGGAAACTACTGTCGCCGAGGCTCGCATCGACCGGATTCTGGCCGCACTCGCTGCCACAGAGCCCCCTGTCGGGCTGGAAGACCGATTGACCCAGCGCATCGCCGGCCGCCTGGCGCACTCTGCCAAAGCTTGCGCCGGCTCCGCCACCTTGGATTCCATCACCCATGAACCCCCCGCCCTCGGGTCGATCGCATTGCGCTTGCCTGCGGCGAAGCAGCCGCACCCCTGGGCCACAGCCTCGCGCACTTACGCTATCCCGGTGTCGCTGCTCGCCATTCTTCTGGTTCTCACCACCCTTACCCTGCGCTACCGCGGCGCTCCCACGGCCACTTCATCAAGATTCCTGTCCGCCCAGCCAATCCTGGGCTCGCAAGCCGCAGAGGCAGTTGGCGCCCGAGCCTCCATAGCCATAGCCCGGGCGAAGACGCACCAGTTCGTCAACCTTCGACTTCGCCCTGGCCAAGCTAGCCTCCGAGCAGCCCAAGGCTTCGCTCCCGAAGCCAACCACTCAGCCCTGCGTTCTTCTGGCGCTGGCGCAACCTATCAGCCACCGCCCAACCTCGACGCAATCGCGCTGGCCGAGACCCGAGCTCCCAGTCGCCCCGCGCCGCTGCTTCCGCTCACCGGCCAGGAGCAGCTTCTGCTGGCGGCGGCGCACCCTGGAGGGCCGTTCCAGATCGCCGCGCTGGACCAGGCTCGGGCCCCGGCCCTGCGCGCCGCCGCCCAGGCCCGCCAGGACACGGAGATACAGCGTTTTGTGCAAGCTGCGCTGGCGCCCATCGCTCTGTCGGATGCCCTCACCTCCACCCGGTTCCGTGAACCTCCGGAAGTCGCCCTCTCCATACCTTTGCCGAAACCACCCCAATCTCTTGCCTTCTAACTTCTAATCAATGGAGCCACACACCATGACTCGCACGTCAAATCTCCGCCTCGACACGCTGCCCCGAATCGCCCTCGGAATCACGCTGCTATCGCTTCCACTCTTCGCCGGCGCCAGCTCTGCCCGGGCGCAGGAACAACCGCCGGCATCGAATCAGGCCGAAAACTGCTCAGCGGCGCGCGGCGTTGCCGCCGACACCAGAACGTTCTACCTCGCCGACACCGCGCCGAGATATGCTCAGGGCGAGGTCTCCTCCGCTCTGCACAACGCGCTCTGCTCCGACGCCAGGGTATACGACGTGGAGTCCGAGCGGGCCATCGTCGTGCAGGCCCTTCCGGACCAACTCGACCTTGCGGCCAAGATCACCCATGATCTCGACCGCCCCCAGACAAGCTACCGCCTCACCTACACGCTCACCGAACTCAATGCCGGCAAGACCATCAGCACCGAGCACTACTCCATGGTCCTCGCCTCCGGTCAGCAGCTCACGCTCAAGCAAGGCACGAAAGTCCCGGTTGCCACCGGCTCCTACTCCAACGCCAACGCCAGCGCCAACAACAGCGTCGAGACCCAGTTCACCTACCTCGACATCGGCATGAACTTTGTCGCAACTGTCGAGCCCATGGCCAACGGCGTACAACTGCACTCCAAGATCGAGCAATCGAGCCTCGCCCAGCCCTCGACCATCGAGGGCGTCACCGAGCCAGTCGTCAGCCAGACCGTCCTGGAGACCACCTCTCTGCTCAGCCCGGACAAACCGCGGATGCTCGGAGCGATTGACATTCCCCACAGCACCCGCCACACCGACATCGCAGCCGTCATCGAACCACTGAAGTAGACCTGATTCAGAGCCTCCTCGCCCCGGCCCACCCCTGACCCGCGAACAGCGGTCAGAGTAGGCTATCTTCTTCGCCGTTGTCTCATCTTTCCCTTCAAGCAACGCGTCCTCTGTCCACAAAACTTTTGTTCAGTCTCGACATTCTTTACACGTCGGGTGCGGGTGCCCCACATCTCGTTTTTTGAGATGTGGGTTTGCAGGACGCTTCCGCAGACCGCACCGTCTGCTGCTCGGCATACATCCACGTCGACTGGATCTGCACGATTCCTTTCTTCCCACAGATCCAGCGACGGCCGTCCGCCCGACCTAAAATGGAGTGATGGAGCGCATCTATCTCGACGCCAACGCCACCACCCCAGTTCTTCCCCAGGTCGTCGACGCCATGCGCCCCTTCTGGATGGAGAGCTTTGGCAATCCCAGCTCGACGCATCACGCCGGCCAGCGCGCCCGCGCCGCCATCGAGCATTCCCGCGCGTCCATCGCCCGGTGGCTAAACTGCTCTTCCAAAGAGATCGTCTTCACCTCCGGAGGCACGGAGAGCGACAACCTGGCGCTCAACGGCGTGCTCAGCCCCTTCCTGGAGAAGCGCCAGCCCGCGCACCTGCTCACCACCGAGATGGAGCACCACGCCATCCTCTACACCGCGCAGGCGCTGCAGCGGCGTGGCGCCGGCGTCACCTTCCTGGCTCCCAACCGCGAAG
>DAHWOF010000065.1 GCA_027335345.1 Granulicella sp. | reverse complement strand
GCCACGCCGGGCGGCAGCGGAGCAGAGCAGATCATCCTGAGCAAACCCGCCGATCTGGCCGAGGCGGAACGCATGCTGCTTGCACTGTCCGACAGGGTGCATGAGGTCCACACCGGCATTGCCCTGGCGCTGCCGGGTTCGGTCGCCGCGCAGCGCACGCATGTGGAGACCACTCGAGTCTTCTTCGGCCCGATTCCGGCTGACGAGCTGGCCCACTATCTCTCCACCGGCGACTCCCTGGATAAGGCCGGCGCCTACGGCATCCAGGGTTATGCCGCGCGCTGGATCACCCGCATCGAGGGCGACTTCTTCAACGTGATGGGGCTGCCCATCGCCGCCACGGTGCGCCTGCTGCGCGAGACCTGCAACCTTTAGATCTGGGCGAGTACCCCGGCCAACAAGGCGGTGCGCTGCACCAGATGCTGGGTGAGCACATGCTCCTGAGCGGAGTGCGCGCCGGCGCCCACGGCGCCCATGCCGTCCAGGGTGGGGATACCTAAAGCGGCGGTGAAGTTTCCATCCGAGCCGCCTCCGGTGGCGGCCTCCTGCAAATCCAGGCCGAGCTGAGCGGCGAGCTTCCTGGCCAGCCGAAACAGCCTGATCGTTCCCTGCTTGCGCTCCATGGGCGGCCGGTTGATGCCGCCGGTTACAGTGAGCCGGCAGACCGTGTCGGTCACCTGCAAAGCGCTGAAGCTTTTCTCGATCTGTTCCGCATCCCTGGCGCGGCGAATGCGCACATCAACCTGCGCAACGCACTCGGCCGGCACCACGTTGGAGCGCGTTCCGCCGGAGATGGTCCCCACATTGACCGTGATTCCCCGGGCCAGATCGGTAAATCCAGAGACCGTCTCGACCAGACGGGCCATCTCCCGCACCGCCGAGTGTCCAGCTTCAAAGTCGACCCCCGCATGGGCGCCGACGCCCTCCACGCGGAGAGTATAGGCGCCGACGCCTTTGCGCGCGGTCTTGTAGGCCAACCCCTGAGCCGGCTCCAGAACCAGCGCGGCCACGCAGTCGGCGGCCAGAGACTCGGTGAGGGTCCGAGAGACGGGACTGCCCACCTCCTCGTCGCCAACCAGCAGGAGGGTTGCGGGCCTCTGGACGCCCAGCCTCTGCAGCGCCGCAAAAGCCTCCAGCGCCATCACCACGCCAGCCTTCATGTCCAGGACGCCAGGGCCGGACAGCCTCCCGTTGGCCTCCTTCCAAGGCATCTTGTGCAGCGTTCCCAGGGGCCATACGGTGTCCAGGTGGCCCAGCAGGAGTACCCGATTGTGGCGGGTCACGCTGCTGCTCTGCCGGCTGGGATCCGGACCAAAGCGCAGCTCCAGCACGTCGCCGTACTCCCGCTGCCGATGCCGCCGGACCCTGGCGCCCTGCGCTTCAGCCCAGCCCTGCACCAGTCTGCCGGCGCGGTCCACGGCCTCCTTGTCGTCGCTGGGCGACTCGGTCTCCACCAGCTCCCGCACTCGGTCCTTCAACCGCTCTTCGCCGGCTGACACCAACTGTTCCAGATCCGTCATGCGCATGCCACTACCCTATACCACCGCGACAAGATCGCCGCCAAGTGAAAACCTGCGGGTTGTCCTACCACGATAGAGATGTCCCCATCTTCTTCTGTTCTCCTGGATCGAGGTGTCCCCTTGGTGGATGTTCAGGATGTGGAGAGCAGTGAAAGGCGGGAGACCGCAGCGTGACGGGACCGGGGCAGGAGGACAGAGTGTGGCAAATTTGCCACACTCGGCTGCGTCCGGGCTGGATGTAGGCTAGGGAGGAGTGTCTGAGGAGAGTTCCCTGTCCCGTTGTCCTCAATTCGAGCAGACGATTGATGAAGCGGTCGCTTTTCAAGGGATTGGTTTGCACTCCGGGGCTCAGGTTGCGATGCGGCTGGTCCCGGCGCCGGCCGGTTCCGGGGTGGTCTTCCGGCGGTCGGACCTGGACAACTTCGAGATACCGGCCATTGGACGGAACGTGGCGCGCGTCTCTTACGCGACCTCCCTGATGCGGCAAGGGGTGCTGATTCAGACCACCGAGCACCTGCTCTCAGCGCTGATTGGGCTGGGCGTGGATAACCTGATCGTGGAGATTGACAACCTGGAGGTTCCGATTCTGGACGGCAGCGCTCTGCCCTATGTGACGGCCATCCGGGCAGCCGGGTTGAAGCGCCAGCGCCGCAAGCGCGAGTACCTGCGAGTTCTGAAGCCGGTCGAGGTGCGGGAGGGCTCGGGGGCCAGCGAAAAGTTCATCGCCGTCTATCCAGGCGAGGGCTACTCGATTCAATACGCGATCGACTTTCCGGAGCCCATCGGTCGGGACATCTTCAGTGGCGATCTGGAGGCCGGCGACTACGCCAACCTGATCGCACCGGCGCGCACGTTCGGCTTCAAGGAGGACGAGGCGATGCTGCGCGACATGGGTCTGATTCGCGGAGTCTCTGACGATTCCGCGATCATCGTGACCCGGACCACCGCGGCCCGGCCCGGGGCGGTGCTCAACGGTCCGCTGCGCTTCCGCGACGAATTTGTCCGCCACAAGGTGTTGGATCTGATCGGCGATCTGGCCCTGGCGGGCCGCCGCATCTGGGGACGCGTGGTGGCCGAGCGAGCCGGCCACGCCATGCACACCGCGCTGGTGCAGAAGCTGCTTCGCGACCGCTCCGCCTGGGAGCTGGCCCACCGTTATGAGAGCGAGGAGGAGTTGCAGCCGGAACTCTCCACGCACGCGGAGATCTCTTCGGCAGCGCAGGCGATGCAACACGTCTAGATCGCGGTTGGTTTCGATCGCGTCTGCAGCATAGACGGCAAAAAATCGGTGAAGCTCGCTCCCTCTTCCCTGGGCGCGGCATGACGCTCTATCCTCTTCTTCGTGATATCTCACAGGCGCCATTCATGATCGCCGCCATCGCTCTGGGCTCGAATCTCCCTTCGGCCATGGGTCCGCCGCAGGCCAACCTTCGCGAGGCGCTGCGCCTCCTGGGCGGAATCGGCCAGGTGCGCGCCGTTTCCAGCTTCCACACCACGGACCCGGTTGGCTATGCGGACCAGCCGCGGTTTCTCAACGCCGCGGCGCTGCTGGAGACGCAGCTTGCGCCGCTGGAGCTGCTGCAGGCTCTGCTCAAGATTGAAGCGGCGATGGGCCGGGACCGCTCGGCCGCCAGCCGGCTTCCTCCCAAGGGGCCGCGCGTCATCGATCTGGATCTGCTGCTGTGCAACGGCGAGGACGGCAGGCCCGAGATCCACTGCTCCCCCGGGCTCACGCTGCCCCACCCGGCGCTGCACCAGCGCCGCTTTGTTCTGGCCCCGCTCTGCGAGATCGCCCCGGATCTGGAACACCCCATCCTGTGCCGCTCCGTCTCCGAGCTGCTCGGCTTGCTGGCGCCGGAGGAGAGCCATGCAGGCCGGTAGGCGCAGATCGAGGGATTGCGCTCGGAACCGCGTGGAATCAAAGGAGAGCTTGGCCGCGGAGAGGCACAGTGGGTTGCCCGGGATGGATCAGAAGGGGATGCGGACGGTGAGAACGGTGGCGTGATTGTAAGGGTTGAAGTGCGTCATGGCGATCTGCTCGCCGGCCCCGAAGGTCAAGCCCAGTCGACCCTGAGTGCCGGCCCAGTCGTGACCCAGAGGGATGCGTCCGATGAGCAGGCCGGGGGTGATGTAGGAGGCGATCTTTCCATTGTTGGCGCCCCCCATATAGAAGTTGTCATTGGACTCCAGCTCCGGCCAGAAGAACCGTCCCAGGCCGTGCTGGGCTGTGCTGTCGCTGCCGTGATACTGGATGAGGCTGTTCCAGATGACGGTATGGCCGAGGCCAGCGGCGTTGGTCACCGGCAAGGTCCCACCGGCGGTGGTCTCCACGTCCCAGCGGCCATAGCCCTTGCCCATGGCCAGGGTGGGCGTCACCACGGCGCAGCAGCTACCATTCCCGTTCTTCCCGGTAGGGATGCTCCCGGGCAGAAAGAAGGTCACGATGCCGTTGCCGTGCTGTTCATTGCGGGAGAAGAGCCGCTCCTTCATCATGAAGGAGACGTCGCCAAAGCCATCGGGCTCCCCGTTGGAGTGGTCAAAGAAGGGCGGAAGGTTGAGCAGGATCTCGGTATGCTTCTCGGGGATGAACTCCAACCCCTTGCCGTTGTCGTAAGTCCAGATGGGGCGTCCAGCCGGGTTGTAATCATGCACAAAGTCGGTGCGAAACTCTTGCTCGAGCCGGGGCGTGACCAGGACCAGGGGCGTGATCCAGTGCGGCTGCTGGTTCTGCGTAGCGGTAGCCCGAGCTTCATAGCGGCCCCACCAGGAGTTGTCCGCAGGCGCGGCGGGCTGTTGCGCCCCAGCCAGAGGAGCGCCCACCATCAGAGCGGCGCCGAGCAGCCATGCCGGCTTAAAACGGAAGGAGGTCCATGGCGCGCCCGCCCAGAACACAGCGAGCGGCGATCGTTGGAAGATCAGGAGGAGATTCATTTCTATACGATTCTACATGACGATTTTTAACGCTGTGGCTTTGTCAGCACAACTTTGAGAGTTTTTCTGTAACATTTTGCCCACGGAGGAGATCCCCATGCCCAACGCCGATGTACTGCTCAAACCCAGCCAGGCCGCTACCGCGCTGGGCGTCAGCTACCCCACCCTGAAGCAGTGGATTCTGAGCGGCAAACTCAAGACGGTGAAGACCCCCGGCGGCCACCACCGCATCCCGGAGAGCGCCTTGAAGCCGCTGCTCAAGACCGGGCCGAGCCCGGAGCGCCGGCAATCCCGCGAGCGCTTTCGCAACGTGAGCGGCCGCAATCAACTGGTGGGCGCCGTTGAAGAGGTGAAGATCAGCGGTCTGCTGGCGCAGGTGAAGCTGAAGATCGGCGACCAGCAGATCACCTCGATCATCACCGCGGACGCCGCGCGCGAGATGCAGCTCCGCAAGGGCCAGACGGCCGGAGCCTTGATCAAGTCCACCGAGGTGATGATCGTGCGGGTATAGCGCGAGCCGGGTTCGAACTGCGCGGAAAGATCTTTAGCGCAAGGTCACCAGGGTATCGTGGCCGTCTCCCGCGAGGTAGTCGACGGTTCTGCCGTCCATGGTCACCAAGGCCCGCTCGTCGGGGGCGAGCAGCTTCGGCCAGTGTGCATCGACGAGGCACGCCACGTAAGCGATGCAGTGGATCTCCGCCGGCGTGCCCACGCGGCTGCCATGCTGAATCAGCTCGACGAACAGGGGCGGATGGTAGTTCTGCAGCAGCACGTCGCCGGTGTAGCTGATGAGCACCTGGGTTCCAGGCTGCTTGACTCCATCGCGCGCCACCGTAGCCAGGGGATCGCGGACGTAGATCCGCTGCCGGTGCCAGATCACAAACGCCAGGGCTGCAAGAACCAGCAGCACTCTCCAACCTCTCAACGTCAAAGCTTCCTCCTCCGCAGCTCAAGCCGGCCGGCGGGCCGGCTCAGCTCTTCTTTTCTTCGTGGTACTCCTGCTCGGAGTTGATCTCCCAGATGGCTTGCCTGTCGACATAGCCGGTGGCGATCCCATCCACCACCGCCATGGCGGTCAGCATCGAGTGGTCCTGGTTGTTGTACTTGTGCATCCCGTTGCGGCCCACAAGGAAGAGGTTTTCAAAGCGGTCGATCCACTGGCGCAGCTCGGCGAAGCGGTCATAGGTTCCAAAGTACGCCGGATAGGTCTTGGGCACGCGGACCACGTGCGCATCCAGCACCTGGTTGGTGCTGCGGCTGCCGATTTTTTCCAGCTCGCCGGCGGCAAACCGCTTCAGCTCTTCATCCGGCATGCTCCA
>DAHWOF010000056.1 GCA_027335345.1 Granulicella sp. | reverse complement strand
GGTGATCATGTTGGCGTATTCGGCCATGAAGAACATGGCGAACTTCATCGAAGAGTACTCCGTGTGGTAGCCGGCCACCAGTTCGCTCTCGGCCTCCGGCAGGTCAAAGGGAGAGCGATTGGTCTCCGCGTAGGCGGCCATCAGGTAGATGAAGAAGGCCACAAATTGGAAGCCGCCAAAGATGTTCCAGGACAGAGCGCCATGCGCGGTCTGGGAGTTGACGATGTCGCGCAGCGACAGCGAGCCCGCCCGCAGGACGACGCCTACCAGTGAGAGCCCCAGGGCCAGTTCATAGCTGATCACCTGCGCCGTGGAACGCAGCGAGCCGAACAGCGAGTATTTGTTGTTGGAACTCCATCCCGATAACGTGATGCCGTAGACGCCGATGCTGGTGACGCCGAGGACCACCAGGAGGCCGATGTTCACGTTGGCAATCTGGAACAGATCGACCCCGTCAACCATTGTGGCGCGGCCGAAGGGAACGACGGCGATGGAGATCAGAGCGCAGCCCAGGGCGATGATGGGCGCCAGGATGAAGAGTGGGCGCTCGACCGCCAGCGGCATCATGTCTTCCTTAAGAAAGAGCTTCAAGCCGTCCACCAGCGGTTGCAGAAGGCCGAAGGGGCCCACGCGGCTGGGTCCCCAGCGGTTTTGAAGATGACCCAGAAACTTGCGCTCCAGGAGAACCGTGTAGGCCACTCCCATCAGCGTGATCACCAGTACCACGGCGACCTTGAGGATGCTCAAGAGAAGAAAGACTTCGAAGTTCGTGAGGTGACTCATGACGTGATGTGGTCTCTTGTGGCTGTGATCAATATCCCGGGAGCAGGGGCTAATGAGCAACGACGAATGCGTTAATCTGCCGACGTCATCTGGCCGGCGCTCGCTCCTGCACTCCGGCTTGATTGGTGGCGTTGCACGTCTTCAAGCATCGGCGAGTAGCGGGTGAGGGAGCCGGAGGTAAAAAGGGTGTCAGAGCTTGGCAGAACCAGATCCTTGCGGGTGCCGGCAATCTGGGTCAGGCCGGAGGATGCGGGTGTGATGTGTTGATCGTTGCCGCTGAGCATCTGCAGGCGCAGCAGCTTATCGTAGCCGGGAATTAGCCGCTGGATCTCGTCCAGGATGGCAAACGGATCAAACGGGCTGAGCTTGGGTTCGAGCTTGTTGGCGGTCAAGAAGACCGCGTGGCGGTCCGCTTCTCCAGAGGAGGCTCCACGCGTCTGGCCCATGTCGGCGCGCAATCCGCGGCTGAAGGGCACCAGGGAGTGGAGATCATGACCCATGTGGCCGGCCAGACGCACAATCAGTTCAAAGTCAGGGCGAACCCCGGACTTGTCCGCGGCCTTGGAGACCAGTTGCAGGTCCCCATAGCTGTTGGTCACTGTGCCAGCCTTCTCGTACAGATTTGCGGCCGGCAGGACCACGTCAGCCACTGCGGCTGTCTCCGTGAGGAAGAGATCCTGCACGATCACGAAGGTCGACGCTAACGTAGCAGGGTCAATGCCATAGCGCCGAATGGGGTTGGAGCCGACCACGTAGAGCGCGGAGAGCTTGCCCGTGGAGGCGGCGTCAAACATGGCCAGCAGGTCCAGGCCGGCCGTAGCGGGGGAGTTGTACTCAGCCGCCAGAGCGGCGCCGGAGAGCGGCTGGTAGCCCGGGAGCACATCGGGAAGCACTCCCATATCGGCGGCGCCGCGAGAGTTGACGTAGTCGGAGAGCAGAGCGAAGCGGGCCTGCGGCAGAGCGGCGATCAGGCTCGCCAGTTCGCCGCCGTGTAGTTCATTGCCTACCAGAACCACCAGATCCTCTTCCGCGCGGACGGCTTTGGCAAAGTCGTTGCCTTCGCCCAGGCTCTGGACGAATGCTCCATAGCCAAACGACGCTACGGGCGCGAAGGCCTTCGCCTGGCGGCGAAGCTTGATCGCTTCGTGGTTGGCGATGTACAGGCGAGCCTTGTTGAGACGGACGTTGGTGCGAATGTTCCAGGCCGTCAGCGGCGCCTGGTTGGTGGGGTCGCCGCCCACCAGCAGAATGGCCTGTGCGGTTTGCACCGAGCGCTGGGAGGCAAAACGCGACTTTCCGTACGTTGTGCCCGTTCCCGCCAGGGCGTTGGCCAAGGTCACGAAGTCCGCCGTGCGATGGTGATCGATGTTGTTGGTGCCAATGACGGTGCGGGCAAACTTTTGGAGGAGGTAATTTTCCTCGTTCGTGGTGCGGTTGGAGCCGATGATGCCGATTGATTCGGGGCCGCGATCCTGGCGAAGATCGCGCAGCCGGGTTCCGGCATAGCTGAGCGCCTCTTCCCAGCTCACCGGGGTCAGCTTCCCGGACTTTCTCACCAGCGGCTGGGTCAGCCGCTCGGCATGGTTGGCGAAGTCAAAGGCGTAACGCCCCTTGTTGCACAGGAAGTCGCCGTTGATGCCGGACTTGTCCCGGTTGTCGCCGCGCACAATTTCAGCGCCGTCCGCAACCGGACGGACGCCCAGGGTGGTCTTGCATCCGTCTCCACAGTGGGTGCATACCGTGGCTGTATGGTTCATCTCCCAGGGACGAGTCTTGTACCGGTATGTGCCGGAGGTCAGCGCGCCCACCGGGCAGGCGTCGATGCACATTCCGCATTGCTCGCAGTCAAGCTGGGCCAGATCCTCCCCATGGGACGAGACTCCCGAGAGTTGCGGAGGCACGTTGGGAGCGATCACCGAGGAGCTGCCGCGATTCTGAACGCCCAGAGCAAAGATGTCCATGCCCTCGCCGCACATGCGCACGCAGCGGTAGCAGAGAATGCAGCGGGGACGGTCGAAGTACACCACCGGTGACCACTTCTGCTCCTCACGATGGTTCTTCGGTTCGGCGTAAAAACTCTCGGCTGCCCCGTACTTGAAGGTCATGTCCTGCAGTTCGCACTCCCCGCCGGCGTCGCAGACCGGGCAGTCAAGAGGGTGGTTGCCGAGCAGCAGTTGCAGCGTGGCCTTGCGGGCCTGGGCAATCTCCGGACTTTCGGTAATCACCACCATGCCCTCAGCCACGGGAGTCGTGCATGCCGTCTGTAGCTTGGGCACCTTCTCAATTCGCACCACGCACATGCGGCAGGCGGCCTGGAGCGAGAGCCCAGGGTAGTAACAGAAGGCGGGGATCTCGATCCCGTGCGCCTTGCAGGCCTCCAGCAGCAGCGTGCCCGCGGGGGCGGTGATCTTCTTGCCGTCTACGGTAAAGGTAACGTCTGCCATCAATGGGCTCCTGCGTGTTCTTTTGCACCCGACGGGGTGATCTTGATCAGGGGGCTGGCTACGCGGACACCGTTCAGATACTCCTCGAATTCACTGCGGAACTTCTTCACAAAGCCCAGGGTGGGCATGGCGGCGGCGTCGCCCAACGGACAGAAGGTTCGGCCCAACATGTTTTCGGCGATGTATTGAACGTTGTCGATGTCCTTTTTCATACCCCCGCCGGCATGGAAGCGCGTGAGTGTCTTCTTGATCCAGTCGGTGCCCTCGCGGCACGGGATGCACCACCCGCAGGACTCGTGCTGATAGAAGCGGATGGTGCGGAGGGCGAACTCCACGATGGAGACCGTCTCATCAAGAACCACAATCCCGCCTGAACCCAGCATCGTGCCCGCCTTGGCCATCTGGTCGAAGTCCAGCCCGACGTCGATCTCATCGGCGCGCAGCACAGGGCAGGATGCGCCGCCCGGCACGACGGCCTTCAACTGCTTGCCGCCGCGAATCCCGCCGGCTACGTCATAGATGGCCTTGCGCAGGGAGTAGCCCATGGGGAGTTCGTAGACGCCCGGACGCTCCACGTGGCCGGAGATGCCAAACAGTCGCGTGCCGCCGTTGCGCTCTGTGCCCAGCTTGGCGTAGGCTTCGCCGCCCATCAGCAGGATGTGGGGAGCATTGGCGATCGTCTCCGCGTTATTGATGATGGTCGGTCCGCCATAGAGACCCACCACGGCCGGGAAGGGAGGACGGATGCGGGGGACGCCGCGTTTGCCTTCCAGGGATTCCATCAGAGCCGACTCTTCGCCCACCTCATAGGCCCCGGCGCCGGTCTGGGTGATTACGTCGAAGTCCACTCCCTGGTTGCCGAAGATGTTTTTGCCCAGAAAGCCCCGGGCATAGGCATCGGCTACGGCCTTCTCCATGATGTTGAGCAGGTACCGGTACTCTCCGCGCAGATAGATGAAGCCCATCTTGGCGCCCACGGAGAGACCGGCGATCATCGCGCCCTCGATAATCGAATGCGGGTCTTCGCGAAAGATCAGGTGGTCCTTGCAGGTGCCCGGCTCCGACTCATCGCCATTGACCAGAATGTATTTTGGCTTCTCTGAAACCTTGGGAACGAAGGACCACTTCATGCCGGTAGGAAATCCTGCTCCACCGCGTCCCCGGAGACCGCTGGCCTTCATGGTATTGATAATCCACTCCGGGCCTTCGGCGATAGCCTTTTGCGCAGCTTTGTAGCCATCCAGCTCCAGATACTTGTCAATGTTGGCTGCACCCAGGCCAAAACGGCGGGAGAGAACTTTTACTTCATCGGGGTGTGAGGCAAGAGTTGGCATACTGGTTCCTTACCGTGAGACTCCAGTTTACGCGATTTTGTCCAAACGCTGCTCTCGCGCTGTGCTCTGCAAGAATGCGGCTGGCGTGGAAATGAGTGCTTGTGGAAGGCGCACGGAACAAGGATCGCCGCCCGGCGCGAGAATCGTACGGTGGAGTCTGTACATCGTGCCCACTGAGGGCGAATCGGATCGTTCCAGTCCTGGAAAGAAAAGCTTGAACCGCGTGCGTGCTGCAAATGGGACGGCTTTCTTGCGGCAACTTGTGCAGCCGTTGCCCCAGCTTCCGACGGAAGAACATGGGGCGGTTGAGCGCAGACGGGCTGGGCCGGGTCCAGTTTGCATCGACGCTGCTGCTGCGGGCCTCAAGGTTATTTGCTCTCGCGGGCGCGATAGGTGTCCAGAACAGCATCCAGCTTCTCTGGAGTCAGTTCGTCGTGGAAGTCATAGTTCACCTGGACGGCGGGGGCCCAGCAGCAAGCGCCGATGCACTCCACCTCCTCCAATGAGAAGAGCCCATCAGGAGTGGTCTCTTTGTGATCGATGCCGAGCTTGTTCTTGCAGTGGTCAAGCAGCTCGAAGCCGCCACGCAGCATGCAGGAGATGTTGGTGCACACCTGCACGTTGTACTTCCCGGCCGGCTTGGTCCGCAGCATAGAGTAGTAGCTCAGCACGTTGCGGACGTCGAGTTCGAGCAGGTCAAGTCGCTGGGCGATCTCCGTGACCACAGCATCGGAGACGTAACCCACCTCATCCTGTGCGTAAAGCAGCATGGGGACCAGCGCGGAGCGCTTTACCGGGTAGATGGTCGCGAGCTTGTCAAAACGGGCGGCTGTGGCGGGCGTAAAGATCGACTGAGTGATGGTGGCCATAAGGATCTTCCTGCGGCGGGATGGAGTGAGATAAATTGTGCAACCGCAACTACCAGATTACCGCGCTTCGATCAGCATCTGGCGAGCGAACTGTTCTGCGGCGATGTCCATGGCGATGGAAGTTGCCAGTTCATGAGCCGGACCAAAGGTGACGGTTCCGTCCTCATGCAGCCTAAAGGGAGTGGCAGGCTCTCCGCTGTGTTGCATGTCACTGGATGAAAACCGGAGCCAGCGGTCATTCACGCGGAGGGTAATCTGGTCTGCGCTCACCTCGACTACGGCGTGATGGGCGCTGTTGAGTCCGTGGGCTGCGGCGTAACTGCGCAGCAGGGAGGCCCAAGATGTCCAGAGTTCGGCGTGGAGGCGAGTGTTCAAGTCAGTCCGTCGGCATGCATGGTTGAAGGGGCAGGAACTGGGTCAAGCGAGCGCGGCGAAAACAGCCCAAACCAGGCGATCTCCATTCTGGGTCTGCCGGAAAAGAGCCGAGGCAACAGGAGAGGTGGTGCAAATTGTGCAGCGGCAGACGCCCGTATGCAATGGTTTGGAGAGCTGCTTGGCCCAAAGCGTGCTTTTCACAGGCTCCTAGCGGTCGATGGCTCCCAGGACGATGTCGATCGAGCCGATCACGGCGACCACGTCCGCAATCAGACGGCCCTTGCACATGGTCTCCAGGGCTTGCAGATTGGCGAAGTCGGCGTTGCGCATGTGGACCCGGTAAGGTTTGGAGGTGCCATCCGAGACGACGTAGTAGTTCATCATGCCGTGCGGCGCTTCCACCGAACTGGTCGCCTCGCCGGCCGGAACCTGGAAACCTTCGGTGACGATCTTGAAGTGATGGATCAGAGACTCCATCTGGGTCTTCATCTTCTCCCGGTCGGGCAGCAGGATCTTGGGGGCATCGGCGTGGAGGGGCTGATGATGCATCGTGGCGAGAAGGTCAAGAGCCTGATGGCAGATGCTGGTGGACTCCCGCATCTCCTGCATCCGGACCAGATAGCGGGCCCATACGTCGCACCCGTTGGATACCGGCACGTTGAACTTGAATCTCTCGTAACCGGAATAAGGCATATCACGGCGCAGATCAAAGTCCACGCCGGAGGCGCGCAGGGCGGGACCGGTGACGCCCAGCGCGATTGCGTCCTCGGCTGAGAGATGACCGACGTCCTTGAGCCGGCCCATCCAGATGGGGTTGGCGTTGAGCAGCCCCTCGTACTCCGTGATGTGCTCCGGGAAGTCGTTGAGGAAGGAGCGCATCCGGTCGTAGATGCCGGCGGGAGGCTCCAGCGCAACGCCTCCGATGCGGATGTAGCTGCCCATCATCCGCTGTCCGCTGATGGCCTCGAAGATCCGCAGCAGCTCCTCCCGTTCGCGGAAGCAGTAAAGAAAGACGGTGAGCGCTCCAATGTCCATGGCATGGGTGCCGAGCCATACCAGGTGGGACTGAATGCGGGTGAGCTCATTGAGCAGGACGCGCAGAATCTGCGCCCGTTCGGGGACCTCCAGGTCCAGCAGCTTCTCCACTGCCAGAGCGTAGGCGGTGTTGTTGGTCATCGGGCAGAGATAGTCGATGCGATCCGTCAGCGGCGTTACCTGGTTGTAGAACTTCGCTTCACAGGTCTTCTCGATGCCGGTGTGGAGATAACCGATATCGGGAGCCAGAGAGACCACGGTCTCGCCGTCTACCTCCAACACCAGCCGTAAAACACCGTGGGTAGACGGATGTTGCGGCCCCATATTGAGCACCATGGTCTGGGAGACCACCGGGTCAGAGCCGTGCTGATGGTGAGAGGTAGCGCCCCGGGCGGCATCTTCGATAGCAGGGACAAGAATCTCTTCCGCGTGGCGAATTCCAGCCAGGGTTGCGCCCGTAGCGTCTTGCATCGTAGCTTCGGACCGAACGAAGCTGCTGGGACGGTCGCTCTCCTGTGTCTCCAGGTCGAGAACGGGGTTTTGACTCATTAGCGATATCCCTCCACGGGGTAGTCCTTGCGCAATGGATGGCCGTTCCAGTCGTCAGGCAGCATGATGCGGGTGAGGTGGGGATGGCCGGCGAAGTGGATGCCGAAAAGGTCGAAGACCTCGCGTTCATAGAAGTTGGCCGCGGGCCAAAGAGCGGTCATCGAGTCCAGACGCGGGTTGTCGCCCAAGACCCGCGTGATGATGCGAACCCGTTCTTTTCGGCTATGGCTGAGGATGGAGTAGTTGACCTGAAAGCGTGGAGCCGAGGGGGTATCGGTGGGATACCAATCGACAGCGGTGACGTCTTCCAGGAAGTTGTAGCCGGCCGCTTTGAGGGCTCGGGCAGCATCCAGAATGGCCTGAGGAGCGACGCTCAGCGTCAACTCCTGACGGTCCCACTTGGCGTCTATCAGCAAGTGCTCCAGACTGCTCACGGCCGGGTGGCCGGCAAAGGCTTCAAGAACCGCCTGCTTGCCGAAGATGGATGCCGTATGGGCTGTTGCTTTGGCCGAAGAAGAGGTTGAGGGCGAGGAGGGATGATCAGCCATAGTGGGGTCTTCCTGAATCGATTGGAGGCGCTGACGAAGAGCGCCTGAGGCACAAAATCTGAGGTCCGCTCTTAAAGATCCGCTCTGTCTTCGGACCAGTTGAGGATGCCCTTCTTCCAGACATAGAAGAGGCCCACTGCCACGAAGCTGAGGTAGACCAGCATCTCCCAGAAACCAAAGAAGCGCGATCCGGTGATCGCCGGAAGATGGCGATAGATGACCGCCCACGGAAGAACGAATACCGCTTCCACATCGAAGAGAATGAACAACATGGCGACCATGTAGAACCTCACCGAGAAGCGGCCGCGCGCATCCCCGACCGGATCCATGCCGCACTCATAGGCGCTCAGCTTGGTGCGAGAGCGCTTGTGTTTCCCCAGAAAAAAGGACGCAGCCACCATGCCCCCGGCCATACCCAGGGCTACCAGGATCTGTAGGACAAGTGGAATGTACTGCCATAGGTACGGATTCGACGAATTCATGGCTAACTTTGAGTGTAGGAGTGGCGCGGTCCAGGGGTCAAGAGAGCCCTGGACTACAGAGAACTAGGGGCGAGGCTCTCCCTAGAAGAGCGAAGCGTACCAGGCGATGACCGGAGCGCCAAGAATTGCGGCGATCAGCCCGCCGATGCAGAGAAATGTACCCAGCGGAAGACGGGTCGTAGCGGTAGCGCGACGTCGGGCGATTAGCGTACCTGCATATGCCGCGCAGAGAATCACCCCAAGGAAGACGGCGAAGGCTCCCAGCCAGAAACCAAGAAACGCTGCCATCATGGCGGCCAGCTTGATGTCGCCCATGCCGAGGCCCTCCCGCTTTCGCAGCGTTTTGTAGGCAATCCGGATGAAGAGCAGGATTCCGGCCAAAAGAACCATTGCATAGAGACGTCCAAGAATCAGGTGCTCCGGCCCGGTCAGAACAATGTTGCCCTGATCCTGCGCTCCGCCAACGCTGGTGAGCGGGTCCGGGCCATGGAGCAGAAGGTCGTACTGGTGGGGCAACAGGTAGGCGGCGCGAACGCAGGTCAGCAGCAGGCCGATCAGAGATCCGCTCAGCGTGAAGGCGTCGGGAAGGGTGTGGGTCTGCCAGTCCATCACCAGCAGGCCCAGCAGAAGAAAACCCAGGATGGCCAGCCCGGCTGCGTCAGTCATCGCGTTGACGACGGTGTTGAGGGGTAGGCCGGGCTTGAGCAAAGGAAAAGCGGTGCGCGCGGCGAAGGTGAGCCAGAAGGCAAATCCAATTTCGACGAGGGGATAACGCCAGGCGATTGGTTTCCCGCAATGCCGGCAGCGGCCATGCAGAAGAATCCAGCTCAAGATGGGGATGTTGTCATACCAGGCAAGGGTCCGCAGGCAGTCAGGGCAGTGAGATCGGGGCTTGAGAATGCTCTGACGCCCAGGCAGGCGGGAGATGCAAACGTTGAGAAAGCTGCCCAGCAGGAGACCCAGGAGAAAGGCTGGCAGCTCGAAGGCAAGCGGTCCGGTCAACATGGGAGTCCAGTATAGAGGGATGGAAGGCTAGTTCCGGTTCCAACACTGAGTGCGGCCTCGGGATTTGCCCCTCAGAAGCCGATTGAAAGGACGCGATGGATCCGTTCGATCAAGCCCTTCCATCCCTTCAAGCGTTCACTCCGGGCGCTCGCGTCCAACGATGGAGAGAAGACGAGCGCCGGCATCGTTGCAGTTTCTTGCGTTGCAGACGAGATCTTACCCCGAGGGCTGGTTTGTCCAGTGCAGATGGGGTCGGCCGTTGCTAGAGTGGGTTGATGGAGTTCCTGAATTGGTTGCAAAGAGGCCTGCAGCAGGCAACTACGCCGCTGGCTGCGAAGCTGCCTTTCGTTGGGGTGCTCCTGCTTGCGGTATCTGCGGGGTTTGGACTGCGCTCCTGGGCCTTCAGCCGATCCAGAGTGCGAGCGACGGCGACGATCACCGAGAATGTGGCGAAGCTGAACCAGCAGGGTGAGGTGGTTTACACACCGCGCTTCCGACTTCGTCTGCCGGATGGGGAGCTGCTGACCCTGGACGCGGTGAAGAATCGGTCGCAGGAGATCGAATTTCCTGCCGGGGAGAGCGTGCCGGTCTTGTATCCTCCCGGAGATCCTCAAGGGGCGATCCTGGCTACCGTCTGGCTGACGTATCAAGGGGCGATCGTTTTTGCGGTTCTGGGAACATTGCTCTTCGATCTGGGTTGGGCGCTGCGAGTGAAGCTGCGTCGCTCAAAGACAACCGTGGAAGAGAGCAGCACGCCATCCGTGGGGTGAGAAAGACCTTCAAGCTGGCCGCAGGGCCTTTGCGATGCTGCCTGCTGAGGCAAGCCGCGATGTTGACGCGGCCTTGGGTAGCGGCGTAGCTTGAGGATCAACACGGGAAAGGAGGGTGATCCAACGCCTATGAAGATTGAAAGTTCCAGTTGTACCAAAACACGTGAGGTGACTGAGGCTTAAGGCATTCGTGCTTTCAACCTGGAGTGCGGAGGGAACGGAAGACACCCTCTGCGTGGATTCAGACTCCGAGGCGCCAAGCCTGCCGGGATGATCACCCGGTCAAGAACGGATGCCTCAGGTCAATCTCAACAGATCACTGCATCGACGGCTCGCTCCACAGGTGGGACGGGCCGTTGCTGTCTGGCGGCAAGCCTGTTTCGTTTCACCCGCCGCATTCTGCGCGCTTCAATCAAAGTGAGCGCGTGCCGGGCGAGAAAAAGAGTTGAAGAAAAAGGAGCCTACTGTGAAGCTGGCTGCCGTGGTTGGAGTAGCGGCGAGGCGAGTTTTGCTGGAGGGTTCTGGTTGATCAGACCTTCAGGAAGATGTGGCGGCGATACATGACGTAGATGGGAACCCAGCAGACGGCGACGAAGAGTATGCAGAAGACCATCGAGGCCATGGGCGCGTAGGGGATGATGTGGAGAATGCTGAGGTAGAACCAGCGTAGAAAGGCTACACCGGGCTGGGGATGGATAAGGTTCAGAGCGTTGGGCAGGAGTTCGGAGAGAACATAGGCCGCGATGGCGTTGGTCCCAAAGACGAGCAGGATCATGTAGCGCTTGCGTATCTGGTCGTCGGAGGTTGGTGGGGATCTGCGCGCTGGAAGAATATCGATGAGGTAGATGCTGAGGGCCAGCAGCAACAGGCTCCAACCGCCGGCGTAAAGGACGTAGGAGCTGGTCCAGAGCTTTTTGTTGACCGGGAAGGTGAAGTTCCAGAGGCCGCCGCCGAGCAGGCTGGCACAGCCGGCCCAGGCGATGGCCCGAGCCTTCTGCACGATGGAACGGGTGGAGCGCAGCCAGATGCCGGTGAGCATGCCGATGAGTGTGGTGGCAACAGCAGGGATGGTGCTGAGCAGGCCCTCGGGATCGCGAACCCGCTCGTAGAGGTGGTTGGGAGAGAAGATCCGGCGGTCGAGCCAGGCGGCGAGGTTGGCGTCCTTGTCCAGCAGAGGAATCTGGTGGGTAGGCACGCCGTAGCCGGGGACGGGAACGAAGCGCATCAGGATCCAGTAGCCAAGCAGGCAGGCGGCGGCGACGATGGCCTTGTCCTTCCACGAGGAGCTATAGAGGTAAAAGATCGCAACGATGAGGTAGCAGATGGCGATGCGAGGGAGGACGCCATAGAACCGCATGGTGGCGAGGTGGAAGAACGGGAAGCTATTGACCACCAGGCCGAGCAGATAGAGGATGACGGCGCGACGGAAGGTGTGGCCGAGCAACGAGGATCTCGAGTCTCCCTTGGCCAGGCGCGCCTGGGTGGAGAAGACGGTGGAGATGCCCACGAGGAAGAGGAAGGTGGGGAAGACGAGGTCCGTGGGGGTGAAGCCGTTCCAGTCGGTGTGCTTCATGGCCCAGTAGGCATCGGAGCCGCCACCGTTGTTGTTGACCATGATCATGAAGCCGATGGTGAGGCCGCGAAGGACGTCGACCGATAGCCAGCGGTGCTGCTTGGGGATGGTGGCGGAGCGTTCGGTGCCGGGTAGAGGAACGGAGTCGGTCATATCTGCGCCTCGAGTGGTGGGATAGCGGTGAAAAGTCAAAGGCAAGAGAGTGGCTTGTGAGCTTGCTTGCTGGATTTGACGGAGGCCATGCAGCAC
>DAHWOF010000047.1 GCA_027335345.1 Granulicella sp. | reverse complement strand
GTGTGAACCACATCTTGTGCTGAGGGTGGAATGGCTGCATGGTTGAGGGATGAGAGATGAAGGTGCACAGGCGCGGTCCCAGTGGCGGGGGTTGGTATCGGAACAGGTGAGAAGCGGTCAGAGCGTGAAGGCCTTTTGCGGGCATCGGAGAAGCTCTTCCAGGAAGAATTCCTTACCCGTCTCCGGCGGTAAGGCTGACGCTACCCACGCCCCCGCGTTCAGGCCGTGCCGAGAGGCAGGCTGGCACCTGCATGCAAAAAAGTGCCCCGGATAGAGGCCCAAGACCTCTATCCGGGGCATGAAAAGCAGCTAGAAGGTGTAACGCGCCGTAAGCTGGATGATTCGCGGCGCCGCATCGCCACCCAAGAACGACCCATAGACGCTGGTCGGCGGGCTCACGTCGCTCAAGATCTGCCCAAACTGCGCGCTGCTAACGTTGAAGACCGGGTTGGCAAAGTTGGGATGGTTCAGGGCGTTGTAGGCCTGGACGCCAAGCTGCAGTACGGCGATCTTCGTCCCAGGAACCTTGAATCCCTTCAGGATGTTGAAGTCGATGTCGAAGTAGCCTGGGCCCGTAAACTGGTTGCGTCGCGGTCCGCCGAATCCGGTGGGATCCGTGAAGTCGGAAGCCGTCAGACACGGAGTACTGGGGTTGGCAGCCGAGCTACCACAATGCATGGAAAGATTGGCGCTTACCGGAACCGCCAGCAGAGTCCCGCCATAGGAACCGGTATTATTCACCTCGGCGGTGGCGGCGCTATCCGTCACGCTGAACGGGAACCCAGAGTGCCAGAAAAAGTTGCCACCGAAATCCCACTTGTCGGTGAGGATCCGGGGTCCACCGAAGTACGGTATGTGAATCAGGTAGTAGCCGTCCAGGTTTTTGCGGATATCGTAATCGGAGTTGCCGTAGTTCTGCAGCCTGAGGTTGAATGGGTCGATGGGACTGATGATGTTTCCCCCAAAGGGCAGAACTCCGCCGTTCGAGACCTCGTCCATCGCGTGGCTCCAGGTAAAGTTGATCGAGACAGTCGCCATCGCTGACTCGTGCTTGTAGGTTGCTAGCAGGCCGTTGTAGTTCGAGATGGCAACGCTACCGACTTCAGTGACCTCATCGAAGGCGGGTAGCGCCGGATTGGCCGGCAGGCCGGAGAAGGAGATCGCCGAGCCCGACTCCGAGGCGTTGACGCCGTTATTCTCCACCGGCTCATGGTAGCCGTGGTTGCCGACGTAGCCCACCTGGAAGCTGTCATATTTGCCAATCTGCTGCTGCCACTGCAGACTCCACTCCTCATACGTCGGGTAGTGAATCGAGTCATCGGGATTGAGCACATTGGGCTGGGTAATGTTGGGGTCTTCCGCGGAGAGCTCGTTGTAGCTCAAACCGCTGGCGAATCCGGTCTTGAAGTAGTTGTCTGTCGTCGCCAGATTTTCAGTGAAGCTACCCGCAACCGACGGATCATCCTGATTGAAGAGACTCGTAAACTCAGGATTCAGCGGTGCATTGGTCAACATCGAATCCGCTATCGTTCCTGGGAAGATGTCGGTAAAGATGCCAAAGCCGCCGCGAAGCACAGCTTTCGGATCTCCCTGCGGCGAGAAGGTAAACCCGACCCGAGGATCGACCGTAATCTTCTGGTAGTTGTGGAAGACGGTCCGCAGATTCGTGGAGAGAATCTGATTGTAAGGCGTTGAGAGGCCTGCAGACACATTCTCGTAGCTGTTGGGGAGGTAATCAAAGCAGTCGGTGACGCACACCACGTTGGAGTTATGCTCCACACGCAGGCCGGCGGTCAACTGCAGATTCGGCTTCATCTTGTACTGATCCTGCGCATACAAGCCAAGGTTATAGAGGCGGATCGGCTCGCTCGAACGCTGGGGAAAGTTCTCGATGCCCTCCAGCATGGTTCCGGCGCTGAAGTAATCGGAGGAGGAGAACGCTCCCTCTGCCGGCCCAAATTCATACCCCAAGGGCACCGTAAGGACTCCAAGATCGGCATCGGTAACATCGTCGCGCTTGAAGAGCACGCCGAAGGCCATCGAGTTCTTGCCTTTCGTCCAGCTCAAGTCATCGTTGATCTGATACTGGGTGACGTTGCGTCCCTCCGGCCAGGCATCCTCGTCGTTGGCAAGATTGCTGAAAGAGCCGTCACCCATGTCCAATTCATATGGGAAGGCCGCCAGCGCCGCTTTCGCGTTGTCACTCAGGAAGTAAGCGCTGTACCACATGCCGGAGAGAATGAACTGATTGACCAGATTGGGGGTGAAGATATGCGTCTCTTCAAGCTGCCCTTCATCGTCCGGCTGGCTGCTCTGCGCATTGAACACCGGGTTGATGGGATCCACGTAGGTTGGCTGAACGCCGTAATCGTACTTGTAGTGAATGAACGCCTGGTCCTTGGGGCTGATGGTGTAATCGACCCGGACCGTCGTCAACTGCTCCTTCAGATGGTCTCTGGGAGACTCGGTGACGACGTTAGAGTAGGTCAATCCCTGAGGCAGGTTGATGGTCAGCGGAACGCCCGTGTTTGTCGTTACTAAGGAAGTTCCAGCACTCTGAATACCAGAGGCGGTCGCCGTCGAAGCGCGCGGCGCCCCTGCCCAGAGTTTGAACATCGTGTTATAAAAGCCGCACTCGTTGCCGTTTCCGTTGGCGTAAAGAGAGCTCGTGTAGTTATCGCAAAGTCCGTCGTTGCCCATCACGCTCGGGTTGGTGACGGTATAACCTCCGGTAGCCGTGTTGGTCTGGTACGTGCCGGCCGGATTCTGCTCATACAAGGCGGAGGGAAGATAGGTCTCATCCACCGGCGAGGTTTCAAAGTCCAGGCCTTCGTAGTTGAAGAAGAAGAAGAGCTTGTTCTTTTTGATAGGACCGCCCGCCGCAGCCGCCCACTGATTGGCGTTGGCGTAGGGCTCCGGCGCATTGGATTGGTCGTTGAAGAAGTCGTTCGCGTTGAGAAAGGCGTTGGTCCAGAAGTAGTTCACGTTGCCGTGAAATTCATTCGTTCCGGAGCGGGTGGTGATGTTCTCCTGGATGCCGCCCAAAACTCCATACTGAGCGCTGTAGGCGTTGGCCACCACGCTGACCTCAGCGACATCGTCCTGGCCCAGCAGCAGGTTGCTCGGACCGGAGTTGTTCAGGTTCAGGAAGGGGTCATTGTCTTCCGCACCATTGATGGTGAAGTTGTTGGACGTCGCCGGCAGGCCAAAGGCCTCCGAGTTTCCATATCCGCCCTGGGTATTCATGACCACGCCCTGGGTCAAGTTGATGTAGTAGGTCAGATCTTCACCGGGGTTAGGCAACTCCTGAACCTGCTGTTCGCTGATCGTCGTAGAGATATCGGAGTTCTCTGGCTGGAGCAGCGGAATCGCCGTGCCCAGCACCTCGACGGTGGTTGAACCCTTGGCCACATTCAGGCTGATGTTCAACGCCGCCGTCTGACCAATCTGCACTGAGGTCTTTATCTCCGCCGACTGAAAGCCGTTCGCCGAGATGGTCACGGAGTAGTGCCCCGGCGGCAGGAAACCGATCCGGAAGTCGCCGGCAGAGCCGGTCTTCACGGTCTTCACCTCTCCCGTTCCCAGGTTCAAGGATTTGACCGAGGCATTCGAGATCACCGCTCCAGTGGGATCGGTCACGGTACCAGCAATATCACCTGAGATTACAGTCTGAGCACCCAACCTGGAGGCTGAGAGCAGCAAAAGCGCCAAGGCGCTTAAAACAAACAAGGGCGAGACCCAACCGATCCGCCTCCCGACGATGTCCTTCATACACTTACCTCCGACCCGCTGGATGGATAAACGAAAGGCATTATGGCATCAGAGACAGCCAAAAAAAGAATGCTCTCCAAAGGTGTTGAACGAGAAGCCTACTCTCCACCAACCCCGTACATCAGGATTCTGTGTTTGTAATCTTTGTTTACAGATGTGCAAGCAAACTGCCAAACGGAACCCAAAAAGAAATTTGTGTCAATTTCTTCAAAGTATGCGCAAATGCTAAAGAAAAGAGCAGGAATCGTGAAAGAGATTGCGCATTCCTCCCTCTGATTCGCCGGAGCTAAGACGGTTTTCCTTCCTGTTTCCATAAGGATGCAGGCAAGAATATGAAAATCAGTATAATTTGCCGCCCAAACCGGACTCTGTGGCGTCCTGGTGAGCGCTCCGACGCTCCCGCCGCCTTCGCAAACTCGACATTTTGCCAACAGGTCGCAGAAGGTCTTTTATTTCATGGAGGATTCCATCGCCCCCATCCAGATCCACATCGGTCAATCGGTCACATGAGAGTTTGCTGAAAGGGCCCGCCGAAGCGGCGAGCGAGACCCGCATGAGGGTGAACGGCCCAACAGAGGGCACAAGGAACAAGGCGGGCCGGGGACGAGGCGGGCTAGAGATTGGGAAGCCTAATGGCCGAGACTCTGTTTTTCATCAAAATCCCTGACCTGCTCCTGCTGCTTCCATTTGTCCATAACGGCAGCCACCAGGCTGGTCAGATTTGGCTCCGCCGCCTCTGCATGGGGCGGAAGGCCAAGGTCGCATAACGTCTGGCTGGTGATCGGACCGATCGAGACACGCAGGATCTCCTGCGAGAGGCAAAGATTTGCGGTCTCCAACAAAGCCAGCAGATTGGTAGCGGTAGAACTGCTGGTGAAGGTAATCGCATCCGGCCAATGCGCTCGCGATGAGAAGATCTCTCCCATGGCGGCGATCGAACTTGCAGGGACGATGTTGCGGTAGACCGGTGCAATGGCGAGCTCGGCGCCGGCGCTGCGAAGGGTATGGGGAAGGACCTCCCGGGCCACCTCGGCGCGCAGGAGAAGCAGGTGCGATGGAGAACCGTCCGGCCGGCGCGCATGGGGCAGAAGCGCCTCTGCCAAAGATTCCGCGACAGCCTGGGGTGGGATCAAGTCCGCACGCAGGCCCACAGCCTCAAGGGCGCGAGCCGTAGCGGCGCCGATGGCCGCCACCTTGGGCCCGGAGGGTAGCCCGGTACGAACCAGCGCCAGACGGCGCGCGAAGAACTCCACGGCGTTAGCGCTGGTAAAGAGCAGCCAATCGAACGCCTCCAGACGCGCCAGAGCCTGATCGAGCGCAGCGTTGCTGGTGGGCTCAGCCAGCTCAATGGCAGGAACGAGGATGGGTTCGGCTCCTGCGGCGCGGAGCTGGGCGGCCAGTTGCGAAGCCTGCCGGGAAGAACGGGTGACAAGGACACGAGGAGGTCTACTCACGAATGGGTTCCGATCAGCTTTCAGCATAACGCTCGGATTCTCGCACAGCCCTCCATCGACTGGCTGAGACAGCCGAAACCTTACGAAGATCCATATCGAAGCCCGACCGGAAGAAATGGCAGTGCGAAGAACGCGGCACGGCCAGCTGCTTGCTAGACCTCCCTGAAGATCGCAGCAGGCCGGAGATCACATGGCCAGAGCCCCCTCTCGCTCTGGCCTTCCGCTACTTCCCTGCCTGCGCCTCCTTCACCGGGTAGCCTACCTCCAGCGTGAGAATCTCGTAGGGCTTGATGGGAACCGTGACGATGTTGTCCCGCAACGGCAGATGCTGAGCGCCGGGGATGGGGTCTTCCATCAAGTTGGTCTCCATCGCGTACGTGGCGCCCTCCGGCACATGCAGCTTCACCTGGGTAGCCTTGCCGGCCCACTCGTACATGCGGATGATCAGGGCTTGGGCATCTTCAGCCTTCTTGACCGCGCTCAGAGTTACATTAGGGCTGTCCACAGAGATAAAGGAGTGACTGGCCGGCATCTCGCCGCTATGGGGGAAGACCTGGTCGCTCAGCAGCGGGGTATTGAACTCATATCCCCGACGGACGGTGAGGGCCTCCCGCCAGCTTCCGCGATGGGGGTAGATCTCATAGGTGAAGTGCTGGACGCCACGGTCGGCGTCCGGATCAGGCGAGGTGGGCGAGCGGAGCAGGGTAAGGCGCAGCAGATCCCCGACGGCATCATAACCGTACTTGCTGTTGTTGAGGATGGACACGCCCGCCGTGTCGTCTCCCAGGTCGGCCCAGCGCAGAGCAGGAACCTCAAACTTTGCTTTCTCCCAGGAGTTGTTGCGGGTTGTCGGCCGTTGAATATTTCCGAAGGGAATCTCGTAGGTAGCCTGATCGCTGGAGTGCGCCAGCGGAAAGGCTGCCTTGAGAAGGATGTGGGTCTCATGCCAATCGACAGTATTGGCAACCCGCACCACATCGGCGTCGGCGTCGAGCGATATCTCCTGAACAAAGTGCGACTTATCCCAGGTGCGCTCGATACGGATGGTCTTGCGCAGCGGGCCATTCTCGCTCACCGCAATGGAGTCCAGCGCCATGATCGGCATCGGGTGGTCCAGTGTGCCGTAGTCGATGTTCCAGGCGTCATACTGCTTTGGCTTATCGACAAAAGTCTGGAGCTGGTTGCCGCAGCCGTTCGCGGCAATGTACTCGATAGCGCCGGTCGTCAGGCTGGTGATGCAGCCGCTGTGCCGGTCGATGACGAGTTTCAGGTGGTCATTGGCGAGCGTATAGGCGTCGGTCGTCTCCTGCAAGGTAAGGCGGCTGGCCGGCATCGGTGCCGGACCCGGTTCCGCATACAGCTCCGTATAGCCCAACGCGGGAACACGGTTCACCCGAGCCAGCACGGTGAACTGGTGGGTGGCCGCATCTCTGGAGATTACCTGGGTAAGGACGGGGCGGTGGTTCGTGTCCAGAATTCTGACACCGGCTGCGGCTTCCGGAAGCTGGAAGCTCAACTTCACCGTCTCCGCGCGCGGCCAGGCCAGCGTGTTGTAGATCAGGATGGACGTGGATCTGGCTGCGCCTGCGATTGGAAGCGTATCAATCCGGGCATCCAGGGTGCCCAGCGCTGCCCGGTCGATGTTGTGGTCGGCGTTGTAAACCTGGGTAAAGTCATTGGCCGCATCGCGATAGATCACCGCAATGCCGGAGCCGGCGGCCAAATCGTGAAACTCGTTGAACGTGATCTTCTCCCAGTTGGTGTTCAGAATCTCGTCGGGATAGACTTCGCCGTCCAGCCAGGCCAGCGAGGCCAGCTTCTCAGCGTTGAGCGTGGCGGTCTCGCTGTGGCGAATATTGCGCTTCTGGGCCGCCTGGGTGGTGAAAACGCCGCGGTGAAACTCGAGATAGAGTTCATCCTTCCAGGTAGGAATTCCCATCTCCCCGTTTGGACCGGCCGGGGGAGCGGTGTAGCCCTTGGCGATCGAAGCATAGTTCCAGGTGGGGGAATCCGGGTTCAGATGCTTCTGTACCGCGTCAAAGTAACTCTGCGCCGTGCTGAAGCGCATCGTTGGAAGCGCCGAGTCGGCTTTGGAGCCCAACTCCATCCAGTGAGTTCCCTGGTCCAGCATGGCGCGAGTGGGGCCTCCCCCGTGGTCACCCACGCCAAACAAGTCCAGTTGCTCCACCGCGCCAGGATTGCGCTGGGCCGTCTCGGCAAAATCCGCCGAGATGCGGGCTGGGTTGAGATCCAGGTGGACGTAGTCGGTGGGAAAGTAGGTTAATACCTTGGATCCATCCGGTGACTCCCACCAGAAGAGCCTGAAGGGCAACTGGTTGGTGTCATTCCAGTGCATCTTCTGGGTGACAAAGTAATCCAGGCCGCTGCGCTTGTAGATCTGCGGCAACTGCCAGTTGTATCCAAAGCTGTCCGGATTCCAGCCGATACGCGCCGTAACCCCGTACTCTTTTTTGAAGAAGCGTTGGCCGACCAGAAGCTGGCGCACCTGGCTCTCGCCGCTGGGGATGTTCAGGTCCGGCTCAACCCACATCCCGCCCACCACCTCCCAGCGGCCATCCTTGATGCGCTGCCGTATCTGGTCATTGATCTCGGGATACTTGTCCGCCATCCACTCGTAGTACTGCGCTGCCGACTGGGTGTAGACGTAGCCCGGATACTCGTTCATAAGCTGCAGAGCCGTGCTGAAGGTGCGCCGGACCGCTTCCACTGCCTCCGAGCGCGGCCACAACCAGGCAGCGTCAATGTGGGCGTTGCCGTCCTCGTCCATTTTGAGTTGCTGCAGCAGCGGATGCAGGCTGCCCAGAATCTGCTGCGCCTTGCGCAGTGAGGCGTCAAAGGAGGTCTGGTTGGCGGTCTTCAGGGCATTCATGTCGATCGCGGCTATAGCCTGCTCCACCACTGGCAGCCGGTCCTGACCCGAGTTGGGAAGCGCAGGCAGCAGGTGGGCCGCGGCGATGCACTGGATACGGATGTCCTGTGGATTGGGGCGCGCGCTGGAGACCGGATCATCCGGGTTTGGTTCCACCCGCAGCTCCACCCCCCGAAATCTTTTGACATCCACTGTATGCAGCAGCTTTACCGCAACCAGGATCTTCTCCCCGGGTAGAGCCGGAGCAAACAGCACGATCGGCTCCAGATCGTCGCCCAGCGCTACCCGGCGACCATTGAAGTAGACGATCTCCGGAACCGGGCCATTGGCGTTGGCCCGAAACTGAAACCAGATCCGCGAACCGGTGATGTCATAGCCGTGGAGCGTCCGCGGCACCTCAATCACGCGGCGATACCAGACGGCGTCCTGGGGCGCCTTCGAGTGCGGCATCACCAGCGGCCAGGAGGAATCATCCAGCGTGGGAGATTCTCCGTGCGGAATATCCCCCGCATGGAAGCGCCACGGACCTTCTGGGAGTTCCGTCAGCGTCCCCAGGACCTGCAGCTTGGCCATGGCTGCCGGCGAGAGATCCTTGAGTTCACGCTTGGGTGTGAAGGACTGAGCCAGCGGAGTTGCCAGAGGGAAAACCATCGCGGAAAGGAAAAATGTTGCAAGAGCAGCCGGTGCAAGAAGCAGAGAACGAAGACGGGTTGGCATAGCCGAAATCATAGCAAAGCGGACGAAGATCAAGAGAGGGAACAGAACACAGTCAATGGATCCCACTGAGCAAACAGAGTTTGGCTCCTCTTCACCCGTGCAGCTCTTGCTCGCTCGCGTGTCCCATCGCGAAGCATCGCCGACTGCCCGGCCTTCATCCTCCCGACGCACCGGAATCTGGATCTTGAGGCCCGGCAAGGTCTCCTCCGTCTCCTCCTGCCCGAGGCAGTTCGGGTCGAGCTTCACCAATCCAACGACGCGCGAGTGCTTCAAAAGCGCGCAGAGGAAAGCATAGAGCGCGGCGAGATCTTGAAACAGCAAACCGAGACGCACAATCGAGGGCGCTGCACCTTGGCCAGAACTGGGCTTGAAACCGGTCTACGAGTCCTCGCAGCCTTACCTCTTCAGCCCCGGCCCACTGCGGGAGGATCGCAAGAGATTCGAACCCCTCAGCAGCTTCCAGTCATGCTCTGTCTTATCCGCATAGGAGCGCGCGAAGCTGAGAATGGCTTGATCAAAGCGATCGGAGGATCCGAGATAGGCAGCCATGGCGACGGGATCGCCTGCCCGGGCATGGCCGCGGGAGAGCACCTCGCCGCACAGATCCGCATACCCCAGCAACGAAGCTGCGCTCTGATGATCCAGATCCAGCGAAGCCTTGTGATCGCTTAGCTGGCGCACCAGGTAATCTCGGCCTTCAAGGGTGGTATAGCCAAGGAACGGGTCAGAGGTTAGTTGCATCGCGCGTTGCCCCTCCACCACCCGATGACCCTGATGGCTGTGCCCCGAACCCTCTGGAAGATACCGTGCATAGGCCGAAGCTGCCTCCTGCTTGATCTGCAGGAAGAGGGGGTCCGAGCCATGTTGACATCCGGGGCCCTCGCAGTAAATCACATAGTCGCGCAGCCCCACCGATCCGGTCCCAACCACCTTGAAGGCCACATCCTGGGGGCAGTACTGATGCAGAAAGTGTTGCCGCTCCGGTTGCAGGGTGTGAACATAGGGGCCAAGCGCGGCCAGCACCGCGCCGGCTTCTCGATAGGAAAGGCGCTCCAACAGCGGAGGCGCGGAGCGGAAGACGCGAGAGAGAGTCGCCCCGAAAGACCGTGGCGGCGCCGGCCCTCGGCGCCAGAGGTCGCTCCCGGAACCTGTGGCATCAGGCTCAGTCAGCGCTCTGAGAATCTTTTGCGGCGTCGAGCGTTCCGCCTGCGCAAAAATGGCCGGCATCGGCTCCATCTCCGCCAGGCGGTGAATCTGATACCGCGCCAACTCCAGCACAGGCATGGCCGCGAAGCGATGCATCCAGGTGCGGTACTGGCGAAGAAAGTGAAGCACAGCTCCGTGACGCGCACTGCGCTTGATGCCCGCTTCCCTTCCGGCCAAAATCAGGCTGGTCGCCAGGCGCTTGACGTCATACTCGAAGGGTGCGCGGATGGTCTCGTCAAAGTCATTGATATCGAAGACCAGCCGTCCGTCCAACGCGGCGAAGGCGCCCAGATTGAGCGCATGCGCGTCGCCGCAGATCTGGGTGATGATTCCTGTGTGGGGATGGCAGGAGAGATCAGCCGCCATGATCGGAACAGCGCCCCGAAAGAACCCGAAAGGGCTGGCGGCCATACGCTCATACTTCACCGGGATCAGGTGCGCTACTCGATCGCGCATCGAAGCACGCAACAACTCCAGCGGATCCCGCGGACAGTCCGCAATCGTCAGTCGAGCCTGCTCGCTGCGCGGCAACTGCTTTCGGGCTCGAAGACCCAGCGCCTGCCTCTCGGAGTATCGGAGCGGCTCCCAGTATATCGCCATAAGATAAATCCTACCCTCCGCTGGAAATAGCGTGCTTGTAGGTTGCTGAATGTGTAGGATATTTGCAAATTCAAACAGGATGCGGAGAGTCTGGCCACATCCGTCACCACTCTCCTTGGGCTAGCGTTTCACTCCCAGACACGGCTCCAAAATACGGCTCCCGGATACGGCTCCAGAATACGGCGCGGGTGGTCTCCAAAAGGGTCACGGAGAAATCCTTTCAACTGATCCCACCGAACAAAGTAGCACGCAGCAGAACGTTATATTGGGCTCAAAAGAGAAGCTTTGAGTTGGCTCTTTGCGTCTCCATCTCAAACCTCGGTCGTGTCATTCCACCAAACTCCACCAAGCCACAGCGGGTCCATGATTATCCCATTCTGGAAGCAGCATCGATGTCTTGCATCGGCATCTGACTCAGAATTTTAGAAGAGCGAACGGAGATCTCAGCGAGCACACGCCGCTCTTCGCGGGCCCAAAGCAAGAATGCATCCCCTTGTGGATCCATCCTGAACCTCGCTAGAGAAGGATCGAACGTGCCTGCCAACACTGGAAATCTTCTTCTCGATTCCCTCTCGCCGGAGTTGCGCGCAGAGATTCTCTCTCTTGGCCGCGCCGTCGATCTTCCCAGCCGAACGGTACTGCAGGAGCAAGGCGAACGCTCGGCCTATATCTACTTTCTTTATAGTGGGGTGGCATCTCTGGTGGTCACCATGGCGCAGGGTGGTAGCGCCGAGGTCGGACTTGCCGGTCACGAAGGACTGGTGGGCGCAATGCAACTGCTTGGGCCCGCGCTAATGCCTTCACAGTCCTACGTGCTGGTGCCGGGCTCTGCGCTAAGAGTTCGTAGTGAAGATCTGTGTCAACTCTTTCACAACACTCCTGAGCTGCGCGGCAGGATTCTGGAGTTTCTACAGCAGCAGTGCATCAGCCTGGAACAGACGACAGCCTGCAATAAGATGCATGAAGCCGAACAGCGCCTGGCTCGTTGGCTGCTGATGTGTCATGACCGTTCTGGTCAGAACACCATGATGCTCACGCAAGAGTTCATGGCTGACATGCTGGGAACGCGCCGCACCACGGTGACCATGGTTGCCGGATCCTTGCAGGAGCGCGGCATGATCAGCTACCGTCGCGGCAAAATCTCCATCCTCTCCGCCTCGGAACTGGAAAAAGCGGCCTGCCCCTGCTATCGGATCTGCAGCGACGCTCTGCGCAACCTGTACCGCCATCCCTGCATCGAGTAGAGCGGCAAACCTTCCATCGGCAGCCTACTCAATCCTTCCAACGTCCAGTGGACGAGGAAGCCATCCAGTTGGACGAAGTTGCATCGCCGCGCGCGATGCTTCCTATCGCCTGTCATTCGACTCCTCCCTTGTGGCGCAGACGGCTCTGCTGTGGCGCAGACGGCTCTGCTGGCGGCCACAGCGAGTCTTCTGGGCGATATACACTAAGAATCACGCGGCCCGGACATAATTCTTGATGACGGGCCGGACTGTCTGAGCCCTGGTGGTGATCGCAATGGAGACAGGCGCAGCAGCAAGTCCACAACAAGCCGGACGCAATGGACACAACCCGGCCGGCAAGCCGGCGATTCTCTACGGACGGGAACTTGCACCCAACCGAGGAACTCCCTTGAATCTGGATTGGATAGAGGGAGTGCGGATCAACACCAGCGCCGTGGAGCGGCGCACCGCTACCATTCCCGCACGCCGCACGGTCAAGAAGGAGTGGCAGGCAGCGTGGCTGTTACGCGCCATCGCCTGCATGGACCTTACCACTTTGAGCGGGGACGACTCTGCCGAGCGGGTTCGCAGGCTCTGCGCCAAAGCGCGGCGGCCGCTCCAGGACCACATCGTGAAAGCCCTCGGATGGCAAGACGCACCTCTCCATGTCGGCGCGGTCTGCGTCTATCACGCCTTTGTCGAAACAGCCGTAAAGGCCCTGGAGGGATCAGGAATCCCCGTGGCGGCCGTCTCCGCCGGCTTCCCTGCGGGCCTCGCGCCCCTGGAGACGCGCGTGGCTGAGATTCGCCGCAGCCTGGATGCGGGCGCCGGCGAGATCGATATCGTTGTCACCCGCGCCCACGTCTTCCATGGGGAGTGGAACGCACTCTATGACGAGGTGGCTGCATTCAAGGACGCCTGCGGTCCAGTGCATATGAAGGCCATCCTGGGCGCCGGCGATCTGCTCACCCTGCGCAACGTGGCGCGCGCCAGTTGGGTGGCCATGATGGCCGGAGCGGACTTTATCAAGACCAGCACCGGCAAAGAGGCTGTGAACGCGACTCTGCCGATAAGCCTGGTGATGATTCGAGCGCTGCGCGAGTATGCCGAGCGCACGGGCATGGCCGTCGGCTTCAAACCCGCGGGCGGCATCAGAACTGCCCGGCAGGCTCTGGACTGGCTGGCGACCGTAAAGGATGAGCTGGGCCGATCCTGGCTGGAGCCTTCGCTCTTCCGCTTTGGAGCCAGCTCCATGCTTGGAGATATCGAACGGCAGTTGGAACACTTCGTCACCGCCAGATACTCGGCCTCGTATCGTCACCCGATGGCGTGATGCCCCCGCAGGTCATCAAAGCTGAAAAAGCTGCGTGGTGAATCCATAGCGTCTTCTGCACGACCGCAGCAGAGAGGACAAGAGATGGCAAACAGCATTGCAGAGAAGTTTGAGACGATGGAGTACGGCCCGGCGCCGGAAGACCCCAGCCAGGCTGTTTCCTGGCTCGACGCCCACCACCGCACTTTTGGCCATTTCATCCACGGCGCCTGGACACCGCCGGTCCCCTCGACCGTTGCACCGGGCTTCGGTCCGTTTTCTGTGACCAATCCAGCCACCGGCGAAGTTTTAGCCACCGTGGCCTGCGCCGGGCCCACGGAGGTCGACCAGGCCGTTCAGGCCGCACGCTCCGCTCTGCCGGGATGGCAAGCGCTCACCGGCCACCAGCGCGCGCGCTATCTCTACGCCCTGGCCCGTCAGGTGCAAAAGCACTCCCGCCTCTTGGCCGTGCTGGAGACGCTCGACAACGGCAAGAGCATCCGCGAGTCGCGCGACATCGACATTCCGCTCGCAGCCCGCCACTTCTACTATCACGCTGGATGGGCTCAGTTGCGGGATGAAGAGTTTCCCGGCTACGCTCCGGTCGGTGTCGTCGGACAGATCATTCCATGGAACTTTCCTCTGCTGATGTTCGCCTGGAAGGTTGCGCCTGCGCTCGCGGCCGGCTGCACGGTCGTCATCAAGCCCGCGGAATACACCCCGCTTACGGCCATGGCCATGGCGGAGATCGCCGCTGAGATCGGCCTTCCCCCCGGCGTGCTCAATGTGATCAACGGCGACGGCAGGACTGGCGCAGCCCTGGCCGCGCATCCGGACATTGACAAGATCGCCTTCACCGGCTCCACCGAGGTGGGACGCATCCTCCGCAAGGCCACGGCTAACACGGACAAAAAGCTCTCGCTTGAACTCGGCGGCAAAAGCCCGTTTGTCGTTCTTGAGGACGCCGATCTGGACTCCGCCGTGGAAGGGCTGGTGGACGGCATCTGGTTGAATCAGGGTCAGGTTTGCTGTGCCGGGTCACGCCTGCTGGTGCAGGAGAGCCTTGCCGACCGGCTGTACGAGAAACTTCGCGCCCGCATGCGGACGCTGCGCATTGGCTCGCCCCTGGATAAGGCCATCGACATCGGCGCCATCGTGGATCAGGTGCAGTATGACCGCATCGCCTCCCTGGTCAAGACCGGCATTGCCGAAGGCGCCGTTTGTTATCAGCCAGGGATCTCTTTACCCGAGCGCGGTCTGTTCTTCAGGCCCACGCTGCTCACCGACGTCTCGCCCGCCGCTACGGTCGCTCAGGAGGAGATCTTTGGTCCAGTGCTGGTCGCCATGACCTTCCGCACCCCGGCCGAGGCCGTGGAACTGGCCAACAACACCAGCTACGGGCTTGCGGCGAGCGTGTGGAGCGAGAACATCAACGCGGCGCTCGATGTGGCCTTCCAGATCAAGGCAGGAGTCGTATGGGTCAATGCCGCCAACCTCTTCGACGCCGCCTGCGGCTTTGGAGGATATCGCGAGTCCGGCTACGGGCGCGAGGGCGGAGGCGAGGGCATGCTTGAATATCTGGAGCCGCGCTGGCTGCTCGCCGCCAACAAAACCACCTCTCCCAGCATCCTGACCGAGACGGCAGGCCCGTCTGGCGCCGGCGCAGAGCCTCCCACAGCGGAGCTTTATGGTGAGAGAACCATCGATCGAACCGTCAAGCAGTACATCGGCGGCAAGCAGGCGCGTCCCGACTCCGGCTACAGCTTTCCCGTATACGGGCGAGACGGCCAACACCTGGGCGAAGCTCCTCTGGGCAACCGCAAGGATATTCGCAACGCCGTGGAGGCGGCCTGCGCCGCAGCAAAGTGGGCCAGAACCTCGGCTCACGGACGCGCCCAGGTGCTCTACTATGTGGCGGAAAACCTCGCCCAGCGGCGAGCCGAGATCATCTCCAGGCTAGCCGCCTTCGTCGCTCCGGAACAGGCTCCCCGGGAAGTGGACGCCTGCATCGAGCGCACCTTTACCTATGCGGCCTGGGCCGACAAGTTTGAGGGCTCGATCCACAACCCGGCAGGCCGCATGATCACCTTGGCCATGAAGGAGGCCGTAGGCGTCATTGCGATCCTGGCCCCCGATGAAGCGCCACTGCTCAGCCTGCTCTCGCTCATCCTGCCCGCCGCTGCCATGGGCAATACCGTGGTTGCCGTTCCCAGCCCGCGCGCAGCAACGCTGATGGGCGAAATCTACCAGGTCTTCGATACCAGCGACCTGCCGGGAGGCGTGGTCAACCTGGTCGCAGGCTACCCTGGCGAACTCGGCAAGACCCTGGCTGAGCACGACGCCGTCGACGCCATCTGGAGCTTTCGCGATGCGGCCACGGCCACCATGGCCAAGACCGCCTCCATCGGGAACCTCAAACAGGTCTTCACCCCTCATGAACGCGAGATCAACTGGTTCGATCCCCATCAAGCCCAGGGCCGCTGGTTTCTGCATCAAGCCACCCAGGTGAAAAACATCTGGGCGCCTTACGGAGAATAACCGCAAGATCCAGACAGATCCCTCGTCTCGGCCCTGGCCAACGGCATCTGCGGCGTGGTGGCTTTCGTACCCGGATCCTCTCGATCGGGTCTCAGCGGCGCATCCTTGGGTCAACAATCGCATACACTGAGTCCGTCACCAAGTTCACCAGGGCATAAGAAAGTCCAATGGCGAGAATGGACCCCTGCACCAGCGCATAATCCCGATTGGAGATCGCCGTGAGGGTCAGCCGCCCCAGTCCCGGCCAGGCAAAGATCGTCTCGGTAACGATCGCACCCGCCAGCAGCGAACCAAACTGCAACCCGATCACAGTGAGCACCGGATTCAACGCATTGCGCAACGCATGGCGATACACCACCACGCTCTCGGGCAGCCCCTTGGCCCGCGCCGTTCGGATGTAATCCTGCCCCAACTCCTCCAGCATCGAGGAACGGATCATGCGGGTGAGAATCGCGGCCAGACCCGAACCCAGCGTAAAGGCTGGAAGCACCAGGTGACGCAGAAAGTCTCCTGCGCCCACACCCGCGCCGGAGACGGGAAATATCCCCAGATCGATCGAGAAGAGCAGGATCAAGATCGGGCCCAGGGCGAAGTTGGGAACAGAGAGCCCCGCCAGGCTGACGAACCCGACCGCCCGATCCGGCCAGCGGTTTGCCCTCCGCGCCGAGGCCACTCCTGCCGGAATGGCCAGTCCTACCCCGATCAGCGCCGCCGCCAGCGCCAACGCCAGCGTGTAGGGGTAACGCTGCAGAATCAGGTGCAGCACCGAATCATGCAGCCGCAGCGACTGTCCTAGATCACCGTGCAGCAGCCCTCTCCAGTAGCGCAGATACTGCGTCCCCAGCGGTTGATCCAGACCGTACGCATGACGCAATCCAGCGATATCGGCGGCTGTCGCTCCGTCGCCCAGCATCTGCACGATTGGATCGCCCGGCACCAGGTGGATCATCAGAAAGACCACGGTAACCACCACCCATAGCACCGGCAGGGTGGTCAGCAGCCGCCACAGGATTCTGCGCACCGCAGCTCGGGCCGGGCTGTGGTGCGCGACAGTCGACGCTGACCGGAATCTCATCCCTCTCGCCCTCGCACCGCCGACTTTCCGTGGCTGGAACTCAAAGGCTTCCTTCCTCCGGAGGGTAATCCACCGGCGCCCCTGGATCCCGCTTGCTGCCCCGCCGGGGCGTCCGGATCCACGATCAGATCGACGCGCACTTGTGCAATCCGCTGTGCTTCCATCTTCACGACTTTAAATCGCCGGCCGTTGAAGTCCACCCACTCCCCTTCCACCGGAATATGCCCCAGCTTGACCAGCAGGAATCCCGCCAGCGTCTCCACCCCATAGGCGCGGGGAAACTTCCAGTGCAGTTGCGTCACCAGATCGCGCAGACTGGCTGTGCCATCCAGCAGAAATCCGCCACCCGACGCAGGCAGGGGAAGATTCCGCCCAGTATCGAACTCGTCCTCCAACTCACCCACCACCTGCTCCAATACATCCTCCGCCGTCACCAGCCCCAGCGTCGATCCAAACTCGTCCACCACGATGGCTATCTGTCTGCGCCGATCCTTGAACTCCTGCAACAGATCCAAGGCTCGTTTGGTCTCGGGAACGACAAGCACATCGCGCATTACCTGGCGGATCGTCAAATCCCCCGCGCCACGGTTCCCCAATCCAGAGGCCAGACTGCGAAAGTGCATCAGGCGAGAGACGTCCTTGGAATAAACCACTCCAATGATGGAGTCGCGGCCCTTCTCCGGATCGTAGACCGGAATCCGTGAGTGCTGTTCCTCAACGATTCGCGCACTGGCCTGCTCCAGCTTCACATCCGCCGGCAGAGAAAAGATCTTGCCCCGCGGAGTCATGATCTCATTCACCACCACCTGATTGAGTTCGATGGCGCGATGAATCATCTCCTCCTGATAGGCAGGCAGCAGGCCCATCCTGCGAGTCGCTGTCGCCAGCAGCTTCAACTCCTCCGGCGAATGGACGGAGTTCTCGCCACGCAGCGGCGCATGAAAAGCCCTCAGAACCATCTCTGCCGACCGATTCATCAAACCCACCATCGGCCGGGTCATCCGAATGAAGACATCCACCGGCCCCGCAATCGCCAGGGCGATCCGCTCGGCGCGCTGCAGCGCCAGAGACTTGGGCACCAACTCTCCCAGCAGCACCTCAAAGTAGGTGATCATCGAAAAGGCCAGCACCACCGCAATGGAGTGTGCATAAAAAAGAGCGTGCAAGCGCAGACCCGGCAACCTGCTGAGCCAGGAGATGCGCGTCAACCCTCCCAGGACGGCGTCCGCCAGCGCCGGCTCGCCCAGACCGCCCAGCGCCAGGCTGGCCAAGGTGACGCCAAACTGTACCGCAGGCAGAAACTCCTTGGGGTTCTGCTTGAGCCGCAGCGCCGTTCGCGCTCCCGGCCGGTTGTCCGCGATCAGTTGCTCAATGCGCGTCTCTCGCACGCTGACAATGGCAAACTCCGCAGCCACAAAGAAGCTATTCGCCAAAATGAAGAAGGCGATCAGACTTCCGTGAACGAGACTCCACTCCAGCATGGTCGGATGAACGCGGTTCTACTGCAAACGTACTTGGAAAGCTGCGTCTCGACTCCATCTTCTCTCTGAGAAAATGGTACTGCGAGGATCGATTCGAAGCCTGTGCGACAGCAGGGAACTGCTTCAAAGTCCACACTGCCGATGATGGAGGCCCCCTCAGCATCCGCGGACGACAGCTCGATCGGCTCCAGAGTGGATATAGCCGTTTTGACTGCGTTCCAGGCCGCCCCCTGGTTGGTCGCATCCACTTGTTGAAGGTGATGGCTGCGGGGTACGACAATCCTGGAACCGCTTGAGCTGGTTAAGCTTTGCGTCAGATCCATTGCCGCACAAGAACCATCCCTGCCCTGTGGCCCAACACGGCGTGTCTCGATGGCTCTTCTGAGGGAAGCCAGCGGCAACAGAATCGCAGCGAAGCCTGGCCGGAACACTGCGCCACTTTTCCGCAGACCTAATCTCATGTCTGGCAACTCGTCATGCGGAAGGGCAGTAAAGGACCGATGCCCTCGCATTTGGGCAAAACTACAGAAGCCGCTTTGCCTGACCAAGCGGGCGGGGATCCGTTCACGTTGTCATCGGTTCAACCCACGGGCAGAGTATGTCATAGCCCCGTTCTACCCTGCAACAACCTCGCGCGCAATGCTCTTCAGGCCAGGACGCGCTTCAGACTCGCTTCGATCGTATCCTTGGGGACGAAGCCTACGATCTGTTCGGCGACCTTGCCTCCCTTGAAGATGAGCAGCGACGGAATTCCGCGAATGCCATAGCGACCGGGCGTCATGTTGTTCCTGTCGACGTCCATCTTCATCACCTTCAGCTTGCCGTCGTACTGCTCAGCTACCGCCTCCACCACCGGAGCCACCGCGCGGCAAGGGCCACACCATGCCGCCCAGAAATCCACCAGCACGGGTGTCTCCGATTGCAAGACCTTCTGCTCAAAATCCGCGTCGTTTACCTCAGATACGAACTGACCTGCCATACCAACTCCTCTCCTTTGGGCTTCATCCGGCTTGCCGTGTCTCTCTGGAAACGCCCGCCGCTCTCTAAGCCCCTTCCATCATAGATGCCTTACGGTGGAAAATGATGCGACCCAGCCCACAACCTAAAGGAAAGTCCGCTCCGTACCGCTGCCGATTCGTACCGGTTCCAACTCCACATCGGGGCCAACAATCCTCTGAATCCGGGTCTCAGCCTCCAGCAGAGAGGTGCGCTCGGACAAAAACACAAGAACCGAAGGGCCCGCTCCACTTAGCACAACGGCTGCAATCTCTGGCTCTCGCATCAGGGGAAGCATCGTCTTCAACAGCGGACAGGCCTCTTGCCGGTAAGGCTGATGCATCCTGTCCTGCATCGCCGTTTTCAGCAGGTCCAGCCGGCCCTGCGCAAATGCGGCCACCAGCAGCGCTGCCCGCTGCACGTTGAAGATTGCGTCCGCCTTGGAGTAGCTCTCTGGAAGCAGCGCCCTGGCCTGCCGCGTCGCCAGACTGACCGAAGGCACCGCCAGCAACATCTCCCACATTCGAGTGCTCCCTGAGATCTGCGCAAGACTCTGGGCAAAACTCCGGGCGGGGTTCTGGACAAAACGTTGACCAAAGGTGGCTACCTGCACGCTCTCTTCGCTCACCGCAGCCACCGTGAACCCGCCGTACCAGCACGCGGTCACGTTGTCCGGATGCCCCTCCCTCCGGCTAGCCTCCGCCACAATGCCGGCATCGCTCAGCCCCAGCTCCCCGAAGTGGTCGGCCAGCACAACGCCGGCCAGAAGAGCTGCGGCGCTCGATCCACATCCCATACCCAGCGGAATCTCATTGTGCAGCTTGAGCTGCAGCGGAACTACCCTGCTCCCTGCCTGTTGCAGCAAGTCACGATAGGTATCCAGGACCAGGTTGTCTTCCATCTCGCCACAGCGGTCCGCGTCTCGCCCCGTGGCTTGTATCTGGAAGTTTGCAGCCTCCTGAGCTTCAATCGTCAGCCGCATGGAAAGCGCCAGTCCCACCGAGTCGAAACCCGGCCCCAGATTGGCCGAGGTTGCGGGCAACGAGATCCTCAATCCGCGTCTCTGTCCTGCATGGGTCAAGATCACCTCGGCCGCACTCACGCCCTTCCCGAGCCTGAGGCTTGGGAGTCAATGGCCCGCAGCACCGCATCCACGTCGGCATCCAGCACCACGGGCGCACGGCGCAGCCGAGCGTTCTCCGCCAACTCGGCGGCGCTGGCCCCCTCCATCTCGGCGTCACTCAGCAACTCGCCCAGATGGTACTTGATGGTGTATTCGGAATCTTTCAGCGTGTGCCCCGTCAGCAGTAACACCGCCGTCTCTTCCTTTCCCACCCGTCCGTTGGCCACCAGCTTCTTTAGCCCCGCCAGCGTCACCGCGGAGGCTGGCTCGCAACCGATACCCTCGGCGCCGATCTCGGCCTTCGCCAGGGCAATCTCCCGCTCTGAGACCTGCTCGCACCATCCACCCGTCCAGGCCAGCGTTCGCACCGCCTTCTTCCAGGAGGCGGGACTGCCAATCTGAATCGCCGAAGCGCGCGTCTTCGCGACCACCGGCTCCAGCGACACGCCGCCGTTGGACTGCAAGCTGCGGTACAACGGATTGGCCCCTTCAGCCTGGATCACGCTGATCTTTGGCGCCCGGTGAATCAGTCCCAGGTGCATCATCTCGGCAAAGCCCTTGCCCAGCGCGGAACAGTTGGCCAGATTGCCGCCGGGCACAATCACATGATGCGGCGGCTGCCAGTCGCACTGCTCCAGAATCTCGAAGGCCGGCGTCTTCTGCCCCTCCAGACGGTAAGGATTCACGGAGTTCAGCAGGTACACCGGAGCCCGCTGCACCACTTCACTCAGCACCCTCACGCAGCCATCGAAATCAGTTCGCAACTGCAGGGTCGTCGACCCGTAGTCCATTGCCTGGGATAGCTTGCCCCAGGCGATCTTTCCTTCTGGAATCAGCACCAGACTGCGCACCCCGGCCCGGGCAGCGTAGGCCGCCATCGCCGCCGAGGTGTTTCCCGTCGAGGCGCAGGCCACCCACTCGAAACCGCTGGCGACAGCCACGGAAAGCGCCGCAGTCATCCCGGTGTCCTTGAACGATCCGGTCGGATTCATGCCCTGATGCTTGGCTAGCAGCCAGTTCAGCCCCAGAGCCGCGGCCGTCCGGGGCATCTCGTACAGGGGTGTATTGCCCTCTCGCAGCGTAACCACTCGCTCCTCGCTCACAATGGGCAAGAGATCCCGGAACCTCCATACGCCGCTCTGATCCACTCCCAGCGTCGAGGTTCTTCGTTCCTGCCAAAGATAACGAAGAGCACTCGGATTGGGCAGGTTTCTGGCGACCGCCGGAGGGGCCGAAGAACCCCCCGCCGCGCTGCCCTGAGCTGCGCTCTCGCTCCACGGATACTCCACCTCAAACAGATCGCCGCAGCCGCGGCATCTAAAATTGCTCTGTGCCTGCCCAGCGGCAATGCGTTGACCGCATCCAGTGCACCGAAGGATATGTGATGAAGGGTTCATGCTTTTGTCTAGCCTACCGTAAAGCGCGCTCCGCCTGGAATCGGGCAGCCCTCACCCTGGCGCTGGCCTTCCTCCAGGGTTTGTTTCCCGGCGCGCACTCCGCCGCGCAGACCGTGCAGTTGCACATTGCCGCTGCAGCGGACCTTGAGCCGGCTCTGCCTGTACTCCAGAGACAGTACGAACAAGCCACCGGAGTCAAGATCATTGCCTCCTACGGATCTTCCGCAGCCCTGACCGAGCAGATCCTCAACGGCGACCCCCAGGATGTGTTTCTCTCCGCCGATGAAGCTCATCCGCAGCGCCTGATCAGCGTCGGCCTGGCCGATGAGTCGCACCCCCTAGCCTATGCGCGGGGCGTGCTGGTGCTCTGGGCGCGCCACGACTCGCCCGCTCAGCCACTCTCGCTCAACGTCCTGACCAGCACCAGAGTGAAGAAGATCGCCGTCGCCAACGCTCTCCATGCCCCCTATGGCGTCGCCGCCCGCCAGGCGCTCGAAAACCTGCACCTTTACTCCCAACTCGCCCCCAAGCTGGCCATCGCAGAGAACATCGGACAGACGGCGGAGTTTGCCGAGTCCGGTAACGCTCAGGCGGCCTTCATCTCCCTGACCATCGCCAGTTCGGCTCATGATCGTAGCTTGGGATCCTTCATCCGGCTTCCGGCCGGTAGCTACCAAGAGATTCGTCAATGTGCGATCCTCTTGAGATCATCGCGGAATCAGAAGCAAGCTCAGCAGTTCCTTCAATGGCTCACCAGCAAGCAGGTTCAGCAGAGTCTGCCCCGCTTCGGCCTTGACCCGGCCAACTGAATGCATCCGGCCCCGAACCTCGGGAGTCGCGCAATCCCCTACACCCGGGCATCCCACCCGATTCGCCTTACCAACCTGGCTACCTCCAGGTTCACCTGTTCTCTCGCAAAAGGCGCGCTTGCAGCGCCTTCGCCCGTTCCCACCGACCAGAGGGACTAGACTGACACCACCATGGACTTTGCCGCCCTCGGACTGACGCTTCGCCTGGCCAGCCTGACAACCCTTTTGCTCCTGGTGGTCGCTACGCCGCTGGCGGCCTGGATTGCGGCCGGCCGCGGAGTGGCGCGGCGCATGACCCAGGCTGCCGTGGCCTTGCCTCTGGTGCTTCCACCCACAGTGCTCGGCTTTTATCTTCTGGTGGGTCTGGGTCCGGCAACCGCTCTCGGCCGAACTCTGATCGCTCTTCTCGGGCACCCTGTGGCCTTCACCTTCTCCGGCCTGCTGATCGGCTCGATGATCTACAGCCTGCCTTTTGCCGTACAGCCGCTGGTGGTTGCCTTCTCTTCCATTGATCGCCCCACCGTGGAGGTCGCACAGGTTCTCGGCGCAGGCCCATGGACGGTCTTCCGCCGCATCACGTTTCCCCTCTCCCGCGCCTCCTTCCTGACCGCCGCGGTGCTCTCTTTCACCCACACGGTAGGCGAGTTCGGAGTCGTGCTCATGGTCGGCGGAGACATCCCGGGCGTCACCCGCACCCTCTCCATCGCGATCTTCGATCAGGTGCAGGAACTCCGTTACACCGACGCCAACCTCACCGCCGCGGCGCTGGCTGGCCTATCTTTTCTCGCACTGCTCGTCGTCTACGGGCGCGGAAGCCGGAGGGCGGAGCTTGCCTGACCCTCGAATATCCTCTAGTCCGCAGAGCGACGCGGCGACCGGATCGCCGCAACCGCTCCCGCTCTTTCAACTTCGGCTCAACGCCCGTGTGGGAGCTCTGCATCTGGATCTTGAGCTTGCCCTGACCTCCCGCTGGACGGTCATCTTTGGCCCCTCCGGAAGTGGCAAGAGCACCCTGCTGCGCGCCATCTGCGGTCTTCTTCCGCAAGCCCCGCGCGCTGGAGTCCTCTCCACCCTTTTCGCCACTTCGAAGGGCTCCGGCGCTCCAGTGGAATGGGACCAGACGCATCACCACGTGGCTCCGCACCTGCGGGAGTTGGCTTATGCTCCGCAGGGCGCGGTCCTCTTTCCGCATATGTCTGTCCGAGAAAACATCTCTTTTCCAAGCACGGCGCGGCGCGGCGGGACTCGCAGGCAGCCATCTGCCCAGCAGACCGGCGGCAGCGCGGAGATCATCGATCAGTCGATGCAGTGCTTCCAACTGGAGGCGCTGGCCCAGCGCAGGCCAGACGATCTCTCCGGCGGCGAACGCCAGCGCGTGAACCTGGCGCGAGCCTTCGCCGTGCCCCATCCCCGCCTCATCCTGCTGGACGAGCCCTTTACCGGCATCGATCGGGCCCTGCGCCACACGCTGCTTCCGCTCATGCAAGAGCGCGCCGTCCAACTGGGAGCGCCTGTGCTCTCGGTAACGCACGATGTCGAGGAAGCCTTGATGCTGGGCGCCGAGGTAATTCGCCTGGAGCAGGGCCGGATCCTGGATCAGGGCCCTGCGGCTCGCGTCCTGGCCGAGGAGCGTTCCCGCATGCTGCAAATTCTGCTGTGAGGCAGTCTGCATGCGAGTGCTTCCACCGCCGGCTGCAAATATCGAAGAAGCTCCTCGGACGCTGCATCGCCTGGCGCAGCCGCTGTCCCGCAAAGAGCCGTTGGAGTTCAAGGTTAGGATAAGTTCTGCAAGTTGTCGATTTTCTGGAGCGGGAGACCGGGATCGAACCGGCGACATTCAGCTTGGGAAGCTGACGTTCTGCCACTGAACTACTCCCGCCCACAGGATCCGTGGCTTATCCCAAGGATCGATGCCGGACAAAAGAACTTACCAATCAGAGTATCTCCCGGACACCCGAAAATGGCAATCGTCGCAGCAGCTTATGAGCGGCTTGCCGAATTACCTCACTGCGGCGAGATCGCCAGCCAGCCGAACATATTGACAGTTTTCAGTTTCCGCCGCCATCGCCGCCATCGCCGTCATCCTTGTCCGTCTTGCCGTCGCGCGGCGCATAGGGATGCAGGAGCAGATACGGGACGGGCTTGTTGCCCATAGCCTGCTTCCAGAGGATAACGTTGAGCTCTCGGACCGGAGCCCGGTCCTCGTGGTCAAAGTCCATGCGTGCCGACTGTTTCGCCCCATAGGAGTGCACGGAGTTAGCCTTGTAAATGAGACCGTTCTTCTGGTTACTGTCATCCACCTGATAAGGCGGCTGATCGCCGGAGCCGCTGAACTCCGGCGATTCGAGCGGAGCCAGAGCATCGTTGTTGTTCATCGGAGGCGCTCCCAGCAAGGTGAGAATCGTGTGCACGGTGCTTACGGTGGTGTAAAAACGGCTATCCACGAAGGGCTTGGCATTGTGCGGAGCGTACTTGCTGATCACGAAGGCGATGGAACGATGGGCATCAACGTGGTCAGCGCCATCCTGAGCGTCGTCCTCCAGGATGAAGATCGCGGTGTTGTTCCAGTAGGGCGAGTGGGAAACGGCGTCCACAACCCGGCCCACGGCCAGATCGTTATCGGCTACGGAAGCCTGTGGCGTGGGTGAACCGGGCCGGGTTCCGGCGGTGTGGTCATCGGGCAGGCGCAGCATGACGAAGGCGGGCATGGTATCGGCTCCGCTGCCGAGACCGGAGACCCAGCGGCGGAAGTAGTTCATGAACTCATTGACGCGAAGCTGATCCGGGAACTGCAGGCCGAAGTCAGGATAGAGCGGATCGAAGTGCCCCACCAGCGCTGCTTTGGTGGCGATGTTCTGATGAATGAGCGGTATCGGCCAGGCATAGGGGTTGGCGCCCCCGCCGTAGTTTGCGGGAATCGGCTGTCCCGGCTGGATGTAGGGATGCTTGCAGTAGTGGGTACCCTCCGGCGTGCCTAACTGCCCGGACTGTGGCCAGGCCGGAGGCGCTCCGGTGGCGTTGCACCACTGGGTTGAGATGAACTCTGCAAAGTGGAAGTAGGAGATGTGGTGACGCGCCAGATCGCCCCACATATAGCCGCTGTCCGGGGCATCGACATCTGGAATGTGCTCCCACAGCGGATAGCCCCCCTCAACAACGCCTTCAAAGTCGTAAACCCGTTCGCTGCCGCGGTAACCGATCTGCCAGGTGCGCTCCAGGTAATCGCTGTTGATGGCCGCGGTGGACCAGACATGCCCATCGCCGGAGACCTCGCCGGAGTCGTCGAAGTTGTCCAGCACGCCAAACTGCAGGGCGAGTTTGTGCTCGTTGGGGGTGATCTTCCAGCCATACATGGTAAGGGCCGGGTCTCCGTTGCCCACGCCCAGGTCGCCCAGAATCTGGTCGTAGGTCCGGTTCTCCTTGATGATGTAGATCACATGCCGGATCGGGTTCTTGCCCGCTTGGAAGTGAAACGTTTCAGCAGCAACGTTCATCCGGTTGCTCATGAGCACTTGGCGGGTCAGTTCAGGGAGTTCCGATCGAGCCTTGGCGATATTGATGGCGGCTAAAGAGCCGTGCAGCAGGGTGGGAATGTACGTGCGCAGACGCTGCTGGGCCGTCTCGGTAACTCCCGGCGCGGGATGAGCCGGCTGCGCCTGCGGCATGTCGTTGGGTCCTGTGCCTTTACCTTTGCCCGTGGCGACGTAAAGGTGGGTCGCGCTGGCGGCGACGGCAGTGGGGTACCACTCCGTGGGAATGAATCCAGCCGGCTTGCCAATCTGATTGGGTTGCAACGGTGCGGAGATGTCAAACAGAGCGACCGCATCCGAGCCGGAGTTGACGACGTAAAGTGCCTTGCCGTCCGGGGAGACAGCCACGCCGTCGGGCATGGCGCCGAACAGCGTCTGCCCGGGCAGACGCGTGTCGTAGAAGCCGCCGAGGAGCATCTGCTTGCCTGCGACCTGCACTGCGGCAACCTCATCGCGATTGGCCAGCGCTACAAAGAGAGTCTTGCCGTCCGGGCTCAGGGCCATGGCCACCGGGTGCGAACTTGGGTCAGTCTCTCGCGCCGGCGGCAGCAGCGAAAGCATCTGAGCCACCCTGCCGGTCCGCAAATCGAGTTCCGCCACGGCAGAGCCGTTCCACAGCGACACCCAGGCGCGGCGGCCAGTATGATCCGCGACCACGGCGATCGGGTAGGTGCTGGGAATGGTTGGCCCGGAGGAGAGATCGAAGCGCGTGATTAGCCGGCCTGTGGTGGCATTGAGCAAAACAGCGTCGTCGGAGTACTCATCGGCAACCAGAATCTCTTCCTGGTTGGGCGCGTGGCCAGGGATGACGGCCAGACCGGCGGGCGCAGGGAGGCCCTGATCATGCGGCAGCTTCAGAGGTCCGTGATGCTGCATCTGGTCACCGGTGAGCAGGCGCAACGGTACACGGATCAGCCGTTCCGGCTGAAGAAAAGGCCCTGCGCCATCTTTGGCTTGCGAAAAACGATAGACGGCGATCGCATTGCCGGTAGGCGCGGACAGATTCTCCTGCTGGTGAGAGGAACCACGAGGCTGGTTGATGGGCACGCCGTCAGGAGCGGTGAGCGAATCGAAGCTGACGTAAAGATGCCGGCCGTCCCGGGAAAAGGCGATGCCGGAGTACATGGTCTGAGGCGAATGGATCGCGGTCCGCGGATCGGGAAAGTCCGTGAGCCTTCCCGTGATGGTGTCCAGAATGGCGACAGACTGATCGTAGTCCGACTGCACGGTGCCGAAGCCCGCATTGACCAGCGCCAGGTAGCGATGATCCGGCGACCACGCTGCAGTCATGGGCAGGCTATTGAGCGGCCGGGGCCGGCCTGGAACCGGAGCCAGGATCTCTTTGCTGGAAGGCAGTTGAATCGCCGTCTGAGCGGCACAGAGCGTGGAGAGCAGCAACGGCAGGCAGCCGTGGAAGAGCCAAGGTTTGGTCACGAGTCTATCTTCCCCCTTCGCAGTTTCAGGAGCGTGAAGATTTCCGTACGCTCCCACTCTATCGCGAACGCACAGCAGGGTCTTCGCCTGCTCCGGCCGCTAACCGGAACATGGCGGACCGATCTGCTTGCATGCGCGCTGCGGCGACCAGCCATGAATTTGTTGAAAGAACAGAGTTTCTCCCTGGAGGCCTCCTGCCAGCCTCCGCGTCCAAGTGACGAAAATCACATACTTCCCGGGCCTGTGGATCTTCCAATATCCTTTCGAAGGCCAGTGCCAGCGGAGGCCATGGGTTCAGGGCAGTAGCCGCCGCCCGGTTCTGTTCTGCGCAAAGAGACTTCGGAGAATCTTGCTCCGCGTCCGAGAAGTTGAAAGCACCAAGCTCGGGCCGCGGCCAAGTCGAGTGGAGTTCGCCAGAAGAGGAGACGCGGACCTATGGCATCGGCTGCAGGGCACCTTGGCTCCAACGGCAATCGTCTGCGCCGGATCGTCTTTGGCACGGACTTTTCGCCCGTGGCGATGCGGGCAGCCAGCTATGCCAGGGTGTTGGCGGCCAGCCACTCGGCTCGAGTGGATCTGGTGCATGTCTTTGATTCCGACGTGTATCTGGATGACCAGGAGCCGCGCTTGCGGTCGCTGGAGGATCGGCTGGCGATGCGCTCTGCGAGGCTGCAGGCTTTGGCTGCCACGTTTACGCAGGCAGGGATCACCGTCAAAACAGAGCTGCCGATCATGAAGCCGGGATGGAGCGCGCTCCTGGAGTCTGCGGAGAAGAAGTCTGCCGACCTGATCTTGATGGCGACCCGATCCAAGCCACAGTTCAAACGGATGTTCCTGGGCTCGACGGTAGAGGAATTGATTCGGCATGCGAAGACTCCAGTTCTGATCGTGGGTCCAAATGTCCCGGAAGCTGCCGATAACCCGCTGGCCTTCCAGCGCATTCTGTATGCAACCGACTTCGCCGCCAGGAGCGAGAAGGCGGCGCGTTCGGTGCTGATGTTGGCCTTGCATGACAAGGCAAAGGTCTTTGTGTGCCACGTCATCCAAAGGCAGCCGGAGGGAAGGGACGAGGCTCCGTCTGAGGCTGACCTTCGCCGGGATCTGGAACGACGGATCCAGCAGTCGCCGCTGGGCGATTATGGATGCGAACTGGCGCTTGTCCACGGCGATCCGCCTCCGGCGATCCTCGCCCTGGCTGAGAATGTAAAAGCGGATCTGATTGTCATGGGAGCGAGAAGGCACAACTTTTTGCTCACCCATGTGAAGCGCGGGGTAACACTGGAGGTGCTGACTCAGGCGAGCTGCCCGGTGCTGACCGTGCAAGATTGACCCAAGGGATCGGCGCTTCACAGGAGTTCGCTGTGGAGCGCGGCGGTATGGATGCACGAATCCTTCTTTGCCGAAAGGCCATCGAGCGCCTCTGTGCGGGTATTTGAGCCGCCCAAACGGAGGTGGGGCATGGACAGGGTCGGAAATAACCGCAGACCGGAAGCCTCATCGTCAGGAGATTGCCGGCGACACTCCCTGGCTACCGGGAATGAACGGTCACCGGGAATGAACCGGACGGAGGGGAAGATCGCCACGGGGCCATGCCGGGCCGACCATGTCAAAGTCCACGGCCGGCATCGGTTAGCATTGCACTTGAACCCACGGGAGGCGAGGCTCCTTTTCGCCACGGCAGTTCGGTGCAATTTTTCCGGGCCACCTTTCCGTCTTCGAGGCCGCGTTTGATATGGCAGAGAACCAACGATCCCGCTCCTACGATTTTCTTGGCAATCTTGAGACGCTCATCTATGTCGTGCTGGGCGTCCTGCTTGGAGTCACGGCGATTCTTGCCGTTGCAGGCTGTCTTCACCAGTTCGTCAGCGATTTTCACAGCTTGATGGCCTCGGCCACAATCTTTGTCCTGATCGACCGGCTGTTGCTGGTGCTGATGCTGGTAGAGCTTCTGCACACGGTGCGAATCTCGCTGCGCTCCCATAGCCTGTTCGTGGAACCCTTTCTGGTCATCGGGCTGATTGCCATCATCCGGCGAACGCTGGTATTGACGCTCCAGGCCGAGGATTTTACACGCAACACGCCATGGTTGCCGGACACGCAGGACCACTTTCATGCAGCGATGGTGGAGGCAGGCATGCTGGCGCTACTGACTTCTGTCCTGGTGGCGTCGATCTTTGTCATTCGCAGAACCCAACCTGGCAAAGAGCCGTAACCAAGCCGTCCCCCGCAAGGAGGCCGGACCCTTCCCTGCCCGAGGTGAAATCTCAGTTCCGGCGAGAGAGAAACTGGAACAGGCGCCAGGCGTAGATGAGCAGGTTGGAGCCACACACGATGACTCCAAGGGCGATCAGCAGCGAAACCGGAAGGTCGGGGTAGACAATCGCATCCAGGTAGTGGAGGAGGAAGCTGCCCGCCCAGGGACGCATCCCGGCGCAGGCCTCCAATGCCTGCTCGGACAAGGTAAGCGGACAGTTCACAGGAAAGATTTCCACAATAATGCCCCAGACCAATGACGCCACATGGAGCGCCGTAAGCCAGGGGTGGCCGCGCGTCCAGCGGACGCCGGTGATCACCCAGAGGATCCAGAGAAGGTGGATAGCGACCACAAGAGGAGCGAGGATCTGGAAGACAACGGTCATGGAGGTCTCGACGGAGAGCATTGGCATGGCTCCGCGCCTTTTTTGCTGATGCGCAACGGCACTTGACCGTTGGCTGCGCATTGCAGTTGCAATGCGCCGGAGCGCACTTCGGACCCGCTGCCGCAAGAGCTTGCCCTGGAGCCTGGGGACACGAGCTCTCTGAAGTCTTTATGATGGAAGCCGTCGCACTTTCTAAGTTATACGCCACGCCGCATTGCTTCCAAAGGAGATGACAAGGTGACTTCAAGAAACATGCTTGTACTTACGCTCGGGCTGGCCGTCTTTGGCGCCCGTGGAAACGCTGCGCAGATGCCCGCGCATGCGGCTACTGAGGCCGGCGCCGTGCGAGCCACACTGGCGAACGGCATGCGGGTGGTGATCCTCCGCAACTCTCTGGCCCCGGTGGTGACCGTGGAAAACAACTTCATCGTCGGCGGGGATGAGACGCCGCCGGGATTTCCAGGCATGGCGCACGCGCAGGAGCATATGGCCTTCCGCGGATGCACGGGAATGACCGCTGACCAGACGGCGGCCATCTACGCGCAGATGGGCGGAGAGAACAACGCAGACACCCAGCAGAACATCACCCAATACTTTGAGACCGTTCCGGCGGCCGATCTGGATGTGGCGCTGGAGGCCTCTGCGGCGTGCATGCGGGGCATCGACGACTCGCAGACCGAATGGGCCAAGGAACGCGGCGCCATTGAGCAGGAGGTTGCGCGGGATCTATCCAATCCCACTTACAAGTTCATTGACCGCATGAACGGCGACATGTTCGCAGGTACGCCCTATGCACACGATCCGCTGGGGACGAAAAGCTCCTTTGACGCCACCACGGGAGCGATGTTGAAGTCATTCGAGGAGAAGTGGTACACGCCAGGCAACGCGATCCTGGTGATTGTGGGCGATGTAGATCCCAGCTCGACTTTGGCCAGGATCAAGCAGCTCTTCGGCAGCATCCCCAGCCATCCGCTGCCTCCCCGTCCGCCGATTCATCTTGCTCCCGTGAAGTCCGAGAGCTTTTCCCTGGACAGCAACCTTCCTTACACCCTAGGCTTCATCGCCTACCGGATGCCGGGAACGGACTCTCCCGACTACGCCGCCAGTCAGATTTTGGCCGACGTTTTGAGCAGCCAACGGGCCGATCTGTATGGGATGGTTCCCGCAGGCAAGGCGCTGGCGGCCGAGTTCGCCATGGCCGAATCCTATCCCAAGGCGAGCGTAGGCTTTGGGCTGGTGGCGGAGCCGGCGCAGGTAGATGTAGCGGCGGCAATTGCGCAGATGCGCCAGATTCTGGAGAACTACGCGACCAAAGGCGTACCGGCTGACCTGGTGGATGCAGCCAAGCGCAGCGAGGTGGCGGGTGCCGAGTTCCAGCGCAACTCGATTCCCGGGTTGGCCGATGTGTGGTCCAACGCCTTGGCGGCAGAGGGACGCAGGTCGCCGGAAGAGGATGTGGACGCGCTGAAGAGAGTCACGCTGGCGGATGTGAACCGCGTTGCCAAAGAGTACCTCACCGCCCAGAACTCGATCACCGCAACGCTGAAGCCCGTACCGACCGGGCAGCCAGTGGCATCCAAAGGATTTGGCGGCGCCGAGCAGGTAACATCTGCGCCGACGCGGCCGGTGGTGCTTCCGGCATGGGCCGCAAGCGCGCTGGACAAGCTGAAGGTGCCGACGGACTACGAGCAGGTCTCCGACAGTACCCTGCCCAACGGGATCCGCTTGATCGTCAAGACAGATCGGATCAGCCCGACGGTGACCGTAATGGGGACGGTGGACCATAACTCGGATCTCCAGACCTCACCCGGACTGGACGGGGTCAAGGACGTGCTGGATGGGCTTTACTCTTACGGAACCCAAACGATGGACCGGCTGGCCTTTCAGAAGGCGCTGGACGACATTGCCGCCGATGAGTCGGCCGGTTACAGCTTTTCTGTCGAGGTACTCAAGGATCACTTTTCACGGGGCGTCGAGCTTCTGGCCGACAACGAACTTCACCCCGCTCTTCCGCAGCGGGCGTTCGATGTGGTGCGGCAACAGACCGCGATGTTTGTCGCCGGCGACCTGAAGAGCCCTTCTTACAAGACTTCGCGGGCCCTGAGCCTGGCGTTGCTGCCAGCCGGCGACCCCGCGCTGCGCCAAACCACGCCGGCCACGCTGGCCAAGGTGACTCTGGCCGACGTGCAGAAGTACCACGACACCACGCTGCGCCCGGATCTGACCACCATTGTGGTCATCGGAGACGTAACCCCGGCGGAGGCGCGAATGGTGATCATGAAGTGGTTTGGCGGATGGAAGGCAGCCGGTCCGAAGCCCAACACCACGCTGCCTCCTGTTCCGCCGAACAAGCCCTCAGCCACCGACGTAGCGGATCCGGAGGCCGTGCAGGACACCGTATATCTTTCCGAACAGCTCCCGCTGAACCGGCTCTCGGCGGACTACTACCCCCTCCAGTTGGGCAATCATGTGCTGGGCGGCGGGTTCTATGCGACACGGCTTTACCATGACCTGCGCCAGGAGACCGGCTACGTGTACTTCGTGAGCGTCGACCTGGATGCCGACAAGACCAGAGCCACCTACACTGTGGAGTATGGGTGCAATCCAGAGAATGTATCCAAAGCGCGTGCGCTGGTGGTCCGTGATCTGAACCAGATGCGAACCCAGGATGTCTCTCCAGCGGAGCTTCACCAGGCCAAAGCCATCCTGCTGCGCCAGATTCCGCTTGGCGAGTCAAGTGAAGAGTCGGTGGCTAGAGGATTGCTGGCCCGAGCCGGGCTCGGCTTGCCGCTGGATGAGCCCATCCTGGAGGCAAAGCGATACGATGCGATGAATGCAGACCAGGTGCGGCAGGCATTCTCCAAGTTGGTTCATCCGGATGACTTGGTGCAGGTAGTTCGTGGACCGGCGCCCAAGTAGCCGGGCCCCGCTCGGAAGCACGGCGGCGCGCAAACAGGCAAGAGACCGGGCGGGGTGTTAGTTGCTCCCGCCAAGAGGCCCAAAGCTGGGCCGAATTGGCCGCCATGTTTGCCCTCGCGGAGCGGAGGTCTGCGCGGGATAGGAGCGCGCCTGACGAAGTCGAACCTCAACGAGAACACTCTCCCTACAATCCCGGCATGGCTTGCAGCGCGGAGCGACGCGTTTGCCATCTGCCTCGGGTCGTCTCTGGACTCGTCGGATACCTCCTGCCTGTATGGGGGCCTTTGAGCGGTCGAGGAGTTAATTTTCAAAGAGAAGGGCGCCCGAGGGGGTGGCGGGGTCAGGTTATACTTGCACTGAAAACGCTCTCGCCTTGCTGCTCGACACTTTCGCTTTGAGGGACACGCAGCCTTGACCGATTCGGACATCAAATCGCGCCAATCCGGAACCCAGGCGCGACCTTCAAAGGATCAGCCGAGCCGTATGACGCTCGACTCAGAACTGTCCAGCGTCGAGACGGTAGAGACCCGGGTGGAGCAGTTGGCACACCAGGCGGGGTTTGATGAAGACACCTCCAGCCAGATTGCGATGGTAACGCGCGAAGCGGTGATCAATGCGATCCTGCATGGGAACAAGCGCGATCCGGCCAAAAAGGTGCGGATCGGCTTTGCCTTGAGCGATGACGCACTGAGCATCACCATTGCCGATGAGGGATTGGGACTGGATCCGGACTCGGTGCCTGACCCTTGTGCGCCAGAGAATATTCTGCGCAGCTCGGGACGGGGGATATTTCTGATGCGGGCCATTATGGATGAGGTACACTTTCACCAGTTGAGCCCCGGAACTGAAATCGAGTTGATCAAACATCGAATACATAAGGAGTCTTGAGAATGAGCATGACATTGACCGCCCGGCAGGTGGGTGATGTAACAATTCTGGATTTGAGTGGGAAGATCACGCTCGGCGAAGGCGGGGTAACGCTGCGAGATGAGGTGCGGAAGCTCTTGGCCAAAGGGGCCAAAAAGATCGTGCTGAATCTGGTCGGGGTGAGCTACATCGACAGTTCAGGGCTGGGCGAGTTGGTCAGCTCCTATACCGCGGTCAAGAACGCCGGCGGAGAACTGAAGCTGATGAACCTGACCAGCAAGGTGCGAGACCTGCTGGTGATCACCAAGCTGCTTACGGTCTTTGACGTCAAGGACGATGAGGCTGCCGCAGTGGCTGCATTCGCGTAGATGCAATAGAACCGCTCTTTCAGGCCGGCGAAGGCGCGTCCATGGATGCGCCTTCGCTTTTGCGATGGAACGTGATTGCAACGACGCGCTGGTTGGTGAACCCAGCGCCGTTGCACGCCCCAGGCGCGAGCGCTTCCTCGCTGGAACAATACGGCGAAAGTCTGTGCCATTGCACTCTTCCATGATTCAGATGGAGTTCGGTTTCCGAGGCGCCCGAGACCGCTCTGCTCGCCCGGCTCTCTGCGCTTTAACCCCTCGATTTGCATGGTAGACTCGGATCAAATGGGTGTGTCTCAGTCTTTCAAGGGCCGTAACCTATCCAGCCCAGGTTCCAGAGGTATTTGCACCATTCCGTTTCCCCGTGCCGCCAGGCTGTTTGGGGATCTGCTCCTGTTCTCTTTGCTGGCGATGACCGCGGCTGGACAGCAGTCACCGGTGTCGAATTACCCGGAAGGCGCCCAGACGACCACGGTTGACTGCACCGATCCGATGATGGCCGGCACAGCGGCGTGCACGGCACAAGGCCAGGGCCAGGGAACGAGTGGCGTGCAACCCTCTCCTCTGCTGGGAGGCATGGGATCCATGGGGGCGCTAGGCACCATGGGAGTGGGCGCTGCACAGAACCCGTCCATCAACTATTCCGATATCGGAAGACTGGGCCAGGGGATTTCAGCGCCAGTGATGATCCCGCTGCCGCCCCAGCCTCTTACCGAGTTCCAGAAGTTCATCGCATCCACCACAGGGCAGGTGCTGCCCATCTACGGCGCCAACCTCTTCCGCCAAGTACCTTCCACCTTTGCCCCGCTGAGTATGGCTCCCGTTCCGTCGAACTACATCATCGGGCCAGGTGATGAACTGCGCATCCGCACTTGGGGACAGGTCAACTTCCAAGCCAACCTGCAAGTCGATCGCACGGGAGAGATCTACCTTCCCCAAGTGGGGCCGGTGCATGTTGCGGGCCTGCCCTACTCGGATCTTGACAAAAATCTGCGCCAAGCGATCGGAAGGGTCTACAAGAACTTTGACCTCATAGCCAATGTCGGACAGATTCGTTCCATCCAGGTGTACGTTACCGGCCAGGCGCGACGCCCTGGTGTCTACACGGTCAGTTCGCTCAGCACGCTGGTGGATGCGCTCTTTGCCAGCGGCGGACCCTCCGTCGAGGGTTCCATGCGGCATATCGAACTGCGCCGGGACGGCCAGACGGTCACCGACTTCGACCTCTACATGTTGCTCGTACATGGGGACAAATCGAAGGATGTCCAACTGTTACCGGGCGACGTCATCTTCATTCCGCCGGTCGGTCCAGAAGTGGCGATTACGGGTAGCGTGCGGGACCCGGCGATCTATGAACTGCGCGGGGAGCCGCAGGGCGACCAAGGAAAGAACCTGCAGAACAACTCCAAGGGAGAGACCTCTACAAGCGAGCCCCCGGAGGATTTGGCCGAGTTGATCACGGACGCTGGTGGAGTGACCACAGTGGCAGCCAAGACCCGGATCTCCTTGGAGCGCATTGCCGATCATCAAGACCGATATGCCATGGAGGTAGGCGACGATGCCAATGGGCTCAAGACGTCGCTGAAGGACGGTGATATTGTGCGTGTCCTCCCCATCCTGCCGGCCTATCAAAAAACCGTGATGTTGCGTGGCAATGTCGCCAATCCGGGCCGGTTTGCATGGCGCCCTGGGATGCGGCTGAGCGATCTGATCCCGGATCAGCAGTCGCTGATCACCAGAGATTACTGGTGGAGGCGCGCCCAACTCGGCCTTCCCGCTCCGGAGTTCGAACCGATTCCCTCGCTTGGTTTGATGCGCCAACCAACCGAGGACCATCCTATTCAACTGCATTTTCCACCGCCTGGCGCCTCCTACCTCGGACCACCGCGAGGCGCGAACGGAGCCTCTCTGGGCCCTTACGGCATGAGCCAGAATGGCCAGCAGACGGCGGGACAGAATGGGCAGCAGACAGGCGCTTACGCGCAGCAGGGGGGGGTAAATGGTCAGCAGACAGGGGCAAACGGCCAGCAGGCGGGAGCTTACGGGATGCAGGCGGGAGGGTTCGAGCAGCCGATGGGGCAGAACGGGCAAGCGCTCTCCGCGCAGGAACACGGCTCCAACTCCTCAGTCGCCGAGCAGGAGTTGCAAGTCAACGGAACTGCTCCGTCCCCTCTCCAACATACTGAGGTGAGCCAGCTCGCACCAGCGATCGACTGGAGCTACGCTGTCATCCAGCGCCAGAATCCAAAGACGCTCCAGACGGAGTTGATTCCCTTTGATCTGGGCAAACTGGTGCTGGACCACGATAGCTCCCAGGACCTGGAGTTGGAGGCGGGAGATGTCGTGACGATCTTCTCCCAGGCCGACGTCAAGGTGCCTATTACACAGCAGACCATGCTGGTGAAGTTGAGCGGCGAGTTTGCGCACCCCGGAGTTTACTCCGTAACACCGGGCGAGACGCTGCGCCAACTGGTCGAGCACGCCGGCGGCCTGACGCCGGATGCATATCTCTACGGATCGGACTTCACCCGAGAGTCCACCCGGGCGATGCAACAGGTGCGTATTGACGAGTACGTGCAGAGCCTGAGCATGCAGATTCAGCGCAGCGACATGGCGGCAGCCGCCTCGCCCGCAGCCGCTCAGAACCTGGCCGGAGGCAATGTAGCGCAGCTCAATGAAGCCAACCTGATCGCCAGCCTCCGTCAGATCCGCGCCACCGGACGCATTGTTTTGAACTTCAAGCCCAACAGCCGCGGCACGACCAGCATCCCCGACATCGTTTTACGCGACGGCGACCAGTTCATGGTTCCATCGGTGCCAGCAGTAGTCAACGTGGTGGGAGCCGTCAATGATCAGAACTCGTTCCTATATATCCCCGGACACAAGGTGGGCGATTACCTCCAGGTGGCCGGAGGCCTCACGATCAACGCCGATCGCAAGCAGCAGTTCCTCATCCGGGCCGATGGCGAAGTTGTAGGCTATTTGGCCAACAAAGGGCTATGGAGCGACAAGTTTGATGACATCAAGGTATATCCAGGCGATACGATCATGGCCCCGGAGAAGACCTATAAACCCTCCGCCCTGTATGGCATCCTTGAATACTCGCAGCTTTTCTCGAACTTCGCTCTGGGAGCTGCAATGCTTGCTTACTTCCCATAGTTTTGACGTGGCGCCCGCAACCGTTGTGGCCGTCACCTGAAGGCTTTTCCGTGCAGGTTTAACCCAGCGTCTCGACATTGCCGGATCGCAACGTTTCTCCAACTCCCAGCACCCCCCAAAGCTTGCCCACCGGTGTGCAATAAAGATGCCGCAGCAAGCTTATTTCAGGGAACCCAACCACACGAAAAAAGCTATAGGAGTTCCATTCAAATCAAGAATGTCTTCAGGCGTTCAGGAGTTCGGGATCGACGATGAGAATAGATAGTCACCAGCACTATTGGAAGGTCAATCGCGGAGATTACCATTGGATGACTCCCGCAGTGCCCATCCTCTGTCGCGATTACCTGCCATCCGACCTGCGGCCCTTGCTTCAGCAGCACGGAATCGATCGCACCGTCCTGGTCCAAGCAGCACAGACAGCGGACGAAACAGACTTCTTGCTTGACCTGGCTGCCGGCGAGCCAACTGTAGCGGGCGTCGTCGGTTGGCTTGATCTCGACAGTCCCGACTTCCCGCAAGAGTTTGAAAAAAGAAGAAAGCACCCTTCATTTGTAGGCATCCGACCCATGCTGCAGGACATCGATGACGACCGATGGATCCTGCGGCCGCAGGTAATGGCGTCTCTTCGCATCCTCGCCGAGGCAGATTTTCCGTTCGACTTCTGTATCTACCCCCGCCACCTTCCGTATGTCATCCGGGCGCTGGAGGCCTTTCCCGGTCTACGCGCAACCATCGATCATCTCTCCAAGCCGGAGATTCGCGCTCACAATCTGCATCCATGGAAGTCTCTCATCGAGGAAGCGGCTCGGCACCGCAACCTGTTCTGCAAGCTCTCCGGCATGATCACCGAAGCCGATCACGATCACTGGTCCGTGCCTGATCTGCAACCTTATGTCGACCATGTGATGGCCTGCTTCGGTCCTGATCGCGTCATGTTCGGCAGTGACTGGCCGGTGTGCCTGAAGGCGGGCAGTTACCACCAGGTGATTCACGCACTTCGGGATCTTCTCTCTCCGGCATGGGATGAAGCCGCTGAACAGAAGATCTTCGGACTCAATGCTCTGCGGTTCTACAAGCTTGCCCCGAAGGATCAACCAGCCGAGATGCCCTAGAAGTTGCCTTCATCGGCGCCGGCCCCGCAAGCAAGATGCATTGAAATTCGCAAACACCCACAACGATCGGCGCATCGGCGCCTACCATCCCGATCCTGCCAAATCCAACGCGATCACCACGCGATTTTGGAGAACACGCCTTTCGCAGCCTGGAAGACCTTCCCTCCGCACCGGACCTTCAAGCCGTTGAGTTCCTCACGTCCGTGCGTTCGGCATCCCATCTCCGCCGCTCTTGCCGGCCTCAAAGCAGGAAGGCATGGCGATTGCCATGCCTTCGTCGAACGAGAGAGCAGAAAAGTGATTCGCCACGCCGAACCCAGGGAAGTCCTGCGAACCAGTTCGACACGCAGACCACACACGAGGATTTCAAGCCACACAAGCGGATAGGTGCAATTTCAATGCGCCATGAAGCCCGGCTTCTGTCTGGCCTTCCGAGAGAGCACCAGCGCCAAACCGAGGAGTCCGGTACCGAGCAGCAGTAATGAAGTCGGTTCCGGAGTAACAGTCGACATCTGCAGTACAGCAGGAGCGCCGTTTGACTCGACGTAAACCAGGGTGAAGGGATTGCTGCCCGAGGGGAGCATAGCTGATTCGGTCGTCTGACTCTGGGGTCCCGGCATCGAGATCACCGGCGAACCGTTGACGTACAGGCTTGACCCATCGTCAGAGGAGAGCGTCACCGTCTCTCCGGCGATCATGCCGCCCGTAAACTCCATGTAGGTATTGATCGCGCTGCCTGTTTCGCCCTCCGAACTCATGACATCGGTTAGCAGGCTGCTCACGCTCGCGCCGGAGACCTCTGTCAGATCGCTGGCATAGTTCGTGTTTCCGTTACTGTTGAAGAAATCCCCGAACGTGTTGTTGGCGCCAGTCGACAATTCACCGTTGTCGTTGACGAAGTCCAAGGGCCCTGTGTAGGTGTAGGTGCCGATTGCGCTTATGGTGGGCTGATCAGCCAGGGTTGCAGTATCCGTGACTCCGCTGGCATAGGTTCCGTTCCAAATCGTCACGTTCAACGTCCCAAAGCTGTAGCTGTCAGCTTTGGCTTTGGGCGCCGCGAGCAGGATGGCTGCTGCTGAAGCAAGAACTGTCAAAAAGCGAACTGATTTCATGAGACACTCTCCGTTTCTATCGCACCTTCAGTGCTGGCGGGCACCCCGGAGAGGCGTGCTAGGGCGTTTTCCTTCCACCCCAGCAGGCGAGCCTGCCGGGAACCCGTCCATTGGGGAAAACACTCACAGAAACCGAGGCGTCGCCGTACACCTGCATTGAAAATGAAATAGCCAAGCGCGGGTCTTGAGACCAGAGATTGCATCTCAGTGGCCAAATCTAAAATGTTGTATTGATTGAAGTTACGACCGCACCCGGCTAACAATATGCAAGAAATTGCATTTCCAACTCGAAATGATGTTCCCAAAAGGCGCTGCGCCTTCGGCAGCCGGGCGCGAGTGAAGATTGAGGCGGCCTGAATCCTAACGCTGGTTCCGGCGGTACCTCCGGATCTCTTCCCTAAAGCTTCAATCGGCTGCCAAGCAGGGTCAGGGATCAGCCGGCGATGGAAGCGACGCAAGCACCGGAGCATCCGGGAGGCTGTTGAACGCTCTACCGGGCGCGAGTTTCGGCGCCTCCGGGATGGTCCAAAGTCGTCCTTGGGAGAGAGGGCCTTTTCCACCGAACTCCTCTTTCGGTGTGTTTTACGCTCCTGAAGAGAGGAACTTTTGATGCTCATCGAACAGCAGATCGCCGAACGCCGCGAGAGGGCCACGGCAAAGCCGCCCAAAATCCTGAAACGGCCGGCCGCCGGTCCTTATGGGGATTACACCATCAAGTCGGTCAGCGGCCGGACATATCGCGTGGCAATTCGCGGCCTTGGCCTGTTCGAAAATTACTGCTCCTGCCCAGACTTCGCCACCAATACGCTAGGCACATGCAAGCATGTCGAGGCGCTGCTGTCCCAGTTGCGAAAGCGACACCGGAAGGCATTGGAGTCGGCGAAATTTGAACGCACTCGCGCTTCCATCTCGCTTCAATATGGGGACTCGATCGAGGTGCGGTTGCGGCTGCCGGCATCGCCATCGCGGGAGCTGCGCGCAATTGCTGCGGAGCATTTCGATGCCGACAGCCTGCTACGGCGCGAGAGTTACCGGCGCTTCGCCGAGGTGCTGGAGTCGCTGCGAAACGCCGATGGTGACACGGTCGTCTACAGCGATGCCCTGGAATACATCGACCGGGAAAACGAGCTGGCCGAGGGCCTGGAGCTGGAGCGGAAGTTGCTCGCCAGGCTCAAGCGCGGCCAGGATCCGACGACAGGCCTTTTGAAAACAACGCTCCTGCCGTACCAGGTGCGAGGCGCCGTATTCGCAGCCTGCCGTGGGCGCGCGATCCTTGCCGACGACATGGGGTTGGGCAAGACCGTGCAGGCGCTGGCAATGACCGAGCTTCTGTGCCAACGACGCGGCATTGAACGCGTGCTGGTGATCGCTCCCGCGTCGGTCAAATATCAATGGGAGACGGAGATCGAGCGGTTCACAGACCGCTCCGCCCAGGTAATCGATGGCTTCTTGCCGCACCGCAAGACGCTATATGCCGCTCCGGCATTCTTCAATCTCACCAGTTATGAGCTGGTCCTCAAGGATATCCGCTACATGCAGGATTTGAGGCCGGACCTGATCATCCTCGACGAAGCGCAACGCATCCGCAACTGGACCACGGCAACAGCCCGCACCATTAAGCAATTGAAGAGCCGTTACGCCCTGGTGCTCACCGGTACGCCACTAGAAAACAAGCTGGAGGAGCTCTTTTCAGTTACCGAGTTTGTCGACGGCCGCAGACTGGGTCCAGCATTCCGCTTCCTCGAAGAGCATCGCGTGGTTGACGAGAAGGGCCGGCTTACCGGATATCGCGGCCTGGACCGCATTCACGAGCAGCTCTCTCCAATTCTGCTGCGCCGCACACGTCCGGAGGTGCTGAAGGAGCTTCCGGAGAGGACGGACAAAGTCTTCCGCGTGCCGCTGACCAACCAGCAGGCAGAGCCTTACTACGAGCAGAGCGACATTCTCGCCCGACTCATGCGCAAATGGGAAAAGCAGGGATGGCTCTCTGAGATCGATCAGAAGCGCATCCTTTGCTGCATTCAGAATATGCGCATGTTGTGTAACTCAACATTCCTCTTCGACAAGAAAACCCATCATTCGCCCAAACTCCAGGAGTTTCGCGAGATCATGACCGATCTGGTGCTGGAAGAAGATCGCAAAGCGGTTGTATTCAGCGAATATGAGCGGATGACGCACCTTGCCGGCGAGGAGTTGCGCAAGCTGGGAATCGGGTTTGTGTCGCTCCACGGCGGCGTGCCTTCACGGCAGCGCGGCGCCTTGATGGAGAAGTTCCGTAACGACCCCGCATGCAAGGTTTTCCTTTCCACCGATGCGGGAGGCGTCGGCCTTAACCTGCAATCCGCCTCGGTCGTGGTGAACTTCGAGCCGCCATGGAACCCGGCGCGGCTGGAGCAGCGCATCGGGCGTGTGCATCGGTTGGGCCAGACGAGGCCGGTGCACGTGATTCACATGCTGACAGAAAAGAGCATCGAAGAGCGTGTCTGGGATACGCTGCGCCTCAAGAAGTCGCTGTTCGCAGGTGTCTTCGATTCGCCTACTGGCGAGGTAAGCTTTGAGAAACTCGGCCGTAAGACGATGATGCAAGCCGTGAAAGAGATCTTCGCCGAACCGCCCGGCAGACCGAAGCCGGTACTGGACCACGCTCCTTCCATTCCGCTGGCCGTCATGCCACCGCAAACCGATGGTCCGTTACAGCCTCCCAGTATGGCTGGCGCTAAGGTGTTGGAAACCGCGGGCGCTGCTCCAGCAACCATACATGCCCCAGGCGGCAACGGACTTGCACTTGCGACGGCGTCGTTTATCGAGGCGGGCCTGAAGCTGATCGAATCGTTCGCTGGGGAGACGGCCAAAGGAAAGGCGGACCCACCTTCAAAGCATTTGAGTCAGACACTCTCCGCATTGTTCACACGGGACGCTCAAACCAACGGAAGGGCCCTGACGATTCCTTTGCCCGACTCGGTAACCCAGGAACGCGTTGCAGGCGCAGTATCCGCGTTGCTCACTTCATTGACAAGAGTAGGAACAGCCGTCGAACAGGAAAATCAAAGCTGACGATGTAAGTTGTGAGAAGGCGTCTCACCATGTTGGGCGAATAACAACCTTGCTGTGGAGCGATTGCTTGTGAATCGCTGACAGGCTGCGGCAAGCGGGAGTTTACTGCGGGCCGGGAGGAGATACCAGTAAGCTGCTGTGTCTTCTGGCCAACGAGATGAGCCCAAGTTTCGCCCGGCCCATCGCACTCGACTCGCCGGTGGCGAAGTAGCTAGCAACCTCCACCTCGGGAAGTATGGTCCTCCGAGGGTCGCCGGAAACCAGAAATCCTCCCGTTCTCGGCTCTCACGATAACCCAGGAATGAAGAGACTTGCAGTCCTCGGGCCGCAAGCCAAGCCCTCTATCACCGATTGCGAACAGTCGCGGCAGGGAGGGCGGATTGCAATGTGCTCGCAAAATAGCGTTTGCGGTCGCTGCTCCTGCTCATCTTTCATTTGCCGGACACTTTTCGACGCACCGACGCATAGCCGGCCGGAACCCTGTCGAATTCATCCGGCGAAGGTCCCGTGGGACGCTCAAGCGCTTCGAGAGCTTTGCCAATCAATGCATCCGTGGCTTTAGGCCTGTGTGCCAGCCATTCTTCGTGCTGAAGATGGGCAAGCTTTTCTGCTACCGCGACGTTGATGAACTGGTTGAGCGAGACGCCTTCTTTTTCAGAGAAGCTCTCCGCGATCCGACGGACAGAGGGCATGAGCCTGAGGGGAAACTTGCTCACGACGATTTTCTTCCGACTCACAGGCATACGCTCTATCTCCTCTTCCTGAATTCGCTCAACAACTCCGCAGGGGCCAGCAGGTCTATGTCAAATCGTTCCGCCGCCCGTCGAAAATGCCGCGTATTATTGGTTACAATCGCGTCGGCCTTTCCGTTGATGGCCACATCCAGAACCATGTCGTCATTTGCGTCCGGTGATAACGGTCGGTATCGGAATGCAACAAAGACGGGTTCTGCAACTGCTTCCAAAGCATTCAGGATCACCGACCTCTCTGCCTTCGATTTGTTCGTCACATGCAACTGTTCTGGCCGCAACGCCACATCTCGATACTCGCACGCCAGCTTGTACTCCATAAGGGGCGCCAGTTCTCGTCGAAGCGCCAGCTTGATGACTTCCGCCGCCGCGCCGGTGCTGGACCGGAGCGCAGTGATGATCACGGATGTATCGAGGACAACCCTCACAAACGCCATGATATCACAGGTGATATCATCGATGTCGATGGAATTGAGTGGGTGTGTGGCATTCCAAGCGGAACGTGTCAACGTTTTTGAGACAGGTATGCTTTGAATTTAGAGCCGAAGGTCTTCCCTCGAAGGGTTCGGGATGGCGGGCTGATCCATACCGCGGCGGGCTGGGGCGGGATGCTGCCAGCAAGGCGCGCGTCAGAAGAAGGCAGTTAGGCAGTGCAGGCAACCTGATAGGCGGGCATTCCTCTCCGTTGGATCGCGGAGCGTCAGGATTTCTTCACCGCTGCATGTGTGGGAGCCTTCCCCGGGGCTGCAATAGTCCTGGAACGGAACGGGCGATCTCGTAGGAACAAGCTCATCCTGCTCCATATTGTTCATCTTCTTGCAAAAATCGGACATCGGTAGAACGGGGAAATTGACTGAGACCACGGATGGCGGAGAAAAACGGGTTTTCAAAATTCTGTCGGTGGAGCCGCCGAGCTACCGCCCCGTAGCTAGAACCCCGCTGCTGTCCCAACTGGCGACCTTGAACTCGTCAATCCAGCAATTCTAAGTGGGGGGAGCTTTGCCGGAAACCATGGCAAGAAATAGCTCCGACCAGTTTGGAAACAAGCAGTAGCCGGTGATGCGGTGGAGGTCGGCGAAGAAGGCTTTGCGCGTGCCGATGGCTTGGCGGGCCTGTTGCCAGCGGGTTTCCAGGCAGTCCAGGACGGTGTGGAAGGCGAAGGCCAGCAGATTGAGCGCGGCAAAGGTGGCCGCCAGATGCTGTTGCCGTGTCCGAAGTTGTGGGCCAGGTTGTAGCCGTTATTCTTCAGCACATTGAAGCTTTCATTTTCGACCTTCCACCGGGCGCGGGCACAGGCGGCGAGCTCGGCCACGTTGTCGGCCGTAATCCCCAGGCTGGTCACGAAAGCATTGCGATAGGTGGTCTTTCCGACCGAGTTGGTGATAGTTATCTCCAGCCATTGCACGGCCAGGGCGTCTTTGCCGTCGCGCAGGGGCATGGTCTCGGTCCAGCGATAGCCATAGGTTTGGCTGTGGCCTTCGGGACGGCGCTCCGCCACCGTGTGCTGTTGGAACTCGGCCCCGCGCAGATATTCGTAGAGCGTCTTATGGCTCTCCGGCTTGCTGACGAAGAGGAAGTCGGCCCCGGTAGCCCGCACCGCCTCGGCCAGCGGCTGGCAGGCAAACAGCGCATCGCCCAGGTAGATGGGGCGCAATCGGGCCAGGTGTGGGCCGTGATCTTTAAGCCAGCGCTTGGCGGCGTTGCGTTCGCAATCTTGTTTTACCTGTCCGTCCTGCGCAGCGATGAACTCCGGCACCAACGGCAAGACGCGATTGTGTCCCGGCGCTACCAGCGTGGCCCCGAGCAGAGCGTGGTAATACTCGGTCTTGCCGCTGGAGCGCTCCCGCTTCAGGCAGCGTGGGCAGCAGATCTTCTGCGACACAAAGTATTCGGTCCCGTCCAGAGCCACCAGCAGGCGGCCGCCGAGCCGCTGAAAATCGCGCAAGCCGTCCTGTTCGGCCAGCGTCTCCAACGCCTGATCAAAGCAGGGCCGCAAGCTGTCCGGCGCCACCCTGTCCAGCAACGTGCGGATGTGGTTGTCGGTGGGAATCTTCGCGATGCCGAACAAGGTGCGGCAGTTGGAGTCGTTCTGGCCGCGTTCCAACCGCTTCTGATAGCCAAGAAACGACTCGCTCTGCATGAAGAACATCGAGAAGGCCGCCATGGTCACATCGGCCATCGGATAATCGATCGCACCCCGCCGCGCATCCGGAAAACTGCCGCTTACCGTCCGTAGCCCCGCCAACAGCGATTCCAGAATCCCCATACCCCAAGACAATCAGATCCCTACCGATTGCCAAGTCTCCACGCAGGTTCCTTCCCACTTAGAATTGCTGCTCACATCCTCCCTGGCACATCCTCCCTGGGTCGACTAATGCGAGACTCTTCCGGTATCCTTGTGTTCAATACCATCGAGACCGGTCGCAAAGCAAGCGCCCGGAGCTTTCGGTCTGCGCTGACCAACCAGGCGAGCTGGAGACGAAGCAACTCAAGGAGAACTGCTATGCGTAGTCTCAGATATCTTTTACTGGCCGTGCTGTTCGGATTCATCACGGTCTCTGCCGGCGCGCAGATTTCATTCGGTGTTGACATCGGGGGCGTTCCTGCCGGTCCGCCGGTTTGCCAATGGGGATATTACTCCTATCCCCCTTATGCCTGCGCTCCTTATGGCTATTATGGCCCGCAGTGGTTTAATGGCGGTGTGTTCATCGGCGCCGGTCCCTGGTACCACCTTGGCTGGGGTGGTGGTTGGGGCGGATGGCACGGCGGTGGCTGGGGTGGTGGCTGGGGCGGATGGCACGGTGGTGGCTGGGGCGGATGGCACGGTGGCGGCTGGGGCGGATGGCACGGCGGCGGATGGCACGGCGGCGGCTTTCATGGTGTGGGCGGTGGTGGCTTCCACGGCGGTGGTGGTGGCTTCCATGGCGGTGGCTTCCATGGCGGTGGAGGTGGCTTCCACGGCGGTGGTGGTGGACGCCGCTAAGCCACAGGCTCTCTGTTGCACATCGAAGACGGCTGCCCTGCTAGGCAGCCGTCCTTCTTTACCTCTTTGATCTTTGGAATTTGAGGATTGCACACCTGCAGAGCCACCAAGCATCTGTGTCTCGCCTTCTCCTTGGCGAACTGCTCAGACACGGCACGAAGCCGACCTCAATACCAACGTACAATCTCTTTTCCAGTATGGATGGGTCTTGCGAAGCGGGCCATACCTTTCGGGCATAGAACAACTTCTCACGGATGCCCCGCTAGCGCAACCGCTCCGCCGTCGGTTGCCCCACCTCCGGATCTATCAAAGTTCGGCGAATCGGCTCTGTTGGACATCGCCGGTTCCGCGTCGGACATCCTTCTCCTTGGCGAACCCTCTATCGAAGCGCCTTGCGTCGATTGGGGAAACGGAGGAAGGCATCTCCCATCCCTCCTATGTTTCATGGCCTACAGGAAAAACCGCCCTCGAACTTTAAACGAAGTTCGGGGGCGGCTCACTCTTGCTCCTGCTTCACTGATGACTTGGCTCCGATGCCTTGGCCGGAGCCGTCGTGAGCGGCTTCTTGGCCGGAGTCGAGGTTAGAGGTTCTGGATGCCAGAAGCTCATATCGTTCTGCGTCCAGCTATCTGGAAGGCGGCTCATACTAGGAGTAAATACGTAGAGATTGCTCTGGACGCTATCGTAGTCCGAGCTCACAATTCCCAGAATATGCTTATGCACTTGCTCGCCCATGTTTTTGAGGTATTGTTCGGCGAGGGACTGGTGCCGGTCGATATCGGAGAGCGCCTTGACCGGAATTAGGATCAAGAAAGAGTTGTCCTTCCCATTGCCGAAGATCTGCTGATAGACCATGTAGTGGAAGTTCGGATCAGTCTGAGCCCAAACATCACCAGTCTTCCGGATGACATCAGAGAACTCCGTGTCGTGCCCGAGCTTGACGTGAATCTGGACCACGTCCATGAAGCGCATACTGCCGAGACTCTCCGGCTGTGGATTGCTCAAGTCTGGACGTAGCCGCCAGATCGACGTCTCGGTTTTGGCAAGCGTCGCACTGTGCTCCGCTTCGAGGGTGTCCAACTTGTCCCCGATGATCGTATCATCGTTGTCATGCACGTCCGCCATCTCCTGCAGAGAGGCGTAACCTGAGAGAAACATAAGGTCTTCGGATCCGGAGATCGCTCCCATGCCCAGGTAATATTCCTTCGCTTTGGCCGAGTCGAGGGCCGCTGCAATTTCGGCTTCCAGCTTGGCATGGGTGAATTCCTGACCGGGCTTTGGCGTCTCCCGAACAGTTACGAGAATCGGCGCTGGTCCGCTCGGCAACGGTGCGTGTTCCTGGGCGCGAGCCGCAATCGCCGTCAGGCCAACGGCTGCCACCCCAATCCATACAAAGCACTTCCGAACTCGGACCTGGTTCATATTCCTCGCTTCTCCTTTAGTGAGCGAAATCAAGACCAAAGATATTGTACGCGGCGGAGCACAAATAGACCACGCAAAGAAGACCGCAAAGAAGACGAACGAAGATGCCCGCCGGCGCGGCTGGGAAAGCATGCTGCCAGGGATGCCGGCAGTGACGCCAGCATAACCCAGGGAACCTGAGGGAGAGATGCCTACCAGCCGCCGCCCAGCGCGTTGTAGAGCTGTACCAGAGCGAGGGCCTCCTGCTGCTCGGCGGCGTTCAGGGTCAGCTCCGCGTTGTAGAGATTCGTGTCTGTGGTCAACACTTCCAGATAGCTGGTGGCGCCGCCCTGATAGCGGATGCGCGCCAGACGCAGCGCATCGGCGGCGGCGGCAACCTGCTTCTCTTCGAGATCACGGTACTCGCGGCTCTTGTGGTAAGCCACCAAAGCGTTGGAGACATCGCGCAGCGCCTCGGCGATCGTCTGCTGGTAGGTGTCCAGCAGCTCTTTGTGCGCGGAGAGCGCCAGGTGGTAGTTATTGCGGATCTTGCCTGCATCGAAGATAGGCTGGGTGAGGCCACCGACGGCATAGTAGTAACCGTTGGCAGGATTCAGCAGTTCGTCAAACTGGCTGCTGCCAAGGCCGCCCTGCGCCGTGATCGAAAGCTGCGGAAAGTATGCGGCGCGGGCGACGCCGATGTTGGCGTTGGCCTGAACAAGAAGCTCTTCGGCACGGCGAACGTCCGGCCGGCGTTCGAGAAGATCAGAGGGAAGCCCAACCGGAACCTCTACCGGGTGCGGGGCATCGGCGACGGCATCACCGCGAACGATCGGTCCTGGGGCTTCCCCAAGCAGCAGACGGAGGTCGTTCTCCTGGCTGGCAATCTGACTCTGAAGCGCAGGAATCTGCGCCTGAGCGGTATAGCAAAGCTCTTCGGCCTGGCGCACATCGGCCAGTGTTTCTGCTCCGCCACGCTCCAGGGTTCGGGTGAGATCCAGCGATTGTTGACGCGCTTGGAGTGTCTTGCGAGTGAGGTCGAGTTGGGCATCCAGGGAGCGCAGCTGATAGTAGTCGGTTGCGACTTCCTCGATCAGGGTGCTGTAGGTGGTCTGCCGGGCCCACTCGGTTGCTCGCAGGTAGGCCCGCTGAGCCTCCGTCTGGCGGCGGTAGTAACCCCAGAAGTCCAGATTCCAGGCCACAGATCCGGTTAGCCCACCGAAGAAGTAAGTGGACTGTGAGCTGTTGGAGTTGCCGAGCAGTCCCCCGGGCAACCCCAAGGCTACATAAGACGCGCCCACATCGACGCTTGGATAGGCGGCCGCCTTGGTCATGCCGAGCCGGGCCTGTTCTTCCAGAACCCGGTCTGCGGCAATCTTGACGTCGTAGTTGTTCTGGAGCGCTTGGCGGATGAGCTGCTGAAGAGCCGGATCGGTAAAGACGGTCTGCCAACTTTGGGCCCCGAGCGGGGTAGTTGCCGGTTTGGCGTCCGCGCCGGATTTGGCTGCGGTGCTGGGTTTGGCTGCGGCGCCGGCCGAAGATGCGATCTCCGGCGCCATGGCCCCGCGATAGCTGGACGGGAGGTTCACGACCGGTCGCTTGTAATTCGGGCCGGCGTTGCAACCGGCGAGAGAGAATCCGAGACCGGCGGCGAGCAGAAGAGCCACGCTGCGGTTGGCGTCAGAGAGGGAGCGCAGAGATCGGTTCATTCCCGGCCTCCTTCGGGGTGATCCGGGCCCTCGCCGTGCCCGGATAGAGGGTTCGGATGATGGCTGAGATCGGCTAGATCCTCAGGACTTCGGCGGTGGGCCGGGTGTCCTTTCAGCTCCAGTGAGCCGCTGTGTTCCTTGCCGAACCAGCCGGCGAAGCGTTCGGCGAGGGTAAAGGTGACCGGGATCAGGAAGATGGCGAGCAGGGTTGCAGCCGACATGCCACCGATGACCACCGTGCCCAGGATCTGGCGCGAGACGCCTCCGGCGCCATGAGCAAACCAGAGCGGGATGCAGCCCAGAATGAAGGCAAAGGCTGTCATCAGAATGGGGCGAAAGCGCAGCCTGGCGCCGTTCATCGCGGCTTCGAAAAGGGTCTCGCCCTTTTCGTACTCGTCTTTGGCGAACTCGACGATCAGGATTGCGTTTTTGGCGGAGAGACCGATCAGCATCACCAGGCCGATCTGAGCGAAGACATCATTCTCCTGGTGACGCGCCATGAGCGCAAGATAGGCGCCCAAAATAGCGATCGGGGTGCTCAGAAGCACACCGAAGGGAAGCGACCAGCTCTCATACTGCGCGGCGAGGATGAGGAAGCAGAGCAGAAGGGAGAGAGCATACACCACCCATGCGGGGATGCTCTGCTCCGCCTTCTTCTGCTGGAAGCTGAGACCAGAGTAGTCCATCCCTATGCCAGGGGGCATGGTCTGCTGAAAGACGGACTCCAGAGCGTCCATGACCTGGCCGGAGCTGTAGCCGGGCTTGGCGACGATGGTGATATCGGCGGCCTCAAACTCATTGAAGCGGGTAATGAACTCCGGACCGGTGATGCGCCGCACCGTAACCAGAGAAGCGAGCGGGACACGCTTGCCGTTGGCTGCGGTGACGTAGAACTGGCTGATGTCTCCGATGTCCGTGCGCGAGCTTCCCTCTGCTTCGATGTAGGTCTGCCACTCCCGTCCGAAACGGTTGAAGTAGTTCACCAGCGTGCCGCCCAGGAACGCTTGCATGGTGGTATAGATATCGCTCAGGTTTACCTGATCCTGCTCGGCCTTCTCACGGTCCACATCCACATAGAGCTGCGGAACCGCGGGAAAGTAACTGGGAATCGCAGCCGCGATCTCAGGACGCTTGCTAAGGGCGCCAAGGTACCGGTACACGTTGGCGGTCAAGAAGTTGGGGTCATTGCCGCCGGAGCGATCCTCCAGAACCATGCTGACGCCTCCCGAGGTGCCCAGCCCAGGGATCGCTGGCGGAGTAAAGGAGAAGGCGATACCCTCTTTGATCCCCGCCAGCGCCCGGGCGAGATTGGCTTGCAGGGCCTGGAAGCGCTCGTCCGGCGCTGTGCGCTGGTTCCAATCTTTGAAGGTGACGAAGAAGAAGCCGCTATAAGTGGTCTGGGCCTGGGAGAGTAGGCTGAAGCCGACCACATCCACCACACTCTGAACCCCGGGCACCTGATGCAGCGCTCGATCAATCTGCAGGGCGGCCTCCGTCGTCCGTTGCAAACTGGCCCCCTGGGGAAGTTGCAGGTTGACGAAGGCGTAACCCTGATCCTCGGTCGGAAGGAAGCCTCCTGGCAAGCGGGAGCCGAGCAGCAGCACAAAGACGCTGACAACAGCCAGCGTCAGCACACCCACCAACGACTTATGCACCAACCATCCGGAGGCGGTGACGTACCCATGGGTGACGCGGCGGAAGACGCGGTCAAACCAGCGGAAGAACCTCGCCAGCAGACCCTTGGACTCAGTCCTCGGTTTGAGCAACAGCGCGCAGAGTGCTGGGCTGAGCGTCAGGGCGTTGAAGGCAGAAAAGAGAACGGAGATGGCGATGGTAACCGCGAACTGCTGGTACAGACGCCCCGTGATGCCTGGAATGAACGCCGTGGGAATAAAGACTGAGGCAAGGATCAACGCGATGGCAATCACCGGACTGGCGACCTGCTCCATGGCGGCGTAGGAGGCCTCCAGAGGCGTCATGCCCTCCTCAATGTGATGCTCTACCGCTTCGACCACCACGATGGCATCATCCACCACCAGACCGATAGCCAGGACCAGCCCAAAGAGCGAAAGAGTGTTGACGGAGAAGCCCAGCAACGGGAAGACCATGAAGGTGCCGATCAGGGAGACCGGGACTGCCAGCAGGGGAATCAATGTCGCCCGCCAGCCTTGCAGGAAGACGTAGACCACCAGGATGACCAACCCCAACGCCAGCAGCAGGGTGATCAGAATCTCATGCATGCCGGCGCTGACTGCCTTGGTAGTGTCCAGCGGAACAGCCGATGCCATATCCGCAGGGAAGCTCGCCGAGAGCCTTGCCAACTCCATGCGGACGTTCTTGGCCGTCTGAACAGCATTGGTTCCAGGGAGCTGATAGACGGCCATGACGGCGGCCGGCTTCCCGTTGAACAGGCCGTTGAGGTTGTAGGTCTGGTCGCCAAGTTCGATCCGGGCCACATCGCGCAGGTGAAGCACGGAGCCGTCAGGATTACTGCGCAGAATGATGTTGCCAAACTCCTGGGCGGTGAGCAGACGTCCATGGGTGCGCACAGTATACGTAAACTGCTGACCATTGGGAACCGGTTCGCCGCCGATCTGCCCGGCCGGGTTGACAGTGTTCTGAGCCAGCAGGGCCTGTTCGATCTGGGGAATGGTGACGCCGAGCCGGGCCAGCTTGTCCGGCTTGACCCAGATGCGCATGGCATACTGGCCGGCGCCAAAGATCTGGATGCGCGAGACGCCCTTGACCCTTGTCAGGTCATCCGCCAGATGGATGTAGGCGTAGTTGGCCAGGAAGATGCCATTGTAGGTGGAATGCGGTGAAGTAATCGCCAGCAGCATCAGCGGCGAGGAGAGCGACTTCTGAACGGTAATGCCGGCCGTGTTCACCTCTGCCGGCAGTTGGCTCTGCGCCTGGGAGACACGGAGCTGGGAGAGAATCTGGTCGGTGTCGGGATTGGTGTCTACGCCGAAGTCCACGATGAGCTGGGTCAAGCCATTGCTCGCGTTGATGGACTGCATGTAGTTCATGTTGTCCACGCCGTTCATCTGCTGCTCGATGGGCGTAGCCACTGAATCCACCATCGTCTCCGCGTCCGCGCCCGGATAGGTGGCCTGGACCATGATCTCCGGTGGAACAATATTCGGGTACTGCGCAGTGGGCAGGCTCAACAGCGATATGATGCCGCCGACCACCATGAGAATGGCGATCACCATGGCCACAATCGGCCGGCGTATGAAGAACTTTGAGATCATAGGTCAATTTCCCTGCTGGTCTGCGCTCTGCTCCGGCGCGGAGGAGGTTGGATCAACGGCCGGTTGGGGAGTGGTATCCGGTTGGGCTATGACCTTCATTCCGTCCCGCACCTTGTCCATACCCTGGGTAATCACCTGCTCGCCTGCCTTCAATCCACTGGTGATGACGATTTCCGGGCCAATTTGAGGACCGAGTTGCACCGTGCGAACATGGGCGACATGGTCATCCCCCACGACAAAAAGCTGATGCAGACCCTGAAGCTCGGTAACGGCGCGTTGCGGAGCTACAACGGCATCTCGCAGCACGGAGGTCTGCGCCGAGACGCGTCCAAACTCGCCCGGGCGCAACAGATTGCCAGGATTGGCAAAGGCCGCTGCCAAACGAATGCTCCCGGTTTGTGCCGTCACCGCGCGGTCCACAAAGATGATATGACCTACGTGCGGAAAGACCTGATTATTGGCCAGGGTGAGTTGGATGGGAATCAGATTGCCGCTCTGCAGAAGGTCAGACTTGCCGTGCGAAGCGGCTTGTGCCGCCAGAGCAAGATACTCTTGCTCGCTGATGTAAAAGTAGACTTTGATGGGGTTGACCTGCGATACCGAGGTAAGGACCGAGATAGGGCTGACCAGATTGCCGACCTGCAGCATGGCCTGACCCGCGACACCATCGATGAGCGAACGCACCTGGGTGAACCCAAGGTTCAACGACGCGGACTCTACGCTGGCCTGGGCGCTAGCTACGGCGCCCTTCTCAGCCGCCTCGGTCTGGACCTCCGTATCCAGTTGACTCTGCGGAATGGCGCGCGCCGCGGCTAACGGAGTGTCGCGGCGCACGTTGATCTGGGCAAGCCGCAACTGCGCTTGGGCCTGCGCCAGTGAGGCGTTCGCCTGATCCAAAACGGCCTGGAAGGGACGCGGATCGATCTCAAAGAGAACCTGACCCTTATGGACCTCACTTCCCTCTTTGTAGTCCTGGCGGATCAGGTAGCCCGAGACCTGCGGCTGAATCTGCGCATTGACGTATCCGTCCGTGGTCGCTACCCAATGCCCGATCACCGGAACATTTTGTTGCTTGGCTACGGTGACCATTACCGGCAGCGGCCCAAAGGCCGCCTGCATCGCGGGCGGAGGGCCACCACTCTTGCATCCGGCCAACTGCGCCGCTGACAGGACCGTGACGGCTAGCGCAAGAGATCTCCTCAGAACGGAACGAGATGTCATGGGGTAAGGACCTCTAAAAGAAAGTACGGTTGCCTTCGGGAGAGTCTCCGAAAATATACACGTGTGTATATTATGCTCGAAGGTGGAGAATGGATTCAAAAAATGTCTCGACGAAGACAAAACCCGGAGCGAGGGATCCGATTGGTGAACGAGGAGCAGAAGCCTGTTCTCCGGCAGATGCTGAAGTCGGAGAAGACCAGAGCGGAGTTATTGCGAGCGGCGGAAAAGATCTTTGCCCGTGACGGTTTTGAGGCTTCGCGCATTGAGGACATCGCCGCTGAGGCCGGCCGCAGTCGTGGGGCCTTCTATGCGAACTTTGCCAGCAAGACCGAAGTCTTTCTTACGCTGCGCACGCTGGCGGCGCAGAAGCATGCGAGGGCGGTGCGGGAGCGCGTGCAGGGCCTGCAGGATCAGGAGGCGCGCTATCAAGCCCTGATTGGTTACATCGTCGAACAGATCTACGATACTCAGACTCAGTTATTGCAAATTGAGTTCAAACTTTTTGCTTTGCGCCATCCGCGGATGCAGGCCAGACTGGCGGAGATGCATCTGGAGGCCAGCACCTCCGTGAACCGCCGGGAGCTATCGGATCTGTTTCCGGAGAAGAGCAGCCTGCCGGCAGAGATGCGCTGCAGCACCCTGGAAATCGAAGCGCTGCTGGAGGGGTTTGCGCTGAATGCCCGCTTCAGTCCCAAGGTTCTGGATGAAGTGAGCATTCAGGCGATTGTTCCGCGACTGATGGCGCAGATCTTCTCTCGCGCCGAAGGATCATAAACGGCAGATGAGCAACTCGCGCTCATAGATCATCTCGGCCGGCAAATGGTCATGCAGTGCGAGGAAGAGCTCTTCATGGTCCATGACCTCCCGCAACCATGCTTTGCGGTCCACCGCTTCCAGTTGGGCAAAGGTTTCTGGAGAGATATTGAGTCCCTCCCAGTTGATGTCCTGATAACGCGGGACCCAACCGATGGGGGTCTCCCTGCCCTGGGCGCGTCCACGAGCACGATCGACGATCCACTTCAACACCCTCATATTCTCGCTGTACCCAGGCCACAGGAACTTGCCATCCTTGTCTTTGAGGAACCAATTGACCTGGAAGACGCGAGGCGTAATGGTGAGTTGCCGCTGCATGGTAAGCCAGTGGCGGAAGTAGTCGCCCATGTGATAGCCGCAGAACGGCAGCATGGCCATGGGATCGCGACGGACTTTTCCGACCGCGCCTTCGGCGGCAGCGGTAGTCTCCGAGCCCATGGTGGCGCCGAGATAGACCCCGGAAGACCAGTTGAAGGCTTGCACCACCAAGGGAATGGCGGTGGAGCGCCTTCCCCCGAAGACGAAGGCGGCGATGGGTACCCCGTCGGGAGACTCCGATGCGGCCAGGTCGAAGGATGGGCACTGCGAGGCGGGAGCGGTGAAACGGCCGTTCGGATGCGCCGCAGTGCGCCCGGTCTGGCGCCCAATCTCGGGAGTCCAGGGCTCGCCCTTCCAGTCCATGCACTTGGCTGGCGGCTCATCAGTCATGCCCTCCCACCAGACGCCGCCCTCCGGGGTAAGGGCCACATTGGTGAAGATGGTATTCCGGCTCAGGGTGGCCATAGCGTTGGGATTGGTCTTGATGCTGGTTCCGGGAGCAACGCCGAAGAAGCCAGTCTCTGGATTCATGCCGCGGATACGGCCAGTCTCGTCGGGACGGAGCCATGCGATGTCATCGCCCACCGTCCAGGTCTTCCAGCCTTCAAATCCCTTGGGCGGAATCAGCATGGCGAGGTTGGTCTTGCCGCAGGCAGAGGGGAATGCCGCTGCCAGATAGGTCTTTTCTCCCACCGGAGACTCCAGCCCCAGAATCAGCATGTGCTCGGCCATCCAACCTTCATCGCGGGCGAGATTGGTGGCGATTCGCAGGGCGAAGCACTTCTTGCCCAACAGCGCATTGCCGCCATAGCCGGAACCATAGCTCCATATCTCTCTGGTCTCCGGAAAGTGCACAATATACTTGGTGTCATTCTGCGGCCAGGGAACATCCTGCTGACCGGGCTCCAAAGGAGCTCCGACCGAGTGCATGCACGGCACTACGCGGTGGATATCCTTGTCGATCTCGGCGAATACCGGCAGCCCGATGCGGGTCATGATGCGCATGTTCACCACAACGTAAGCAGAATCGGTGAGCTGCACGCCGATGCGCGACATGGGTGATCCGACCGGGCCCATCGAGAAGGGCAGAACGTACATCGTCCGGCCGCGCATGCACCCCCGAAAAAGATCCTTGAGTTTCTTGCGCATGGCATAGGGAGCCTCCCAGTTATTGGTGGGTCCCGCATCGTCTTTGGAGTAAGAGCAGATGAAGGTGCGATCCTCTACCCGCGCCACGTCCTTGGGCGAAGAACGAGCCAGGTAACAACCCGGCCAAAGCTCCTGATTCAGTCGGATAAACGTACCGGAGTCAACAAGCTGTTGGCAGAGGTACTGGTTCTCATCTTCGGATCCGTCTACCCAGTGAATTGCCGCCGGCCGGGTGAGATCCGCCATCTTTTCCACCCAGCGGATCAGGTGAATATTTGTTGATAAGACACGTGTCGATGTGGGGTGTTGTCCCATGACCGCGTCGGGAATGGTTGCCATCATCTTCCTCCAGTGCCCAATGAGTCCTCAGAGAGGGTTCGGGTCTGTATCCTAATTAACTCACTTGAGATTTATAGTCCTCATGATAGTAATTGCGCCTCTGAACCTACCGGAATCAGACCCTGAATCTCCGATAACCGGCTACGAGCAAGAGAGGCCCCTCGACCCAAGCGGCATGAGCGGAACCGTCGTGAGAGGGACCGAAATCGAGTCACCCGGAAGAGATGCCAAGAGTACAGTGGTCTCGAAGTCGCGATTGCACGGACATCGCTTTTGCCAGTACACTTGCGATAGAGCGAGCGGAGAACCCACCATCGAGGGAGATCTGCTCGATCCTCGGCGAGCCTTGAGTTCCCGGAGCCTTTGATCATCGGTTCCTGGAGGTCCCGGGAAGCTCTGGGAGAGCCAGAGATGCTCCTGCCCAGGAGCGCTGGACGAAGACGCAGGCAAGATCCGTCCGATCTGGGCGGGTCCTTAGGCCACAGCGGCTTACGACGGAGAGTTGGCAGAGCCCGGTTGAATGCACCTGACTCGAAATCAGACATAGTCGCAAGGCTATCGGGGGTTCGAATCCCTCACTCTCCGCCATTTTCCCCTTTTCAGAAGGACTAGGCAAAAGAGGAACGACCTCACAAGCTAACGTAAGCGTTACGTCAACCCCAAGTCGGCTCCAAGCCTGCGGAATGCGGCCTTACAGCGCGGCCTGCCGTGTTTGCTGCGTGGCTTTCCAGCGGTCGGGTAGCCAGGCAGGCAGGTCGTTGATGTGGAGCGCAGGCAGGTTGACCAGCAGTTGGGTGAGATAGAGCTGCGGGTCCACGTCGTGGCGGCGGCAGGTCGAAGTGAGGCTGGCCAGGATGGCCGC
>DAHWOF010000039.1 GCA_027335345.1 Granulicella sp. | reverse complement strand
CGGAGCCGGGTAAACTGAATAGACGCACCAGAGGCGCGTAGCTCAGTTGGTTAGAGCGCTACCTTGACACGGTAGAGGTCAGCGGTTCGAATCCGCTCGTGCCTACCATCCTCTCCGTGGTCCTTTTGGCGAGGTCGCGGCCGGACGGAGAACCGGATTGGGCCCGGGCCAGAACGGTGGGCCAGACCGGCGGGCAAGGATGGAAGCTGGAGCAGAGTTACCCTTTCACCAACGTCTTCAGGGCTGCTGGGGTTCAAGGGTAGCAGCGCTCTCCAGGCAGGTGTTGTTCTCTGCCAGGTGCGGTTCAAGTTCCGATGGTTGGGAGTGATGTGATGGCACAGGTATGTGAGTATTGCGGCAAGGGCCCGCAGTTTGGCAACAACATCTCGCACGCGCACAACGTAACCCGGCGGCGCTGGAACCCGAATCTGCAATCGGTGAAGGCTGCTTCGCCGGTCGGCGGCTCCAAGCGCGTGACGGTCTGCACCCGCTGCATCAAGGCAGGCAAGGTCGTCAAGGGTTAACTCATTCGGCGCGAAAGCTGGCTTGCAACCAAAGCCCCGGCCATCTCCGGGGCTTCCGGTGTTTAAGTTTCCTGCCGGCTTACTCTGCCGGGTCGACGGAACGCTCCTGAAAGGTCAGCGATCCTGAGTTGATGCAAAAGCGTTGGCCGGTGGGTCTGGGCCCGTCCGGGAAGACGTGGCCGAGGTGGCCTCCGCAGCCCGCGCAGGTGACCTCCACGCGCCGCATGCCGTGGGAGAGATCTTCCTCCAACTCTACGGCGTCGTCCGTTACTGGTTGGAAGAAGCTGGGCCAGCCGGAGCCGGAATCGAACTTGGTCTGGGAGTGGAACAGGGGCGCGCCGCAGGCGGCGCAATGGTAGAGGCCGTCGGCGTGGTTGTGCAGCAGAGCTCCGCGAAAGGGATGTTCGGTCCCCTTCTGGCGCAGGATACGGTACTGTTCGGGCGTGAGCTGCTCGCGCCACTCGGCGTCGGTCTTTTGCACTCTGGCAGGCATTTTGTCTCCTGAAGAGTTTGATTCGAAACGCAGGCCGTCCGGTGCAGAGGGGTGCTTCCCCTGGGGGAGCGCCGGAGCCGGGATTCAGGCTGAAGGGATAACGGCGATGCAGTCGATCTCCACGAGGGCGTCCTTGGGAAGGGCAGCCACTTGCACGGTGGTGCGGGCCGGGGCGACCATGCCCGCGGGAGCCAGATACGTGGCGTAGACCGCGTTCATGGCGGCGAAATCGGCCAGATCCTTGAGGTAAACCGTCGTTTTAACCACATGAGCGAGGTCCAGGCTAGCGGCGCGGAGGAGCGCTTGGACGTTTTCCAGGACACGCGCGGTCTGGGCTTCGATTCCACCCGGAACCAGTTGGCCGGTGGCCGGATCCAGCCCGACCTGGCCGGAAGTGTACAAGAAGGCGCCGGTGCGGACGGATTGAGAGTAAGGGCCGATGGCCGCGGGTGCGGCCTGGGTGGTGATAGCGGACTTGAGGCTTTGATCCAGAGGCATAAGCTGGATTGTCCGTCACCGGCCCCCTGGGGCGCAAGCGCTCGGTGCGGTCTTTGTGGATTGCATCCTCGGCTCCATCCTCCCTGGAGGCAACACGGAAGGGAAGATCCGCACCCGCTGTGCCTTTGTACAAGCTGCGGGATCTCTCCGTGGGGCAAATCCCTGGCCGCTTTGCCAGGGTTGGGGCGTCCCCTCAAGTCACTGCGGTCCCGGCTGGGGTTGTAGCCTCTCCAGTAGATCGAGCGTCTCGGCCAGAACCACTTCAGCCTGGGCGCCTGATAGTGGCCAGCGCAGAGTGCCTTGCGGAGTAAGCCGGGCTCCCTGCTTTGCCTGGCGCGCCACTAGCTTCATCAGCATGCCCACGTTGATTCCCACCCCGTCTGGTTGCGGAGTAGCGTGCAACTTGTCACTGAAGGTGATGTAGAGCATCTCCCGCATCGGCCGGAGCAAGCCGGCCTGCGCGGCGCCGGAGGAGCGAGTTGGCGTGGTCTGGCGCAGCGCCATGGAGGCGTTGGTTACGGGACGGTTAACCGCCGCACGGTTGGAGTACTGAAGACTTGGAACCTGGGGGGCTTGGCCATGCCGTCCGGGCAGCGGCGTTGAGGCAACGGCCCATCCGCCCAGCTCTGGCCTTTGGCTGCCCAGTCTTGGCCACTGCGCCGGGAGTCCTGCGGGCGGGGCTGGCGAACGGGCTGGAGCTGCTGGCTTTGCCTCTTCCATGGCGGTTCGCTTGCGTTCGATCTGGGTGATGCCCAGCGCTTCGGCGATCAACCGGATCTCAGCGGCCCGCAACAGGTGCAGGACGCCCTCAGGCGGCTTGCCGTAGCGATCCTCCAACTCCGCGCGCACCTCGGCGAGGCCGGCGGTCGACTCTGCGGAGGCTATGCGCTTGTACATCCTCAGCCTCTGTCCCTCTTCGGGGATATACTCGTCGTCGATCCGCAGCGAGATACCCAGGTTGACCGTTACGGCAGGACGCTCCTGGCGCGGCTCGCCCTTCAGCCGGCTGACTGCCTCCTCCAGCATGGTGGTGTACATCTCAAAGCCAATGGCCTCGATGTGGCCGGACTGCTCACCGCCCAGCATGTTGCCTGCGCCGCGCAGCTCCAGGTCCAGGGCTGCGATCTTGAAGCCGGCGCCCAGGTCCGAGAACTCTTTGAGCGCCGCCAGCCTGCGCCGCGCAATCTCCGTCAACTGCTGCTCGGGCGGAATGAGCAGATACGCATACGCCCGACGGTTGGAGCGGCCCACGCGGCCGCGCAACTGGTAAAGTTCGCTCAGCCCATGCCGGTCTGCGCGGTTGATGATGATGGTATTGGCGCGGGGTATGTCCAGACCATTCTCGATGATCGAGGTAGCGCAGAGCACGTCGTACTCGCCGTCCATGAAGGCCAGCATGGTGCGTTCGAGGTCGGCTTCGGGCATCTGGCCGTGCCCCACCACGACCCGAGCCTGGGGAACCAGCTCGCGGATCCTGGCGGCGATTTCGTAGATCGTCTCCACTCGGTTGTGCACAAAGTAGACCTGTCCGCTGCGCTCCAGCTCAACCTCGATCGCCGTGCGAATCAGCTTTTCATCGAACTTCGCCACAATGGTCTGGATCGCCATGCGGTCCTTGGGAGGGGTTTCGATGATGCTCATGTCGCGCAGCCCCACCAGAGACATGTGCAGTGTGCGTGGGATGGGCGTGGCGCTCATGCTGAGCACATCGATGGCCGCGCGCATCTGTTTCAGGCGCTCCTTGTGCCGCACGCCGAAGCGCTGCTCTTCGTCCACAATGAGCAGGCCGAGGTCCTGAAAGCGGAGCTCCCTGGAGAGTAGCGCATGGGTTCCGATCAGAATGTCCACCTTGCCCTGCTCGGTGCGTTCCAGAATCTCCTTTTTCTCCTTGGCGGTGCGAAAACGAGAGAGCATCTCCACCACTACCGGGAACTTGCTGAAGCGCCGCTTGAAGCTCTCGAAGTGCTGGAAGCAGAGCACGGTGGTGGGCGTCAGCACGGCCACTTGCTTGCCGTCCTGGACCGCCTTGAAGGCGGCGCGCATGGCCACCTCGGTTTTGCCGTAGCCCACATCGCCGCACAGCAGGCGATCCATCGGCTGGACCGATTCCATATCCTGTTTGATGTCCGCAATGGCGGTGAGCTGATCGTCTGTCTCGTTGAAGTCGAAGGCGTCTTCGAACTCGCGCTGCAGGTTGTTGTCCGGCGAAAAGGCCGTCCCGGCCGCAGCCTTGCGTTGCGCGTAGAGCTTGAGCAACTCCTCGGCCATGTCCTGCATGGCTTTTTTCACCCGCGCCTTGGTCTTGCTCCATGCGGGTGATCCCAGCCGGTTCAACTGCGGCGCGGGGCCGGTTTCGGTGGAGCGATACTTCTGGATCAGATCCAGCCGGGTGAGGGGAACGTAGAGCTTCGCATCTTCGGCGAAGGTGAGGATCATCAGATCGAGCTCGGAGCCGTCGGGTTGCTCCAGAGTGCGCAGTCCGTCGTAGCGGGCGATGCCATGCTCCACGTGCACGACAAAATCGCCCACGGAGAGATCGCGGAAGTCGGAGACGAACGCCGAGGTCTTCGAGCGCCGCCGCTCTGGCCGGGCCATGACGTCGGCTTCGTCGTTGATGTCGTTGGCGCCAAGGATGACCACCTGCCGGGCCGTGCGCCGGTCCAGATCCAGCACCTGCACGCCATTGGAGATGGCCAGGCGTACGATGACGGGCGTACGGAGATCGCCGGCGAGGTGGCTGGACTCCGAATAAAGATTGGCGCCTGTTCCGCCACGTGACTCGACGCGCGAGCCGATGCGGTAGGGTACGCCGTACTCCTGCATCAGCCCGGCCAGCCGCTCTACCTCGCCCTGGTTGGGTGCAGCGATCAGCACTCGCGCTTCACTCTCCATCAGCAGCTTCAAATGGTCGATCAGCGCCGGAATCGAACCGTGAAAACGCATCGTCGGCCGAGTGGCGAACTCGATCTCCGCGGCGTCGCTGCGGTCGCCGTCCAGTACGTCCACCGCGCCCAGTTGATCCAGATCCAAGCCGGCGTAGCGGCGGACGGCGTCCTGCAACTCCCATGGAGACAGATACAGATCCGATGGCCGCACCAGCGCGCCGACTCCGGAGCGGTCGTGGCGCTGCTCCACCTTGTTCCACCATCGTTCTCCCTGGTTGGCCACCATCGCCGGCTCTTCCACCAGCACGCGGGTTTTGGGGCCGAGCAACTCCAGCAGCGAAGAATGGGCCCCGGCAACGGGGGCGTAGAACTCCCAACCCGGGAAGACGGTCGCCTGGCCAGGCGTCGCGCCGGTGTGCGTTGCGGGAGAAGTCGTCTTGGGGATGGTCTCGGCGGGCTCCTGTGCATCGCCCGTACTTCCCGCATCGCTCTTTCCAACTGCTGCGGCGCTCCGCGTCAGTTGCGCGTTGATCGCATCCAGCAGAGCCTCGGTGGCCGGCGTCTCGGTGAGTGGCAAGAGTAGGATCTCATCCACGGTCGAGCTAGAGCGCTGTGAGTCAGGATCAAACCGGCGCATCGACTCGATCTCATCGCCCAGGAACTGGATGCGGACAGGCCGCTCCATCTCGGGCCCATAGACATCGAGAATGCCTCCCCGGATCGAGACCTGCCCGGTCATCTCCACCACCTCCACCCGGTTGTAACCTACCGACTGCAAGTGCTCCAGCAGCATCTCCGGCAGATGTTCCTCGCCCAGGCGCAGCCGCAGGGCGAGCGCGGCATAGTACTCGCGCGGAAACAACCGCATGCAGGCGGCTTCGATAGGAGCGATCACCAGCCGAGCGGGCTGGCTGGAGTGAGAGTGCCCCGCACGGCGGCTGGCCAGCTTCCATAATGTGGCGGCGCGCTGCTCCTGGATCTCGCCGTGCGGCGAAAGGTTCTCAAACGGGAGCACGTCGTGCGCCGGCAGGCGCAGCACCTCTTCCTTCTCCAGAGCGCCGGTCAGCTCGCAGGCAACCTGGACTGCGGCATGAAGAGCCTCCGCAGCCTTGTTGTCCGAGACCAGTACCAGCACCGGCGCGTCTTCGCCGGAGAGCGGCTGGGCGGCGCGCACGAAATAGGGAAGGTACAAAGCTCGCGCGCCAGCGGTCAGCCCAGACACACGTCTCCGTCCCATACCGCCAGCCAGATGCCGACGCGCACGCGCAAAGGCTTCGGAGTGTTCCAGATCCGCGACCAGCTCGCGGACGAAGGGAAGAATCATGCAGGCTCCAGTTTATCAACCAGCAGCCGGCGGTTTTGCCGAGATTCCGCAGCCGGAAGGGCTGGCTGTGGCGGCGGAGACTGAGCCTTGGCCTTTGAGGAAGCCGGCCTGCAAGGCGCACGGGCCAGAGTTGGTATGCCTGCCTCTCCCTTCTCGGCCATTGATAAAATCAACCTCATGTCCGCAGGTTTTGCTCTTTCGCCGGAAGTTCTTGCCAAGTACCAGCCCGTGATCGGCCTCGAGGTTCACGTCCAGCTCCTGACCCGGTCCAAGGCCTTCTGCGGCTGCCGAAACGAGTATGGGGGAGAGCCCAACACCCACGTCTGTCCAGTCTGCCTGGGCCTGCCTGGAGCCCTGCCCGTGCTGAACCGGCAGGCTGTCGAATTCGCCGTGCTGGCTGCCAAGGCCATTGGTTGCCAGATTCGTGAGACCAGCGTCTTTGCACGGAAGAACTATTTCTACCCTGACCTTCCCAAGGGCTACCAGATCTCACAGTTTGACAAACCCATCGCCGAGCACGGAGAGATCATCGTTTCGGATGCCGACGGCAATCCAAAGCCGATCGGCGTGACGCGCTTGCACATGGAAGAGGACGCCGGCAAGAGCCTGCACGACGGATTTCCCGACTCCTCCACCCGTAGCTATATTGATCTGAACCGCTGTGGCACGCCGCTGGTGGAGATCGTCTCCGAACCCGATCTTCGCAGCCCCGACGAGGCCTTTGATTACCTTACGCGCCTCAAGGAGATCCTGCTCTACACCGGCGTCTCGGACTGCAACATGGAAGAGGGCTCGCTGCGCTGTGACGCCAACGTCAGTGTGATGCTCAAAGGCGCGGACAAGTTCGGCGCCAAGGCCGAGGTCAAGAACGTAAACTCCTTCCGCTACATTCGCGCCGCCCTGCAGTATGAGATCGAGCGCCAGATCGGCATCCTGGAAGAGGGAGGCCGCGTGGTGCAGGAATCGCGCCTGTGGAACAACGCCGAGGGGCGCACTTACTCCATGCGCAGCAAGGAGCACGCCCACGACTACCGTTACTTTCCAGAGCCTGATCTTCCGCCGCTGGTGGTGGGAGCCGAGTGGCGGCGACAGATCCTGTCCGCCATGCCGGAGCTGCCCGAGGCTCGGCGTTCTCGTCTGGTCTCCGAGTTCGGTTTGACTCCGCAGGATGCGGCTACCCTGACTACGGATCGGTCGTTGGGGGATCTCTTCGAGTCCGCCGCAAAGTCGGCGAAGTCACCCCGGAGGGTGGCGGCCATTCTGCTCAGTGAGATCACCATGCGCCTGCGCGCCGCCGAGATCACACTGGACAAGAGTCCCATCTCACGGGATGGTCTGGTGGCCGCCGCTGATCTGGCCGAGTCCGGCGCCATCAGCAGCAAGCAGCTCAAGCAACTGTTGGATGCGTGTTTTAGCGAGGGTAGCGACTTCATCTCCATCTACGAGCGCGACAAGCCGCAGCAGATCTCAGACGCTGGGGCGATCCAGACCATGATCGAACAGGTGATCGCCGCTAATCCGGCCCAGGTGGCGCAGTTCAAGGCCGGCAAGCGCACGGTAGCCGCCTTCTTCATCGGGCAGGTGATGCGTCTGAGCAAGGGCCAGGCCAATCCGGCGCTGCTCAATGATCTGGTGGTAAAAAAGCTGGACGAGTGAAGCTACCTCCGTGCAGGCGTCACCGGATCGCTCGACATTGAACAGTGTTTCCGCCTTATCTGGGCTTGCTCGCCAGGATGCTATCAAGAAGCCCCAGCAAGCGCATTTGCGAGACTCGTCCGCATGACAGAGAGATCAAGGGGAACAGGGCAGAGCTCAGCCGTCCAATGGCAGCGTTTGGCGCTAAAGATGTCGCGCTACGTTACTGGTCTGCGCCCACGGTCTGAAGCTGGGCGCCGTTGGTCTCCAGTTGACCGGCGCGAGCAAACTCGCTCCCATCCCTCGGCCCGGTCATCGGCAAGTTTGGGGCGTAGGTGCGATAGACGCTGATGTGGAAACAGGCCTGGTGAAACTCCTCTTCCACATCCAGCTTGCCCTGTTGCATCAGCGGCCGCAGATAGAGGCGCATCCAGGCGATTTCGGCCCTGGTCATCCCATGTTTGCCGAAGTCCATGGCTTCGCCGGTAAGGTGCGGAGAGGCCAGATCGCCCTCAATCCCCGCAGCGTTGCCGTTTACCCGGCGCAGCCGCAACTGGTAGGCCACGGTCCGCACCGCCGAGTTCACCTGCAACGGCTGATGGAACCGGGCATAGTAAGCGCGGGCAATGTTGGCGGCAAATAGCACCGTCCACGGCCGCGCGCACCGCCGGTCGCTCTCCATCTCGGGATTCAGCCGCAAGGCAGCGCTCTCCGGGAAGTCAACCAACATGTGCTCGGCGCGCATCTGGCGCAGCTCGGCATCGTCCGAAATGCGATTCAGCCCCTCGGCATCAGCCATCAGATTCTGGTGCTCCAGGATCTCGCGCGACCCGCGCAGGGGCGGCGTTAGCAGCAGGCGTCCGCGGCGGTACAACACGGGCTGATCGATGGGCGGAGCGAAAGACGCGGCCGCAACCTGCTCACTTCCTGCTGCCGGTTGCTCCTGCGTGGCGGCCTCGGTCGCCGGGATCATGCTGCGCCCGGAGGTCTCAGGCCCTGCCGGCTCAGTCTCTGGCGCTGCAGCGTCTTCCCCGGTGGCCGGAGAGGCTGCATGCGTTTGAGCCAGGCTTACGTCTTCATCCGGATGCGCTACTCCGGTGGCGTAAGCCCCAGCCATCAAGGGTGCGATCGGGTCTTGCCCAGATACTGGATTCGAGCCCGATCCTGGCCCGGCTGCGCGCATAAAATCATCCACCGTGAGAGGCCCCTGGTGGGATGACTGGCCATAGGATGGTCCCGACACGGGCCCTGTGGTCTGGCCGGGAGTCTGGTCACGGACCTGAGCGGCAACGGCAGGCCGCTGTTCTGCGCTCCGCTCTGCGCCGGATCTCAGGGCTTCAACTCCCTCTGCCCGAGCCAGAACCTCCGGCTCGCTGCTCCTTCGACCGCGCCGGGGGCGTCCATGGCGCAGGTTTACCCGATGCGCTGTGGGCACACGGCGCTTGCCTGCAGCGCTCCGCCGGGCCACGCGGACGCTGGCGGCGTGGAGCGGCTGATGGCGGGAACGCAGTTGGCGCCGATGAACTCCCACTGGCTCCAGACGCGCGGTGTGGTTTGGCTGCGGCCTGCCACGCTCCGCTCTGGGTTGTTCACGCTTTGCTCCGGGTTGGTAAGCGAGCTCTCTACGCGAAGAAGCAGGACGCACCGCTGGGCGAAGCTTCAGGCCGGCGCGGCTGGAACGGGCTGGAGTGTGGGAGGCCACGATTTTGGCCGCAGCCTTGTGCGAACGGCGCACGGCTCCGGGACGGGTATGCGGCGTCGTATACTCGGTCGGGTGCGCGGAAGCTCCCACGCAGACCATCATCCCCCCAATCAGGCTCAGCACAGAGATCAGCGTCCTCACGTGCGAAAGCATCTTCGCGCGCGCGCCCTGTCCCCGTGGAGCGTGGCCCAACTGCGTCATCATGTCTTCAGATTTTATAAGGGTGGCCGCGAAGCCGCCGAGCTTTTTCAGCATATAGCCTCCGGCTCGATCAGCGATAGTGCTCGCAAAGATTCAGGCACAAAACAGGTGACGCCGCGGATTGCCTTGGAACTGATTCTAACGTCATGCAGCTAGCGGCGGGCAAGCAGGAGGCATCCGGCTTGCTGGAGGGACAAGCTGCGTGCCGTCAAGGTTCCCGAGCAGGCCTATGGCGGGGTCCAACCCCGGCCGGAGGATGCCTCCGGTCAGTACGTGCGGGGATACATTCGCGACATGCGATCATGCCAGCCAAGGCTGTCATGGTCCAGCAGCATCCAGATCAGGCCCACGCCGAGCGGGCAGGCTGCCAGCGCCGTCGCTATCAGCCGGCGGCGCATCGCCCGTCGCGAGGGAGTTCTCTCCTGAAAAGTACAGAAAGCCAGTCGCGCCATTCGCATTCCCGGCGTCGCCTCATTGAAGGTAAAGAACAACACCTGATAGATCAACGCAAAGACCACAAAGGCTGCCGCTGCCGAGCCGCCCAGCACCGGCCACGGCATCTGCTGCAGCTTGCTTCCGGCGAGCTTCATCCCCAGCAGCGCGGACGTTGCCAAGCCCGCAGCGACGCAGAGAAGATCCACTCCCGCCGCAGCCATGCGGCGCCGCACCGGGGCTGCATACACGGGCTGATCGGGGTGAAGCTGCTCCTCCATCGCCGCTGAGATCACCACTCGAGTCTCGGCCGCCGGTCCTGCGCCCAACATCATCCCTTGCCATAGCGGAGCATCCGCAAGAGATGAAGCCGGCGTGTCCGGCTCGGGTTCGGTAGAGATCTGCTCGGGTTCAACTTCAAAGATGCGAAGCTGCGAAGATGGCGCCGCCTCAGGCTGTGGCGCCTCCTCTGCGCTCTGGGGGAGTTTTGGGAGAAGGGCATCGTTACCGCGCAAGGGGCCCTCGGCCAGCCGCGGACGAGCCTTGCGCGCCGCCACAAGCTCGCGTGGAAACTCGATGATATTGGTCGGGATCGGTTGCGGTTGCAGCAAGATATCGTCGAACTCCGGAGCCCGGCGGAATTCAATCTCTTCCTCCAGTTCGGCGAGCTCTTCGGCTGCCAGCGGCCACTGCGGTGCGGGACGGTAGTGAGTCTCGGCCGGCAGGGCCAGTTCTACCTCGTCGTGCAGGCGGACCTGCAACGGCGTTGAGCGGAGCGGATCTGTTGCGTCCACCGCGCGAGAGACGGAGACGCCTCCCGGAGCTTCTTTCGGATCAGGTGGTTGCAGGGGCAGCCAAGCCGAGAGATCCTCTGCACGAGAATGAGCGGGATGCTGATCTCCGGCCGGAGCACAGACCGTCTGCTCCGGCGGTCGTTGCTCGAGTGTCAAAGCCGGTTCCGGCAGGGAACTCTCCACAAACAACTCGCCGGGTTCTGCCTGGGTTGCTGTTCGGTCCCATTGCTCGATCTCTTTCAGGAGCTGGCGTTGCGCGGCGGTGACGGCCTTTGCATTGCGAGAGGCCACTTCCACCTGGGCCTGGGCCTGTTGCATCGCGCGCTCGGCCTCTCGGGCGAGAAACTCTCGATAGCTCTGACTCTTCCGATACCTTGCCGCAACCGCGTCGCGCACCCGAGCCACCTCTGGCGGAGCCTCCGGGCGCGCCGTCTCTGTCTGGACTGGCTGGCCGGGCTGGCTTGATCGGCGGTGGCGATGCGCCGCCAAGCGTTCGGCGGCCAGCTGTTTCAAGGCGCTGCGGCGGCTCAACCCGGCCGGCAGAAAGGCTTCGGATGGTTCTTCGCGTTGCGCCGCACTACTCATCTTTTTTACTGTCCTTGCTACTTCTTTTTACTGCCCTTGCTATCTCTTCTCTGTTCTTGCTGTCCACAGACCCAGGACTCCAGGTGTAGGCGAGAGGAGCCGGGGAATCGTCTAAGCTGAAAGCAGTGGAAGGGTCGATCCAATCTCTCAGTCGTCAAGCCTTAGGGGGTCGGGCTGGAACCTGCAGCCCCGGCGGCTTCACCCGGCCACGTCTTCGGCGGAGCGGATGGGCCATTCGCCTCGTTCTTCTTCTCATAACTACCATCCTACTGGCCGCAGGTCATCCACATCTCGAGGCTCAGGGCTTAACGCAGAAGGAACTCCCCAAGGCTCCCGTACCAAATCAGAACGCAGCGGACGGCGTTTCCTCATCCTCTTCCGGTGGATCGTCCGACAGTCCCGATGCGGAGAACCTCCCGGATCTGGCCAGGATTCCGCGTGCCTCAGTGCTGCCCCCCGAACAGCCGCCCCGGACCGCGGTCATCGAAGCGGACAAGGAAACACGCCATGGCAGCATCTTCGATGCGATCGGAGACGCGAAGCTCACCTACGGAGACCATGTACTGAAGGCCGACAAGCTCTCCTGGGATCAGGCCACGGATGACGTCACCGCAACCGGCCATGTGGAGCTCACCGGCGGAGTCAACAACGAACATATCCGGGCCTCGCACGGCATCTACAACCTGGGTACGGAGACAGGCCGTTTCTACGATGTTCATGGTTCGGTTGGCCTGTTTCGGTCCACCACTACGGAAACGGTCAACACCAACGCCGGCCTTGCCACCACCAATGCCTCTCATGCGCGTGGTTACCAGAACTCCAACCCGTTTGTCTTTCAGGGCAGCCTGGTGGTGAAGACCACTCCCACCGCCTACACGATCTACAACGGATCGGTGACCACTTGTCTTCTGCCGAATCCGGACTGGCAGCTCTTCTCTGGCAAGATTGCGGTCGATAGCGGGCCGGGCGGAAAGGCCAGCGCAGCCGACTCCACCTTCAAGCTCATCGGCCTGCCGCTGCTCTTTCTTCCCTACGTGACTCATCCGGTGGACACCTCGCAGCGCCAGTCGGGTGTGCTGATTCCGGAGCTCGGTTACTCCTCCGCCAGCAAAAACACTGGCTCCCAGGGCCTCACCCTGGGAGATCAGTACTACCAGGTTCTAGGACGCTCCGCGGATCTCACCCTTGGATTGCTCTACTACTCGCTGCGCGGCTGGTCAGAGGATGGGGCCTTCCGCTACAAAGGCATGGGCCAAAACTTCTTCACCACCCAGTTCTCCGCCTTGCAGGACCGTGGCTTCTACGCGCCAGGGGTGAATGCGGCCGGACAGACGATTGAGGTCTATAACAACCAGGGAGGGGAAGATATCTACGCCAGCTTTCGCCGCCAGTTCTCCCCCACGCTGCGCGCAGCGGGCGACGGCCAATATCTCAACTCATTCATCTATCAAGAGGCCTTCGCCGAGGACTTCAGCCAGGCCATCAGCACGGACATCAACTCCGTCGCCTATCTGATCGATCAGAAGAATGGTTTCTCCTACGACGCGCGCTTTGACCGCTACCAGGGCCTCAAGATCGTGCCGACTGACTTCAGCCCTGGAGAACAGGTGAACATCTTCCACGCTCCATCGCTGGATCTGACCGGGCTCGATCGTCCCATCCCCGGCACTCCCCTGTTGTGGAGCTTTACCGGCAGCGCCGCCGGACTCAAACGGATCGATCCAAACTTTACAACCAGCCTGGTGGGGCGTTTGGACCTGCGCCCCGAGCTTTCTCTTCCTCTCCACTTTGACGGCTGGCGCGTCCTGGCCAATCTGGCCGCTCGCGAGACCTTCTACAGCCGCTCTCAGGAGCCTATCCGGAACACCGCCAGCGGCGCCGGCAGCGGTACGACCATCGGCACCGGCACAGCGATCGTAGAGCTCAATACGCCGCTGAACCGGGAGGACGCTGATCTCAGCGTCGACATTCGCCCACCCGTTCTGGAGCGCACCTTCACGGTTCCCGCGCGTTGGCAATGGCTGTTGGGCGATCAGGTCCGGCACACCATCGAGCCGGAGATTACCTATCGGCGTACAGCCGGCATTGACAACTTTCACTCCGTGCTGCGCTTTGACGGCGTTGATCTGGATAGCGATACCAACGAGGTTCTCTACGGAGTCACCCAGCACCTTTACTTCCGTCCCCATCCCAAGGCCCCCGCCAAGCCAAAGCCGGGCTGCCCGGCGACGCCGCCTGCGACCAATGGCGCTGCCACATCCGCGCCAGAGGCCGACATGGACGATCTCACTACCGGCCATCGATCCGGAGCGAATGCCGATGGATTCCCCAGCGCCGAACCTGCCACGCCCGGCGAGCCTCTGCGGACCCATCCGCGCAAACCCGATCCCTGCGCTTCGGCGCCCGTTGCTCCTGCGCAGAGGGAGTGGTTCAGTTGGCTGCTGGCGCAGAAGTATTTCTTCGATCCCACCTTCGGCAATGCGCTGGTCAACGGCGAACGCAACATCTTTGACACCACGCTGAACCTCTCCGGGGTTGCCTTCCTGACCCAGTTGCGCAATCTCTCGCCCATCATCAGCCGCATGCGCTTCCGCACCTCCGGGCACGCCGACCTGGCCTGGGATCTGGACTACGACCCGGTGGTCAAGAAGGTGATCGGCTCCAATAATTACCTCGATCTGCATGAAAAGAACTTCTTCGCCGGCTTCTCCTACTCCCGCCTGAACGCCCCCGGCAAGACTTACTCGGAGACGATCAACTATACGGATTATGTCGTTACGGGCCTAACCAGCTCGCCGATCGCCAACTTCTCGCAGATGCGCGTGCTCTTCGGCTTCGGCCAACCCACCCAGGCCGGGCTCTCGGCGGCGGTTGCGGCCAGCCTGGATCTGAACCTGGGCAGCCCCCAGTACATCACCGTGCAGGCCAACTACAACTGGAACTGCTGCGGTCTCGCGATCGAGTATCGCAAGTACGATCTCGGCACCATCCGCGATGAGGGCGTCTACAGCTTCAACTTCTCGTTGGCCAACATCGGCTCGGCGGGAAACCTGCGCCGCGCGGAAAGCCTGTTTTAGGAGTTTGTCGAGAAAAACAAAGATTCTGCCAGAAGCCAACGAGCTGGTTGCGCGCCTCTGCTGCCGCCGCACCCATGGCTGTGCCTGTTTCGTTGCGCGACTCGCTGCCTGGGCAGTCTGTGCAATGAACCTTCAGCCCGGGTATCCGCCCGTGATGTAGCCTTCCAGCGCCTCAATGGCGCGCTGTTGGTCGCTGATGATCCACTTCACCAAGTCGCCAATCGAGACGATGCCAACCACTCTGTCTCCTTCCAGCACAGGAAGGTGGCGGAATCGCCCTTCGGTCATCAGGTTCATGCAATCCGCGACCGTGTGCTGCGGGGTGACGGAGACGACCTGGCGGGTCATGATCTCCGAGACTTTGGTGTGGCTCGAGTCGTGGCCCAGCAGAACGCCCTTGCGCGCGTAATCGCGCTCCGAGAGGATTCCCACCAGTTTGGCTTCAGACGTTACCATCAGCGCTCCGATATCGAACTCCGCCATGACGGACAGGGCGTCGCGAACCGTCTGTTCCGGAGAGATGAGCAGAACCTTGTTGAAAATCTTGTGCTTGAGTACCTGATCCACTGTGCCGGTCATCTTCATGGTGTCCTCCGTGCCGACGCCGCCGAGGGGCTTTGCGGCGATCGCCAGCCGTCCGTATTGTGCTGAAGATGAGAAGTATACGGCCGGAGGGCTGTCTTTGTCTTGCCGAATGAGCGCGCGGTCCAACGGGGCGGGTATACCCATCCCCACGGAAGATGGTCTAATGGAAGGATTGTGCTGATCACTCATCGCCTCATCCCTGTCCTGTTCGCCACGCTGCTGGCCACCTTTCCTTGCCATGCCCAATCCTCAGCCAGCGCCGGGAACAGCGTTGGGGGCTCCCAACCGCGCCCTGTACCCAGCGAGGTGAAGATTGGGGTTCCGCTTTCCCCGGCGATGGTGCATAGCGTTGAGGTGCTGCTGCGCAACAAAGCCGAACTGCCCCCCGGCTCAACCATCACCGTCTCTGCTCCGCAGCCGGCTTCTCTGCCTGGTTACGACACGATCTTCGTCACCTTTACGGCGGAGGGCAAGACCTCGCGTCCGGTGAGCTTTCTCATCTCCAGCGACGGCAAGACTTTGGCCCAGTTCATCCGCTACGACATCTCCTCCGACCCCCGCAAAATGATCCCGGTCGCCAACCGTCCCTTCCGCGGTGGCCCGGCCTCCGCTCCTGTGGTCATGGTCAACTTCGATGATCTGGAGTGCCCCTTCTGCGCTCGCTTTCATGACAGCCTCTTTCCCGCCATCACCCAGCGCTACGGGGATAAGGTGCATATCGTCTATGAAGACTTTCCACTCGACCAGCACCCCTGGGCCTTGCACGCTGCCGTGGATGTCAACTGCATGGCGGAGCAGTCCACGGCAGGTTACTGGAACCTGGTGGATTACATCCATGAGCACCACGATGATATAGGGACCAGCAAACTGGGCGGTCTCGCCGGCACCGACGTCAAATCCGGCGACCCGAAGGCGGGAACTCCACAGCACACGCTGCAGCGCAGTTACGCGCAGTTGGACCAGCTTACCCGCGATCAGGGCGCTCTGCAGAAGGTTGATACGGCCAAGCTCGATGCCTGCATCAAAAAGCAGGACGCCTCTCTTATTGAGGCGGAACTCCGTCTTGGCAACGCTCTCAACATCGACTCCACGCCCACCTTCTACATCAACGGCGCAAAGTATGAGGGGGCGCTGCCGGTCGATTATGTCTTCTCTCAGATCGACGCAGCCCTGCGCGCGGAAGGCGTAACCCCACCCCCGCCGTATCTTCCTCCGGCGGCAACGCCCCCGGCGCCAGCCAAATCCGAACCGGCCAAATCCGGACCAGCAAAATAAGCGCCGCGTTCTGGGATCCGGTCTGTTGGTGGGCGTGTCGAACGACCTCCGGCTTTGACGTGCAACGGCATCTTCCTCTGGAGCGTTCGGCGCCTCACCGGGGGAGACTCTCCGGACAGCGGCCAGATGCGTGATCTATCTGGTTGTGGGTCGTGAAAGCGACGGTTTCAGGATGCTCTCTCGTCTCTGCAGCCGTCCGATCATCGCGCTGAAACGGGATCCCGCAGTACACTGAAAAGGATGCCCGAAAGCCGGCTTTCGCGCGCTTGAATTCACTCCTGGAGCCCTCGTTGAAGATCGTTCTCGCAGAAAAAGTCTCTCCCGCTACTCTCGCCGTCTTTCAAAAGGAACCGGAATGGAAGGTCGTCACCGCGGAGCAGATAGCGCCTGGGGGCTTGGCAGCCGAGCTTGCCGACGCCGATGCCTTGGTGGTGCGCTCGGCCATCCAGGTGGATGCCGCGCTGCTGGCTGCCGCTCCCAAGTTGCGCATCATCGGCCGCGCGGGTGTGGGCGTCGATAACATCGACGCCGAGGAGGCCACTCGCCGTGGCATCGTCGTGATGAACACCCCCGGCGCCAACGCCGTCGCCGTGGCTGAATTGACCCTGGCCTTGATGATTGCCATGTGCCGGGGCATCGTCCGCGCCAACGCCAGCATGCACGCTGCGCGTTGGGAAAAGAAGTCCTTGCAGGGTTCTGAACTCCGTGGCAAGACGCTGGGCATCATCGGACTGGGCCGCGTCGGTCTGGAGGTCACGCGGCGCGCCCTGGCCTTTGGCATGAAGGTGATCGGCTATGACCCCTTCATCGCTCCGGTTATCGCTCGGGAGAACCATGTTGCCCTGCTGACGCTGGAGGAGGTCTTTTCCAGCTCCGACTTTCTCTCCCTGCACGTCGGTCTCACCCCCCAGACCGAAGGGCTGATCAACGAGCGCTCGATCGCGGGGATGAAGAAGGGTGTCCGCATCGTCAACTGTGCGCGTGGCGAGCTCATCGTGGAGCATGCTCTGGCCGAAGCGATTCACTCCGGCCAGGTCGCCGGCGCCGCCCTCGACGTCTTCCGCCAGGAACCGCCGAAGAATTCGCCATTCTTTGGAATGGAGCAGGTCCTGCTGAGCCCGCACATCGCCGGGTCTACGGACGAAGCCCAGGAGGCCATCGGCATCCAGCTTGCGAATCAGGTCCGCGACTACCTCAAACTGGGCGTGGTGCAGAACGCGGTCAACGTCGCCTCGCTCAGTGAGGAGGAGTACGCCGAGATCGCGCCCTACGTCGAGATGTCCGCTCGTCTTGGCCAGTTGCTGAGCCACGCCGGCGGCTCCGGCGACCCCGGCGCCTCCCGGGGTTCGGTGGAAAGCATCTCGCTGAGCTACAACGGCCGGCTGGCGGCGCTAAAGACAGAGATGATTCGCAACGCCGCGATCGCCGGCGTCCTGTATGGCGCCGACGGCGTCAACCGCATCAACGCGATGACGGCCGCTGCCGAGCGCGGCATCCGCGTCCAGGAAGAAAAGCGCGAGCAGATTGCGGGCGGTACGGGCTCGACGCTGGGTATGACCCTCCATTGGAGGCGCCAGTCGGGATCCAGGGCTGGGGAGCAAGCCGGCGGTCAGGATGGCCTCTGGACCGGGGTAGCCACCGTTCTCCACGGCCGGTCCCCACGCTTGCTGCGTTACGACAGCATCGATATCGAGGCCGAGTTGGCCGGCACTCTGATGATCTTCCGCAACCAGGACGTACCTGGCGTGATCGGCCGTATCGGCACCATCCTGGGTGAGGCTGGGCTGAATATCGCCAGCTTCGCGCTGGGCCGGGAGAAGTCTTCCCCGGCTGCGGACTCGGCTCCCACCGCGGCAGGTGTGAACAGGGAACCGGGTCATGCTCTGGCCTTTGTCCAATTGGACATGCCTACCGGCGGAGCCTCGCAGCAGGTTCAGGATGCACTTCGCCATGCGATCGACACTTTGCGCCAGGTTCCGGCGATTACCAGCGTTCGCACGGTAGACCTTGGTAAGTTGTAGACTTGGAATGCTGCCTTCAATACCCTGCAGCCTCAAAATCCAGGAATCTTCCCCGATGCCGAAGCCTTTTCGTTCGATCCGTATCTTTCTCGCCTGTCCCCTTGCACTGGTGCTCGTCTACCTTGCCGGATGTCACAAAGGTCCGCAGCAGGGAGTGGTCGCCACAGTGAATGGCAACCCCATCTTCCAGAGTGAGGTGGACAAAGCCTATCAGGCGCAACTGGCTTCCAATGCCCAGCAGCAGACGCCCACGCAGGATCAGGAGGACTCGCTCAAGCTGAACATTCTGCACACGTTGATCGTTGAGGCGATCATCGATCAGCGGGCCGCCAAGCAGGGCCTGACCGCCACCGATGCGGAGGTGGACGCCAAGCTGGCCGAGATGAAGGCGCCGTACACCGAGGAGCAGTTCCAGGCCAAACTGAAGGCCTCCAACCTTACCCTGGATGAACTTCGGCGCGATGTTCGGCGCAGCATTACCGAAGACAAGCTGCTCAACAAGGAGATCAACTCTCGCATCAACGTCAGCGACGCTGATGTGACGAACTACTACAACACCCACAAGGCGGACTTCGACCTGATCGAACCCGCCTATCATCTGGCTCAGATTGAGGTGACCGACCAGGGAACCGGACAGGCGGGCAACCTGCAGAACAACAAGGCCGCCAACGATGCTGACGCGCTGAAGAAGATTCAGGCGATCAAGAACCGCATCGACTCTGGAGAGGACTTCGGCGAGCTTGCCGCCAACTTCTCCGAGAATGCTCAAACCGCGCCCAACGGCGGCGATATGGGCTTCATCACCGAGTCGCAGCTCAAGACCAACCCCACGATCTACGCGGCCATTAGCAGGCTTAGCTCTGGCCAGACCACGGATATCATTCCGCAGCTTGACGCCACCACCCACAAGCCGGTGGCGTACTTCATCTTCAAGTTGATCAGCAAGGACGCTGCCGGCCAGCGTGATCTCAACGACCCGCGCGTGCAACAGAGCATCCGTCAGCAGCTCCATGACAGCCGCGCCCAGCTCCTCAAGAGCGCCTACTTCGAGATCCTTACCGATCAGACCAAGGTAGAGAACTTCTTTGCGGAACAGGTCTTCAAGCGGGATGCTCAGTAGTTTTCGCGTAACTCGGCAGGGACGCCAGAGGAGACTCGACCCATGAACCCAATCCGCCGAAGCCTGTGGCGCCTCTGCGGCTGCATCGTCCTTAGCCCTGTACTCGCCGGCTGCCGCCCGGCTACGCCTCCTCCGCTGCCGCTCAACCAACTCAACGCGCAGCAAAGGCGCGGGTATCAGGACTTCCAGATCTACTGCGCCCAGTGTCACGACGATCGCGATTCGGACTCCCTACACGGTCCACCCCTACTGGGCGTGTTCAAGCAACCCTACTTCCCTAGCGGAGCCCCGGCCAATGATGAGCGCTTGCGGATCACCCTCCAGGAGGGCCACGGCCTGATGCCGTCCATCAACATCAACTCGCAGCAGACGGAGGATCTGCTCGCCTACCTGCATACGCTGTAGGCGGAAGCCGATCAAGCCGGTTGTCCCCTCGCCGGATCGCCCGACGCGGCCTCCAAACCCAGGCTTATGAATCCAGCCGATCCCGAATCCGTCCGATCCCCCTCCCGCAGCGTGGATCCTGATTCAGTCACGCGGGATGACCCCACGCAGGCAGCCCCACCGACGGCCGAGGTTCCCGCTGCCCAGGATACGGGCTTCCGCTCGCGTCATCTTCCCGGCACTCCCGCAGGAGAGCTGAAGGGCATGCTGCCCGGCATGGCCTTCATTTCTCTTTACCTGTTGCTGCTGGCTGCGCTCAACGCTGTGGCGGCGCTGCGTGATCTCTACGGAGCCGGCTTGGCCCGTTACGGCATCTTTATCCTTTGCACGCTGATGGTGATAGGCGTCTTTGGCTTCCTGCGTCTGCGCCGCTGGGGGTGGTCTTTGGTGACGGCCGGGTTTCTTCTGCTGGCCGCCGGCGACTTCTACTTCTACTCCCGGAGGCACGTTGGCTTTCTGCTCATCCGTGGCCTGTTCAGCATCGTCTTCTTCCTCTACCTGAGCCGCACCGAGGTCCGCGAGCGCCTGCAGTGAGAGGGATTCACTCAGCTTCCTTGACTCAGATTTTCCGGCTTACTTGCCGCTGGACCGGGGAGGAACGGTCTCCTGCTGAAGGAAGAGCCACTTGAGGGCGTTTCTGGGCCGAATCCGCGTTCTTCCCAAGACGTCAGAGTGCTCCGCCGCCTCTGCAGAGCGAGGCATCTCTTCTCTCTGCCGATTCTGCTGCGCCCGTAACCTGCGGCGAAGCTCGCGGCTGGGATAGGCGTTAATCACCAGCGGCGAGAGCAGAAGCGCAACGGCAGCCAGCGCGAGAAGAAGGTCGTACAACATGTACAGACCTATCGACGAGCCTGCCGATAGACTTTAAAGAACGCTGCGGCTGTCTCACATCAGGACACTGCGAGGCGCGCCCTTCAACCGGGCCAGAACCGGCGATCCTCCCCGCTCTTGGATCGAGACTCGAAACCATCTGCAATCCTTAAGCTCGAAACCATCTACAATCGTTAGAGCAGATGCAGGACTTGCAACAGGTGGAAGCAAACTCGGCCGTGGCTCCTCTCGTCCTCCAACCCGACAACCTGATCCAGATTGACGTGACCCCGCGCAAGCCTGCACCGAAGCCGGAGTGGCTGAAGGCTCGCGCGCCCATGGGCGAGACCTTTCACAACCTCAAGGTTCTGGCGCGGGAACTGAACCTGCACACGGTCTGCGAGAGCGCCCACTGCCCCAATATCGGCGAGTGCTGGAACCAAAAGACGGCGACGTTCATGATGCTGGGCAACCTGTGTACGCGCCGCTGCGGCTTCTGCGCTGTGCCCAAGGGCAAGCCCGAAGCGATCGACCTGGAGGAGCCGACCCGGGTAGCGCAGGCGGTCGCCACCCTCGGGCTGGCCTATGCCGTGATCACCAGCGTCAACCGGGACGATGACAATCTGGGCGCCGCGCAGGCCTTTGTCAAGGCCATTCAGGAGATTCGCCGGCTCTCCCCCGGCACACAGGTTGAGGTTCTCACTCCGGACTTCCAAGGTCTACCCGAGGCCCGGCGCATGGTGGTGGCCGCGCGCCCGGAGATTCTGAACCACAACATAGAGACGGTGCCGCGGCTCTACCCCATCGCCAAGTCCGGGGGCCGCTACCAGCGCAGTCTGGAGTTTCTGGCGGAAGCCAAGCGCGAGGCCGAAAGTCTGTTCGGTTCGGCCTCCCAGATCACCAAGACCGGGATCATCGTTGGTCTGGGCGAAGAGATGCATGAGCTGCTCAGCGTCTTCCGGGATCTCGCCGACCGTAAAGTGGACATCCTCACCATCGGCCAGTACCTTCGTCCCAGCCGCGACCACCTCCCGATGTCCCGCTACTACACGCCGGAGGAGTTCGCTTTTCTCAAGCATGAGGCCTTGCGGATGGGCTTCCGCCACGTAGAGTCCGGGCCGCTGGTGCGCAGCAGCTACCACGCCCATGAGCAGGCTCAATCCACGCAGGACGGCTTCTCAAGAACAGCGTAGAAGATCTCCCGTATGAGCGAGGTCGCCCCGGCGGGACGCCACTGCTCGTCTTTGCCGAGAGGGCATCCTGTCCAGGGCAAAGGCTCTTGTGTAAGAGTTTCAGCTTGCAGCGTCAACTCTGGGCGATCGTCTGCTCTTCCAGTTGCATCGCGAGGCTCTCCCACTCCGCGGTTCGCACCGTGTGCTTTTCCCGCAGCGTCTCCAACTCGCGGGCCAGCTCCTGGGCCGCCGCGGCGGTGGTGAAAACGGCCTGATGCCGCTCACCGGCCAGGATCCTGGCCTCGATCTCCTGCAGCTCCGCCTCGATGGCGGCCAGGCGATCCTCGATCTGCTTCAACTTGATGGGGTTCAGCCGCTTGACTCCAGGCCTCGAGGCCGGAATGCCTTCTCCGTGAAGGCCGGCCCCGTCGTCGCTGGTCTGGGCGGCATCTGTCGCGGCCACCGGCGCTGTGGTAACCGCCGCCGGCTTGACCGCCTTGAACATCCCGGAGGCCGCATCCACGCGGGCGTTGGTGACAGCATCGTGGGTGAGCATCCGCTCTGCCTCGGCACTGTTGGTGGGTATGCCGCCCTGCTTGCGGAACATGTAGTCTTCGTAGTTGCCGGGGTAGATATGCACTCGCCGCTCTTCGACCTCGAAGACCCTGGTGGCCAGCCCATCGATGAAGTACCGGTCGTGCGAGACGAAGATCACCGTGCCGGTGAACTTGCGAATCGCGTCCAACAGCACGTCCTTGGCGCGCATATCCAGGTGGTTGGTGGGCTCATCGAGCAGCAGAAAGTTGGCCGGACTCACCAGCATCTTGGCCATGGCATAGCGGTTGCGCTCTCCGCCGCTCAGCACACCGAGTTTCTTGAAGACGTCGTCACCGGAGAAGAGGAAGCATCCCAGCAGGGAGCGCAGCGTCACCACATCCACCCTGGGATTGCTGCCGGAGATGTCGTCGAGCATCTGCGCGGATCCATCCAGCACCTTGTACTGGTCTTGGGCAAAGAAGTCGGCCAGCACGTTGTGTCCCAACCGGACGGTCCCGGCGGTAGGCACTTCCTGGCCGCTCAACATGCGGATCAGCGTGGACTTGCCGGCGCCGTTGGCTCCTACCAGGGCGATACGGTCGCCGCGCTCGATGGTAAAGCTGACTTCCTCCAGCACGATCTTCTGACCGCCCGTCGGCGTTGGATAGATCTTGGTGAGGTTGCTCACCTCGATCACCGTTCGTCCGCTGGCCGGGGGCTGTGGGAAGCTGAAGTGAATCGTGGCCTCCTCCTCCGGCACCTCGATCCGTTCGATCTTCTCCAGCTCTTTAATCCTCGACTGTACCTGCTTGGCTTTGGTCGCCTGGTAGCGGAAGCGATTGATGAAGGTCTCCAGGGCCTCGATCCGCTCGCGCTGGTTCTTGTAGGCGTTCATGAGCAGGGTACGCCGCTCCTCCTTAAGTTCCAGGTACTTCTCGTAGTTGCCGTGATAGACCTGCATGCGCTTGTTCCACACCTCCACGGTCTTGTTCACGGTCACATCCAGAAAGTAGCGGTCATGGGAGATCAGCACATAGGCGTTCTCGTAGTTGTGCAGATACTCCTCGAGCCAGTTGCGGCTCTCCAGATCCAGATGGTTGGTGGGCTCATCCAGCAGCAGCAGAGAGGGCTTCTGCAGCAGCAGCTTGGCCAGCGCAATGCGCATCTGCCAACCGCCGGAGAACTCCTCCGTGCGCCGTTCCCAGTCTTCCTTGCGGAATCCCAGGCCGCCGAGCACAGCGCCCACCTGAGCGTCCAGGGTATAGATGTCATGGTGCAGGAGCAGATCGGCGATCTCGGAGTAGCGGTCGGCGGCCTCAGCATACTCGCGCGACTTTGGGTCGGCGTCGCTCAGGACATGAGTCAGCCGCTCCTGTTCCTTCTCCATGGAGCGCAAGTCGTCGAAGACGGAGAGGCACTCCTCGAAGACGGTGCGCCCGGTCAACGCCAGCCCGTCCTGGGGGAGATAACCCAGGGTCATCCCCTTGATGTGCGTCCTTTGCCCGTAGTCCAGCGTCTCCAATCCAGCCAGGATCTTCAGCAGGGTGGATTTGCCTGTGCCGTTGCCGCCCACCAGGCCGGTGCGTTCATTGGGCGTGATCAGCCAGTTCACGTCTTCGAAGAGGAGCTTGTGGCCGTAGCGCTTTCCGGCCCCGGAGAGTTGAAGCATCCCTTCCATTCTCTCATTCTCGGTGTTGGGCGCGCTGAGCCCTCTTCCTCTTGGAGCGCGTCGAACCCTCATGCGAGACTGAAGGCAGCCCTGGCGGTGGAAGTGTGGAGCATGCAACTTGGCTGATACGAGCGCGAACGGGAGAGAGAGCGAAGCCGGGTGCGGCTTTGTGGGGGCGGAGGAGCAAGGCTCGGGCGGCAAGCAACCCTCCAGTTCAGCCGAGGCCTCCGGCCAAAGACCGTCTTTCCGCCCCTTACAGCATTCTCGCCGCGGGCGTTTGCTCCGCGCCATCGGCCTCAGCCTGGCTCTTCTCCTCCTCGCTTTTTTGGTAGCCGCGGAGTATGTGGCCCGACACCTTGGGCCGCTGCTGCGTTCCAGCGTCGTCGCCACGCTCAGCCAGCGCTTTCACGCGCCGGTCGAGCTTGGTTCGCTGCAGGCCTCGGTGGTCAAAGGATGGGGAGGGATTGAGGTAGAGGGGAGCGGCCTGCGGGTGCTGGCCCCTGCAAACGCTCCGGTGGACCCTGACCAGCCTCTGCTGAGCCTCCAGCGCTTCCAGTTCCGCGCCTCGCTGGCCGCGCTTCTGCACCGTCACCTCGATCTGGCCTGGGTGAGCATTGATGGCTTGGATCTCCACCTTCCTCGGCACAGGGAACCGGGCGGCAGAGGTCGTCCGCCGGAGTTCACTGCGGCCAAGCCGCCTATCCGCATCACTTTGCACAGGATCGAGTGCAAGGATGCCACGCTCTCCTTCGCGCCCAGCGGACCGGGGAAGGCGCCACTGACCCTTCGCATCCGGAATCTGAAGCTCACAGTACCGGAGGCGAGCGCGGGAGTTTCGGGCAGGACTCTGCTCTACGACGCGCAAATCATCAACCCCAAGCCCATCGGCGATATCCACGCTACCGGTCACTTTGGTCCCTGGAACCGCAGTGATCCCCGCTCTACTCCGGTCGATGGACACTACACCTTTCGCAACGTGGACCTGGGCAGCATCAGGGGCATCGCCGGAACCTTATTCTCCGAAGGGGATCTCAAGGGCCGAGTGGATCAGATCGAGGTGAATGGAGTTGCCAGCACGCCTGACTTCCGGCTTGACGTCAGCAGTCATCCGCTACCTCTGTCCACCACCTTCCATGCGTATGTGGATGCCACCAGCGGCGACACCACGCTTTCATCCGTCCAGGCCCTGCTGCAGCACTCCCACTTCACCGCCCATGGCGCCATCGTGAACATCCACGGGGAGGGGCATGACATTCACCTGGTGGCGCACATGCCCGACGGGCGAATCGAGGACCTTTTGAATCTGGTCACGAGATCCGCCCGGCCCGCGATGGTTGGCGCTGTGACGCTCGACGCCCGGATCCATATTCCGCCCGGCAAAGAGCGTGTCATCCAGAAGCTCGAAGCGGAGGGCACGGTCAACATTCATGATCTCCGGTTTACCAACGCCAAGCTGCAGGATCGCATCGATTCCTTGAGTCTGCGCGCCCAGGGCGAGCCAAAAGAGGCGGTTGCGGCGCAAACCGGCGCTGGCCAGCTCCAGGCCGCTTCCCAGATGGCCGTTGAATTCTCCTTTGACCAGGGAATGCTGGTGGTCCCTTCGCTCAACTATGTTGTTCCCGGGGGCACGGCGCAGCTCCATGGGGCTTACTTTCTGAATGCTGGCGCCTTCCAGTTTGTCGGCTTTGTCCGCACGCAGGCGAAGGCCTCGCAGATGGTCTCCGGATGGAAGTCGGTCCTGTTGATGTCCTTGAACTCCCTGTTCAAGGCGCCAGGGGCCGGCCTGCAACTTCCGGTCTCGATCAGCGGCGAACACAACACCGTTCGCTTCGGTCTGGATTCGCGCGGGGTGGACGAGCCGGCAGCGCAGATCGCCGCCGGCCTGCGAGCAACCTATCCGTCTCCAGCGGCCGGCTCTCAGAAGAACAGTCCGGGCGTCCATCCATAGGGGAAGATCCGTGGTTCCAGTCCATCTCGGCGCGTCCGAGCCTGGTCCGTAGCCAGATGCAAGCGGAGGATCCCTCCTCGACCCCTCGCCCTTCGCGTCCGACCCTGATAACGTTAGGAGACGATGGCAGTTCACCAAGAACCCATAGCGCAGGCGCCGGCCAGTGTGGAAGCGGCGCCGCCCTCCCAGGCCTCCGCCCCTTCCCGCACCTCTGCGCCCGCGCCGGTCTGGCTGCAGCGGATGAGTCTGGTGGTTCTGGTTCTGTTCTGCTTCTACATCGGCGCCCTGCTGGCCGTGCTCCCGTGGTCCCCCCGGTACTGGGACCAGAACGGCTGGCTGCTCGCCCATCCTTTTCTGGAAGGCATCCTCAACACAGGCTGGGTTCGCGGCATCATATCCGGCATCGGCTTGCTCGATGTCTGGATCGGCGTCAGCGAACTCCTCCACTACCGCGACTACCGTGGCTAACGAAAAGAGAATCGTGCATGTCTGGTAACCACACTCCCAAGCCCGCCCCTGTTCCCCTGCCGTCCGCGCCTCTGGCTTACGAAAATCCCGAGTTTCTTAACTCAGCCGAAGCTCGAACCATCCGTCTGCTCGCCGAGTACAACGAACCAATGGCTCGTTTTCGCCGTCAGCGCATCCAGGACACCGTGGTCTTCTTCGGGTCGGCTCGCTTCCGCGCCCGGGACGTGGCCTTCCAGGAGCTTGAGCTGCTGGAAAACACCGGATCTCTCACCCTGGCCCCTCCGGAAGAGCAACCCGCCCGCAGCGGGGAGAGTGAGGCCTCAGAGCTGCGTCACAAACGCGCCGAGGCTGCCGTGGAGATGGCCAACTACTATGAGGACGCCCGCACCCTCGCGCGACTGATGACGCAGTGGTCCAAGGGCCTTCCCGGCCGCCGTCACCGCTTCGTCATCACCTCCGGCGGCGGCCCAGGCATCATGGAGGCGGCCAATCGCGGAGCCTGGGAAGCAGGCGGCAAGACCATCGGTCTCAACATCATGCTGCCCTTCGAGCAGCAGCCGAACCCCTACATCACGCCGGCGCTCAACTTCAACTTCCACTACTTCTTCATGCGCAAGTTCTGGTTTGCCTACCTGGCCAAGGCGTTGGTTGTCTTCCCGGGCGGCTTTGGCACCATGGATGAGATGTTCGAGCTGCTCACGTTGGACCAGACGCAAAAGCTCTCCAAACCGATCACCATCGTCATCTATGGGTCCAGCTACTGGAAGAAGGTGATCAACCTGGAGATGCTGGCCGAAAAGGGGACCATCGCTGTCAAAGACCTCGATCTCTTCCAGTTCGCGGACACTCCGGAGGAGGCCTTTGCCATCCTCAAGGACGGTCTGATCCGCAACCACCTTGAGGCGGAACACCCCCGCACCGAGGCCCCAATCCCCGAAGAGCCCGAGGCCGACGCCCAGGAGATCCTCGGTCCCGATATTGCGCGGACGCGGTCGTTCCGGAGAGGAACGAACCATCAGGCGCACGGATAGCAGGCGCACGGATAGGCGGGTTGGATCAGGGAGGGCCCGGAGGTCTGAAGCTATGAACTCCGGTGCAACTTCGGTGCAGCTCCGGTTCCAGGTCTCACAAGGGCCGGGGATCTCATCTGTCCGCTTCTCTCAATTTCTGCGTTCCTTTTCTCTGCTTGCCCTATTCGCGGCGATATTCGAAGGATTTTGTACGCAGTCCAGCACCGGTTTTTCATCCGAATGGAGGGGAAAGATCTCAAGTTTCTCGACGGCTACCGAGATCGTTAGCGAAGCCTCGTACCGCAACCTGGTCCGCGGTTGTGCGTGTTCAAAGCTGAAAGGCTGTAGTACGATCCTTGCACGGCAGCTTTCCTGATTGTCCGGTTCCCGAGTTCAACCTGACCGTTGGCTGAACTTTGTTTGGCTTGCGGCGGATGTTTTGCCGCGCGAGTGCGTTGGTCCATTTCCTTACCTGGCAAGCCGCCCACCAAGATGCCAATGCTGGTAATGAATTGGTGGGGGGTGCTCACGCTTGTGAGCGGCGCGGGTCGAGACGAACAATGACGAAACAGAAAAAGCATCCCACCCTGAAGGAAGTTGCGAAGCGTGCGGGAGTGGGCACTACCACCGTGTCGCGGGTGATTAACGCGGTGGAGCACGTAGAGCCTTGGACGAAGGCGCGCGTAGAGCGCGCCATCAAAGAGTTGGGCTACCTGCCGAACCATGCTGCGCGAGTGCTCAAGGGGCATAAGACACGCACCATCGGTCTTGTGGTCCCTAGTATTGCCGATCCGTTCTTCTCCAGTTGCGCCGAGGTGTTGCAGGGCATAGCGCGCCAACACGGCTTTCTGCTGATCGTCCTGACGACGCACAATGAGAGTGCAATGGAGCGGGAGGCCGTCAACACGCTGATACAGCATCGGGTGGATGGGTTCGTGATCTCGCCGGCAGATGCCGAGAGCGACGAGTTGCGCAGCCTGCTGACGCGCGTCATGGTGCCGGTGGTGGCCCTGGACCGTCCGGTGGCCGGCGCCGTGGCGCCATCGGTGGTGGCGGATAACTTTGTTGGGGCGGAACATGCGACCCACCATCTGATCGCTCACGGATACAAACGAATTGCGTGTCTCACCGGGGAGATTGAACTTTACACGATCCGCGAACGGGCGCGCGGCTACCAGGCGGCGATGGCGGCAGCGGGTCTGAAGGCGATGCGGAATACCTCGATTTACGATTGCACAGCCTGTGAGAGCGCGATAGAGAAGATGCTCAAGGAGCCCGACCCGGTTGATGCAATCTTTACCTTGAAGAACAGCGTTACCGTGGACGCCTTTGAAGTCTTGCAACGAATGGGAGTTCCGATACCGGAGAAGGTTGCTCTGATAGGCTATGACGACTTCCAACTTGCGGGAACGGTGCGTCCCTCCATCACCGTTGTGCAACAGCCGATTGAGGAGCTTGGAAAGACGGCGGCAGAGTTGTTGTTCCGCCATCTCAAAGGATCTTCGGCGGTAGCCATGCCTGCGGAAGCGAAAGCCAGGCAGCAGGTTTTGCTAAAGACGTCCTTGATTCCGCGGGCCTCCTGCGGGTGCCGGCCTGATCCCTCGTGAAAAAGTGAAGATCTTCCTGAGGTCGTGGCTAGCAACGAGCTGAACGAACGGCCTCGGACCGGACCGGCCCAGGCGAGGTCGGAACAGGGAACCTCCGTCGGCATGATGGGTCTGTTTTGCCCGAATATCGATGGCTGGTAAAAAAATCTTGACAAGAGGATCTTGGATATAGAAAATTGCTCCGCTCGGAAAATATGTGTTTTCGCGCAATGGTAACGTTTCCGGCGACCCATGCGCTCCGGTTCCAGGAAGACCCGGAGCAGTTCAAATTCGCAAACTGACTTGTACTAGGAGGTTAAGCATGCATCCCATCGAGCGTCGTTGGCTAAAGGTTCTGTTGGCTATCTTCTTTGCGTGTGGAGTTCTACGTGGCAACGCCCAGGACTTCCGCGCGACGTTCGCTGGGATCGTTTCGGATCAGTCCGGCGCAGTGATTCCGAACGCCAAGGTGACCGCCGTGGAGAACAGCACCAAAACGACCTATACGGGTATCACCACGGCGAAGGGCGCGTATTTTATCCCCTACGTCTTGCCGGGAACCTACACCCTTTCAGCCTCCGCTCCGAACTTCAAGACTGTGGTTCAGGAAAAAGTGCTAGTGACCACAACGCAGGTCTTCAAGCAGAACTTTACCTTGCAGGTAGGCCGAGTCTCTGAGCAGGTCGTTGTCTCCTCAGCGCCGCCGCAACTGGATGCTGCGGACGCCTCGGAAAATAATCCTGTCAGCGCGCGAACTATCGAGGATGTACCGCTCAATGGCGGAGCTATCTACCCCCTGATCGGCACAACTCCTGGTAGCCAGGTGGCGTACGGTCAGATGAATACGCCGCAGAATGGGTACGACAACACGGCCAACTACAGCCTGGGCGGCGGTATCTACGGCCTGAATCAATTCACTTTGAACGGATCCAACATCACCAGTCAATTTACCTATGATCTTCAGGGAGCCGGAGAGTGGACGGTCGCTCCAAACCTGGACAGCGTTCAAGAGATGGACGTGATGACCACCACCTATGATGCCCGCTACGGACGCACCAGCGGTGGAACCGTGAATACCGCAACCAAGAGCGGAACCAACCAGTTTCATGGAAGCGCGCGGTACGCCTTTCAGGGTACAACCCTGGACGCGAACAGCTATCAGAACAACCTCCATGGCGCTCCTCGCAACGGCGAGGTGCAAAATCAGTTCTGGATCACGGCGGGTGGCCCTATCTTCAAAAACCGTCTCTTCTTCTTCTTCGGCTTTGAGGGTTATCATCAGTCGCTGCAGTCTTCGTTCTTTGAGAACGTTGCCCCGGCCTACTTACGGCCAGGATATCAAGGCAACTCCGGAGTCAACTTTGGGTTGGTTGGGGCGCTGGATCCAGGGGAGTTTCCCAATGGTCTTCCGATCTTCGAACCTGGATCTGCGGTCTGTCTTGATGGCGGCGATGTGAACTCCTGCAACAGTAACAAGCTTGCTCAGACGGAGTTCCCCAATGACACCATCCCGGGATCCATGATCAATCCGACGGCAATTGCAATCCTGAAATACCTGCCATTGCCCAATGTCCAAAGCGCCGCGAATCTGACGAGAGGGAACAACTACTTTGCGCAAAATCCCGGCTTGCTTCATTACAACCAGCCCCAGATTCGCGTGGATTACAACCTCAGCGATCGAACAAAGCTATACAGCTACTTTATCTACTCGAACGGGGCTGACTTTCATGACAACAACGGCATCACAGGCTTGGCTGAGAACGGCACGATCGATGCCGTCCATCAAACCTACGTTGCAACCCAGGATCTAACTCATGTGTTTACTCCAAACATGACGGGCGACTTCAAGATATCGTGGAACCGGTACTGGGCGGACAATCCAGATGGCCTTAATCAAGCAACAAATCCGACTTCGATTGGGATTTCCATGCCGCTGCCGCCGACTACCGGGACGCAGTACCTTCCCCAGTTCGAGATCAGCGACGGTTGGGGCACGGGCTTTGTGAACGGCAGGCAACTATTTGGCAACGACATCATTACCAGTGCAAGCGTCACCAATGACTACTCGCTAAACGTGGACTTCACCCAGACCCATGGTAGGCACACGTTGGAGTATGGCGGCGAGATTGATGAGGATCAGTTTGGAGGCTATCCTAACGACGGCGGCAATCCGAGCGGCCGATTCTCTTACGACTCTGGTTTTACTCAATACGATCCGGAAAATGCGAGCTGTTACAGCCCTACGGGTGAACCAAATCCAAACTGCAGCACATTAGACAATGACGAGAATGGATCTGCGCTGGCAAACTTTTATCTCGGCTATCCTTCCGGCGGCGGTATTGATTGGAACGGATCGCTCATGGAGGGGTACCCGGTATGGTCCATCTACTTTCAGGACAACGAGCAGGTTACAAGAAACCTGACGTTGAATATGGGTATCCGGTATGACGTCCAAAGAGGCTTGCGTGAGCGGCATAACTTCCTGAATCGAGGCATGTGCCTAACGTGTGTGAATCCAATCGGACAAACATCGGCTTATCAGGAAAACGTAGCTAACGCAAGTAATGTGGCCGCATGGAATAAGGCCGGTATCAATGTTTCCAGTCTTTCGACGGTGCTGGGTGGCATTCAATTTGCAGGAACCGACGGGCAGCCGAGAGATGCCTACAACACCGACTATACCGACGTGGGTCCCCGCTTCGGCTTTGGCTATAGCATCAATCCCAGGACGATCATCCGGGGCGGTTACGGGATCCTTTACTCCTTTGGGTTGGAGGGTGGCTCCAGCGTAGGCATGACCGAAACGACGAACTACACCTCATCCATCGACAGCGGTATCATTCCGACCGACAACTTTCGGAGCGGCAACCCGTTTGCTACCGGCTTGATTAAGCCCACCGGCGACAGTCTTGGCCTGTTGACCGATCTCGGCAATGGTGGCGTGGAACTTGACTTCCCCGACCGCAGGATACCCATCGAGCAAGTCATGTCACTGGGGTTCCAGCGTGATCTGGGTTCCGGCATCGTCCTTGATGCCAGGTACGCTGGAAACTTCACCAATCGTCTGCGCACGTTCCTCTGGGTGAACGGAACTGCAAGCTACGCGCAGGAACAAGAGGCGATCAACAATCCGGCTTACTTCAATGAGCAGGTGCCGAACCCGTATTACCAGGTTCCTGGTATGTCTGGACCCGGGGAGTGCGGTACTGCAAAGACCATTCCTGCCATCGAACTCCGTACCATTCTGTCTCAGTATTGTCGTCCCGGAGGAACCGGTCTGGTGGGAGAGTTCAATGCTCCCATTGGGGGCAATTTTTACAATGGGTTGGAGGTCAAGCTCAATAAGCGAGTGACCAGCGGTTGGGGAAATGGTCTCAGCTTCCAGCTTGCGTACACCTTTTCGAGAACGATCAACGAGGATGGGTATCTCAACGGCTGGCCCTATCAGGATCTGCATCGCATCCATCAGATTGGGAACAATGACCGCACGCATGTGCTGGTGTTCACCTCGGTTTACAATCTGCCGATCGGACGAGGGGGTCTCTTCTGGAGGCATCCATCCGATCCCATAAATACGGTGATCGGCGGCTGGATTCTGGGCGCGGTGGTAACTGCGGAGAGTGGAACCCCTGTGGGTGTGGATACGGGCTGGTACTACACCTGCAATCACAGCTATAAGCCGGCCGGTGGATCCACGCTGGGCCATTGGTTCTCCACCGCCAGCGATCCGAGCGCCTGCTGGCAGCGAATACCGCCATACGGTTTGATGAACCTGACCGGTCGAACACAGCAGGTTCGCAATCCGACCGAGCCGGACCTGGATCTCTCCCTGATGAAGACCGTTCCGGTTTGGAAGAGTGCAACGTTCCAACTGCGTTTGGATGCCTTCAATGCAACCAACTCCGTCCTGTTTGGAGGTCCGAATACCAACCCTGGAGCGGGACCTGCTACCTACACTCCAGGCGCTGGATGGAGCGGCTTCGGAACTGTTGGCCCTGACCAGCAGAACACGCCGAGAGTGTTGCAAGTTCAAGGCCTATTTCAATTCTGATTTACGAGAAGCTGCGGGCCGCGTCTCTTACGGGAGACGTGGCCCATCTGAGCCAATTTATCCCTATCAGGGAAGGGATCACCGTAGAAGAGGCCCGATCCGTGGAGAGGAGGTGTTGGTGGTCAATGATAGGCCTGCGCAAAGAACTGCCGCGAGTGCCGTTGCTTTTTGCCCTCGGGCGCCGTCCGAAGAGCTGGAGATCAAGACTACTTTCATAACAAGCCCGGCTCTCCATCCGTATCATTCTCGCTCGGCCTCGCTCCGGCGGCACGAAGTCAGCGGTGCAGTGAGCCATCCTTCGTAGTAGCTCCTTGGGCGCCTCGAAAAATCCGGAGATCGTGCAGGTAGCTCCCTCCGCCCATCGCACTGCCCAATCGACCGTAGCGCCAGGTGAAGACTATCGATTCAAACGCTTCAGCCTGGTCTTGAAGCCTTCACAAACAGATGGAGATCCGATGCAACTCTCTCGCAGGCGTCCCTTTTTCGGGCTTTTGATTTTTCTATTTCTGGCTGGGGCTGGCGTTGCCCAGACAGCCCAGAAGCCCAACCTGGAGAAGGATCCTACGCTCTACGTTGTTGGTTATGCGCATCTGGATACCGAGTGGCGGTGGGAGTATCCGCAGGTGATCAATCAGTATCTGCGGAATACCATGGAGTACAACTTCAAACTTTTCGCCAAGTACCCCCACTATATCTTCAACTTCAGCGGAGCCAATCGGTACCGCTTCATGAAGGAGTACTACCCTGACGAGTTTACCCAGGTCAAGAAGGACGTAGCGGCAGGACGGTGGTTCCCTGCCGGTTCCTCTATGGAAGAGGGTGACGTGAATGCGCCGAGCGCGGAGGCGCTCTTGCGCCAGATTCTCTACGGCAATGAGTGGTTCCAGCGGGAGTTTGGAAAATCCAGCGAAGAGTTCATGTTGCCGGATTGCTTCGGTTTTCCCGCTTCGCTGCCAACCATTCTCGCGCACGCCGGCGTAAAGGGATTTTCCACGCAGAAGTTGACCTGGGGTTCGTCGGCCAATGCAGGGGGGCCGGATTCTTTGGAGCGAACGCCGGAGGGTACGCCCTTCAACGTGGGTGTGTGGGTGGGGCCAGATGGAGAGAGCGTGATGGCGGCGCTGAACCCTGGCGCCTACAGCGGAAGCATCACCACGGATTTGAGTACGCCGCTGCCGCCGCTGCCGCCAAACCCTGCCATGGACGATGTTCAAAAGAAGATGGCGGCGCTGCAGGAACAGGCGCAGGCCAGGCCCAGACGAAGCAGGATCAGCCCAAGCGATGTGCAGCAGTTTTTTGCATTGCGCACGGAGCAGGAAGGCATTGAGCTTGCTGAGCAGCAGATGGCGGAACGCCGCTATCAGGGTGATTGGGCTGCGCGGGTGTTGAATAACGGCAAAGTGACAGGAGTCTTCACGGACTATCACTACTATGGAACCGGTGACGTAGGGGGCGCGCCGAATGACGAGTCGGTGAAGCGGCTTGAGGCAATCGTTACAAAGGGTAAGGTTGCTCTTCCGCCGCAGAACGGGATCTTCTACCGCGGTGAGGCTCATGCTGCGTGGCCGGAGGTGCAAGTGGGCGAAGGGCCAGTTCAGGTGATCTCCGCCACTGCGGACCAGATGTTCCGCGATATCACACCTGCGGAAGAGAACCTGTTGCCGCGGTACACCGGCGAGCTGGAACTTACCAATCATTCGGCCGGCTCGCTGACCTCGCAAGCCTATCAAAAACGCTGGATCCGCAAGGAAGAGTTGCTGGCTGACGCCGCCGAAAAGTCCTCCGTCGCCGCTTCGTGGCTGGGAGCGCGCGCCTATCCCATGGCGCGGTTGAATGATGCCTGGACGCTGGCTATGGCAGCTCACTTCCACGACCTGGCCGCAGGAACGGCGACTCCGAAGGCCTATGAGTTCGCGTGGAATGATGACGTGATAGCGCTGAATCAGTTCGCTGACGTGCTGAAGAGCGGCGTCGAGGGTGTATCCGCAGCCATGGATACTGACGGCGAGGGTGTACCGGTGGTGGTCTTCAACCCCCTGAACATCGAGCGGGATGACATTGTGGAAGCCACTCTGGACTTCCCGAACGGCCTGCCCGCGGAGGTGCATGTCGTTGGTCCGGATGGCAAGGTCCAGCCCGCTCAGATTTCCGATGGCAAGGTGCTGTTTGAGGCGCGCGTCCCCTCGGTGGGCTACGCGGTCTATCACGTACTGAAGGGAGCCGCTGCCGATGCGGACGAGGCGACGCTGCATGTGAGTGGCAGAGAGCTTGAGAATGCCTATTATCGCGTTGAGATCAACGCAAACGGTGACGTTTCGAGCATCTTCGACAAGCAGGCGAACCGTGAGTTGCTCGCTGCTCCCGCGCGGCTGGCGCTCTCCTATGACAATCCCTCCCAATGGCCGGCATGGAACATGGATTGGGATCAGGAGCAGGCGGCCCCTCGCGAATATGTCTCCGGACCGGCACAAATTCGTGTAGTCGAATCAGGGCCGGTGCAGGTGGCCATCCAGGTAACTCGTGAGACCGATGGATCGAGATTCATTCAAACCATCAAGCTTTCTGCAGGCGACGCCGGCAAGCGAGTTGAGTTCGGTAACGTAATTGACTGGAACAGCCGGGAACGCAATCTGAAGGCGGTGTTCCCGTTGACGGCGTCCAATCAGATGGCCACCTACAATCTGGGGGTTGGCACCATCGAACGGCCCACGGCGCAACCGCGGACCTTTGAGGTCGCTACGCACCAGTGGATTGACCTGACGGACATGAGCGGCAAGTTTGGCGCGACGATTCTGACCAGTTGCAAGAATGGATCGGATAAGCCGAATGACCATACCATCCGCCTCACTTTGATCCGTACGCCAGGGACCAGGGGAGGCTACCCGGACCAGGGCACACAGGATATCGGGCATCATGAGTTTACCTACGGAATCTCCGGACATGTCGGCGGATGGCGCCAAGCCCAGACGGACTGGCAGGCGGAGCGGCTGAACGACCCACTGCTTGGTTTTGAGGCCACAAAGCACAAGGGAGAGTTGGGAAGTAGCTTCTCGCTCGTTAAGGTAAGCAATCCACGCATCGGGATTATGGCGCTGAAGAAAGCTGAGGCGAGTGATGAGTACATACTGCGCCTGGTGGAGCTGGATGGGAAGCCTCAGCCGGATGTCCACATCTCTTTTGCATCGCCGATCACAGGCGCACGTGAGGTGAATGGACAGGAACAGCCCGTCGGAACAGCAGAGGTGGAAGCAGGCGATCTGGTGACATCCTTCGGTGCATATCAGCCGCGCACGTTCGCGATCCGGTTGACGCCCCCAAAGTCCAACGTGCCCAGCGTACGGTCTACGCCAGTCTCATTGCATTATGACCTTGCAACGGCTACCAACCACGGTACGGCCGACAAGACTGGTTTCGACGGGAAAGGGGATGCCCTCCCAGCAGAGATGCTGCCTGCGCAGATCCTCTTCAACGGAGTTGTCTTCAAGTTGGGGCCGGCCAGGACAGGCGCTCTGAATGCGATCGTGACGAACGGGCAGAGCATTGCATTGCCGCAGGGTAAGTTCAATCGCGTCTACATCCTCGCGGCGGCAGATGACGGGGATCAAAGAGCTCTGTTCGAGGCGGGCAACAACAAAGAGGAATTGGATATCGAAGACTGGGGCGGTTTCATCGGACAGTGGGATGATCGCGAGTGGAGTTCGGTGGGTGGGGGTGACAACTATGGTGAGATGATCGGTCTCAAACCCGGCTTCATCAAACGCGCGGAACTGGCGTGGTACTCCGATCACTACCACGACGCGGCAGGTAAGAACGTCGCCTATAGCTACTCGTATCTCTTTGGGTATGGAATGAATCTTCCTGAGGGTGCGAAGACCCTCAGTCTGCCCACCAATCCTCATATTCGGATTCTGGCGATCTCGGTGGCAGAAGAGAATCCCGATACGCATCCCGTGCAGCCGCTCTATGATGTGCTACCGTCACGCCATGCGGGACCGCCGGACTTTTCCATCTCGGCTCCCACGGATCTCTCCGTACCGCAGGGTATGAGCCGAACCGGAAACATCCTTTTGATGCCGATGGGAGGATTCCAGCAGAAGGTTCAACTGAGCGCGTCAGGAGTTCCAGAGGGTGTGCATCTGACCTTTGAGCCTTCGCCGGCGAGCGGTCTAAGCACGCTGACCGCAGTTGCATCCGGCCATGCTTCTCCATCCAGCAGTACCCTAACAATCTCAGGTGCCTCCGGAAACCTGGTGCACAGCGCAACCATCACCCTCCATGTGACGCCCGTGTTGAGAAACACGGTACCGGTCGATCTGTCATCGGTCTACAACGTACGGGCGATCGATCGGAAGGGCGCCAAATTTGCGTCGCCGGAGAGCATGGACGGCGATGGGTCCTCCCTATCCGAAGAGACGCTGGGCGCCCAGCAGGTTGGGGACGAGGTACGTTTTCAGCTTGGGCCGGCCGGCGTCCCAGACGCCGTCAGCAGCCGAACGGTCACCCTTCCACAGGGAAGTTTCGCCAGCTTGAGGTTGCTGGGCACCGCCGTGGAGGGAGATCAGCGTCGACAACTGTTTACGGTGAACTACACCGACGGCAGCTCAACCCCTTTCACGCAAAGTATGAGCGACTGGGCTGGGCCCCGCGATCTGCGCGGAGAAACGGATGCGGTCCAGGTTCCTTATCGGCTACAAGGCGACGGTTCGGTAGACCCAAATACGTTCCATCTCTACGCCTATAACTTTCCTCTTGACCCCCACAAACAAGTCAAGAGCTTCACGCTTCCCCAAAACAGGAATGTTGTGGTGTTCGCCCTTACGCTTGTGCCAGGAGAGAAGTAGATGCGAACACGGAAGTGGTCTCCTCTCGCAACCCGCTGCATTCAACTCAGGCGCAAGAGCCGTGATCGGCAGCGTCCGCGCAGAAAGGCGGCTAAAGAGGCAGATACGTCTGTCTCTTTCCACTCCATCTGGGGCACAGGTCTCGCTCTAGCGGTTGGACTTGCGCTTCCAATGGCATTCCACGCGCAGCAGCCGCACACCGGTGGCGGCCAGCCGCTGGATTACGCGAACGGCCTTGTTGGCACAGCGCCGCTGGACCGGCAGATTCTGATTGGCAACGCTCCACCCCCCGGAGAGCAGCTATATTCGGGATTTACTACGCCGGCCGCGGTTCTTCCGCATAGCTCCACCGAACTCGGCCCTATCAACGCGAACCTGGATCTGGAGTATCCCGCTGGTGTCCGAGCGTCCTACTTCTACCCTAACCGCATGATCTATGGCTTCAGCGGGGGCGTAAATGATCATCCGATCGTGATGCCGATGGTAGGAAACTGGACTGTGCCGCCGGAGCGCAGCGCTTCAGTCTACGACAAGACCCGCGAAAAGTCGTCTCCTGGGTACTACGGCGTCTATCTCAACGACTACAAGATCCTTGCCGAGATGACCGTGACCACCTGGACGGGGCTCTTCCGCTTCACATTTCCGGCCTCACAGAGATCACACATTCTCATGGACCTTGGGCGCCGGGGTGGAGAGGTTGAAATCGTCGACGACCATACGGTGCGCGGGCGCCAACGCGGTGGGCATCGCTATTTTGTCGCAGAGTTCTCGAAGCCCTTTACCGGCTTCGGAACTTTCAAACAGGATCCGCCGATGCGACCCGGATATTCGTTATTGGGAGGAAACGAGGTTGATCCTGACGCGCGGACAATTTCCGGCAATTTCGCAGGTGTCTATCTCAACTTCCAGACCACCTCGGGCGAGCAGGTGCTGGTCAAGATCGGCTCAGGTCCGAGCTTCCAAATTGCGGCAGAACGTCTCAAGAACGAGCAGCCCGGATGGGATTTTGAGAAAATCCATCACGAAGCGGAAGAAGCGTGGGCAAAGAAGCTGAATCTCATCCAGGTGGCTGGGGGAACCAAAGAGCAGAAGATGCTTTTTTACTCCTGCCTCTATCACTCATTCTACAGTCCCAAGCTTCTGGCCGACAAAGGCGAGCAGTTTTACAGCCGGGATGGGACGCTGGAGACCGCAGACTATAACCGTTATGGACCGGTACCGCTTTGGGACACGGGACGTAACCAGATTGTCTTGCTTACCATGCTTGAGCCCGACGTCAAGGAAGACATTCTGCGTTCGGAGCTGGATGCGGCTCGCGAGTCTGGTTACATGGAAACCTCCTTCCATGGTGACAATGCAGTCTTCATGTATCTGGGGGATTGGGAGCGTGGGCTTTCGTTCGACCGGGCCGCTGTGTACAAATATCTTCGCAAGAATGCGACCGATCCGAATGGTCCACGGTCCTATCTGTCTGAATATATGCAAAACGGGTGGATCTCGGACTTCATACCCCAGGGAAATCCCAGTCCACCGTACGCCGGTGGCAAAGCGGGCGTCGCAACGACTCTTGAGTATAGTTGGGACGACTATGCCATGGCGCAGTATGCCAAGCGACTCGGTCAAGAAGACGACTACCAGATGTTCCTGAAGCGAGCTCACAACTACAAGAATGTCTTTGATCCTAGCGTCGGCTTCATGCGCGGCCGGACAGCGGATGGCAAGTGGATCTCGCCATTTGATCCTCGCGAGCCGTACTACAACTTCATGATGAAGGAAGCATCCGGGTGGTCGACGCTATGGCTCGTTCCGCACGATGAGCAGGGCCTGATCGACCTGCTCGGAGGGCGGCAAAAGTTTGACGCGAAGTTGGACCAGTTCTTCAGCACGCCATACACGGCCAAGGGGATCTGCCGCGACTGCACTGGAGTGATAGGGCAGTATGTGCAGGGAAATCAGCCGGACCAGCAGGCGGCCTATCTCTATGATTGGGGTGGTCAGCCGTGGAAGACCCAAAAGCTTGTACGGAAGATTCTGGCGTTAATGTATGGAAGCGATCAATATGGTTTTGCATTTCCGGGGATGGACGATCAGGGTTCGACCTCGTCCTGGTATGTCATGAGTGCGCTAGGCTTTTATCCCGTGGATCCGTCTTCCCCGGACTACATCATGGGCAGTCCGATCTTCGATAAAGCCACGATCCATATGGGGCACGGACACGTCTTGACAATCGTGGCGCGCAACAACTCGGCGAAGAACATGTACATCCAATCAGCAACGATGAATGGCAAGCCCTGGAACAAGCCCTGGTTCAGTTACTCGGATATTGCAGACGGAGCCACGCTGGTGCTGACCATGGGGCCGATACCCAATAAGTCCTGGGGAAGCGATCCTAAAGATGCGCCGCCGTCCATGACTCCGATAAGCGATACAGCGCAGGAAGGTGAGGCGACGCCCCTGAAATGATCGGAGATGGCAACTATCTCCGCTTTGTGTCAGTTTGAGCGCACGAGAGCAAGTTTCATCGACGTTGTTGGAGATTAATTGAGCAGCAGATGCTAAAGAAGAGTGCTTAGTGGGCGGAGAACGAATGACGATGGACTACCCGAACTCGGCGAAGCTGACTGAGCCAAATGTAGGTTCGATCCGTGCAGCTGCGCGTGGAACGGAATATTCTGTATCCGTCGTCGTATCGCATTCGTTGAAAGGTCTTCCGCTGTGGCACAATCCATCCAATAACCGGGCTCGTCGACCTTTTACGAGACGGAACAGAACCGTATTCGCTGACGAATTCTCTTGCACCTTCATTGCCGGAGCTCAACGAAACAAATTCTCACGCGCCACTTTGTGGCCTGAGGCCGAATCCATTGATGAAACACGCTCTAGAAACCTTCAATTCACCAGCTTCTTATAGGGAGGATCGTAAAATGTCATATCGTCCATTTGGTAATCTAGGCCGGTTCGTCCTGACTGTATGCGTAATCAGTTTTGGAGCGGTTAGCATCAACGCGCAGAGCACCTTGCCCCAGGCGCCAACTCCAGCGCGTGCAGAGGTGTTTGCTGGGTATTCATACTATTGGCTGAACAGCAAGATCAAAACTGAGTATGATGACCTCCAATACTACGGTGGAACGTTTGGCTCAGTCGTTGCCGGCGCCATGGGTAGTGGCGCTTACTTCTACAACAAGCTGGTGGGCGTCGAAGTGAACTTGACGGCAAACCCCAACGGTCAAGGCGACGGCTTCTACGGATACTATGCTGGGCCGATCTTCCGCTGGCAGAAGCGAAACTATACTCCCTTTGTCCACGGCTTGGTGGGTGCTGTGCGCAGTGTCGGTCCGAACAATCCTGGAGGTCCAGGATACAACCCCCACGAATGGGGTCTTGGACTGATGGCCGGCGGCGGCGCAGATCTTCAATTGCCATTTTTCCAGCATCGGCTTGGATGGCGCGTTCTGGAGGCGGATTACCGTTACAACCACACCGACTTTGGGCCTGCTATACCGGCAGACTATAAGATAGGCGGACGAACCAACATGAATGGTGTTGAGCTAAGCTCAGGCCTGCTCTTCCATTTTGGCAGCCTTAATTAATGAAGCCAATGATCAAATTGCCGAGGCTTGGGCTAAAGCGACGAAGTTCTTCTCCTAGGGGTGGAAAACGGATCCCAAAACGGCGAGACCGCTTGCATGCAGGCACACAACGCGGCTTATAGGAGTGACTGGAACGCGGTGACGGGCAAGCTTATAAACAGTCCGCTTCAGCGGAGAATAGTAGTTGACTGCAAGCAAGGTACGAAGATTGAGCAAAGGAGCTACCCATGAAGTTGATTATTCGATTGACGTCTTGGCGCACAGTGGGCCTGGTGAGTGTCTTCACATTAGTTTCTTCTCTGATCGGATGCGCTGGGGGCACGGGTCCGACTTGGACGGCGGCTGACGCCCAGACCGCGTTCAATGACTTCAACAGCGCCTTCTACTACAACATCACGGGCAGCGACTACGGCTACCTCGTGAAGCAAGGAGCCACAAGTCCAACATCTTTCTGGATGTTTGCGAATGACATCGCCATGGCTGTAGACGCATACAACAGCCTGGGCGGATCCACCAATGAAGGGATCATTACTCAGCTTATCAACGGCTTCAATGAACAACACCCGAACTGGTGGGAGGGTTCCGACGAGTACGACGATGACATGATGTGGGCCACGCTTGCGTATATCGGCGCTTACCAGGCGGTTGGGACATCCGCATGGCTTACTGAAGCTGAGGCTGCCTACCAAACCGTGTATAGCCGCGGGTTGGCGTCTAACGGCGGTCTTTACTGGTATGCGGCAGGATGCCCATCGAAGTGCTCAAATACCTATCAAAACTCGGCGGCAAACTGGACCTTCGTCATTGCCGGCGCGCTCCTCTACAAAGAGACGCAAAACACAACTTATCTCAACGAAGCCAAGGGAGTCTATAACTGGGCGTACGCCAACCTCTATAACTCATCGACAGGAGAAGTCTACGATGCTTCGACCAGTCAAGCTCAGTACTCATATAACTACGGAGTCGCTGTCGGAGCACACTATTTGGAGGGCGATGCGAGCGACGCTACTCTGACGGCGCAACATCTGATGACCGGCATGCCAACATACTCGGGAATCGATAATGGATATTACATCCTGCTCAACTCCGACGGCAGCGAGAATGGATCAGATGGAGGAGGATTCAACGGAATTGCACTTCGCTGGATAGCGTACGCCTATAAGAATGGAGGGATCAGCGACAGCAAGGTATTGGCGTGGATGCAGGCGAACGTTGAACAAGGTTGGTCCGAGCGGAACTCGGCCGGACTCTCGTGGAATAACTGGGAAAGCGCTACCCCAACCAGCGGGCTGTATAGCTGGGATTGCACCGACACTGTAGTCGGTATGCTGGACGTTCCCCTGCCGTGAGCACAGCAGGACAATCGCCGGGAAATTTGTGAATCCCAGGTGTCTTCTCGCTTCCCCGAGCAAGACGGACGAGCCTTACACTTGTAGTCGTCCAGCCGACGGGCGGTGATTGAGAATGGCTGAAGCTTTGCCGAATTTCTTCCAAGGGCCGTTGGCAGGTTGCATCCTGAAGCTTCCTCAGAGCCGTTGGCCTTGGATTCTGCAATGTTCTTGCAGGTCAGACAACAACGGAGATCATGAGAGACCGGCGACTCCAGCTTCCATCTGCAAGAGTTGTCGCTTGCGCTCCACGCCCCAGCGATAGCCAGTCAGGCGTCCGCCCGCTCCAACCACGCGGTGGCAGGGGATTACCACAGCCAATGGGTTTGCGCCACAGGCGGCGCCCACAGCACGTATGGACGTTGCCGAGCCGATCGCCTTGGCAATCTCGGCGTAGGTGCGGGTCTCACCGCGAGGGATTTCGAGTAGAGCGCGCCAGACGCGCTGCTGAAAGGCGGTGGCGCGGATGTGAAAGGGGAGCGTCCTGGCGGAGGGGTGTTCGGTCAGATGAGAGAGAACCAATCTCTCCGCCTCACCCAGCAACCCATCGGCTTCAGCGGTAGAAGGCCGCAGAACAGCCTGCGGAAAGCGCTCTCGCAGTTCGAAGACAAGTTCAGCCTCAGCCGAGTGCGGCTTCGCCGCGCCGTCGAATGGAGGCGGTGCAAACAGCACGGCGCAGAGCCCGCGCTCGGTGGCCGCAATCAGTAACTGCCCCAGCGGACTCCCTGTAATGGTGTATCGGACCGTCTCGCCTGCCCCGCCGAACTTCATCGCGGTCGGGGACATGCCCAGCGTCTGGGTCACTCCCTCATAAAGGCGGCTTGCGGAGCCAAAACCGGCCTCGTAGACGGCTTGGGTAATGCTGAGAGAGGGCTTGCGAACTTTGTTGCGGAAGAGTTCCTTGCGCTGCTCCCGGGCGAACTCGGCAGGCGTGAGCCCCAAGACCCGCTTGAAGCCGCGCCGCAGGGCAAACTTGCCCAGGCCGGCAACCGCAGCCATCTCCTCCAGGGTGGTGCGCTCACCCGCATGGCTGGCCAGATACTCTGCAGCGCGGGCGATAGCCTGTGCCTGGGGATCGGGTTTTGGGGCAATTCTGAGGGGTTCGCAGCGCAGGCAAGGGCGGAAGCCGGCGGCCTCCGCTAGCGCGGGAGTGGAAAAGAACTGGACGTTCCGGCGCTGCGGGCGGCGGCTGGGACAGGAGGGCCGACAGTAGATGCCGGTAGATCGAACGGCATAGACAAACGCTCCGTCGGCGGAGGCGTCCCGCTGGAGAACCTGTTGCCAAGCCCGTCCGGCAAAGACCGGCGGCGCGGCGTTGCGGTTTGGTTCGCGGCTTGGTCTGCGGTTGGGCATTGGCTCGCGGGGAGTCAGGCTGAAGTCTGCGCTACCAGTATCGTCCATGTCTTCTATCCTGCAAGTCAGCGCGGTTGCGCGCACTCCGGCAGTTGCGGGGGAAGTGGGCGTGGAGGAGATGTCTGGACGGCCATTTCCCTGCAAGATCGTGGCGCGGAGTGGCGCCGACTGGCGGCGTGGCAAGGACCGGAACCTGATCGCCCTAGACCTCCTTTGATATCGATGTGGTTTCGCCGCGAAGGATGGCGGCGGGATAGATATGCGATTTTTCTGGCGTAATTGTAGCCTGTGGAGCTATGGTGCCGTCCGGCTCCGGTTGATGTGGCTTGACGGTCGTGGATTGGAAGCCACTGGGTTCGGAGAAAAGCATAGGCGTAATTGGATCGAGGAAAAGAATGAGGCAGACGGAGGGATTCTTGGATAGGCCTAAAAGGGGCGTCCGCTCTGCGCAGGTTCTGATGAGATTCGCGTTGCGGTCATCCACCTCAGGGCCCAGCGGCTGTGGTCGCAGATGAATCGTTCGACAAGGTTACCTCCAGGAGGTATTCCATGAATCAGGCTGCAACGGCTTCTCCGATGTTGACCACCGAGACCAAGTACTACAAGAGCCAGGCGGCGATGGTTGTCTGCCGGGGAAGGCTGGTAGCCGGTTGCGAGGATACCCTCTACGAAACCGTGCGGGCTCTGATGCCCGCGGAGAAGCGGATCATCCTGAATCTGGCCGAGCTGCAATATACAGACAGTCGAGGGCTGGGGACGCTGGTGAGGCTCTATGTTGCAGGCAAGTCGGAGGGATGCAGCGTGGAACTGATGCATCTCAGCGAGCAGATCCGCCGCCTCCTCGGGCTTGCGCATCTCTTTGATGTCTTTACCGTGATCGGCGGCAACGGCGCTCGATTTCTGTAGAAGCCGAAGTGGGTCACGAGTTCTGAGTGCTGGATACGTCAAGAACGTGCCGCGCCGTGGAGATGTAGACCGTCCGGTATGGATGACTGTGAGCCCGGCAACAGACCGGTCGCGCCCCATCGCTTCTGGCCGTGGACCAGCAAGGTGCGGGGCTTGGTGATCCACGGCCCTCCCATGGCGACCGTCATGCCGTTGTACTCGAGGTTGCGCTCGAAGCTTTGGTTACCGCCCGCCGAAGACATTCCATCGCCGCTTCAGTCCCCGAGCATGGCGATGGCGCTGCGAAGCTCTGTGGTGTTCTCTGTGCGGCTGCTGGGCTGTGCCATCTCTTGCAGTGAGGTGCGATACACGTCAGCGAAAGAGTCAATGGAGAACTGAATCTCGCGGAGGATATGTTTCACCCACACGCCAAGCTCCGCCGCGTAGCCGCCCAGCGCCTGGTGCAGCGTGGGCTGAAGATGCAAGCGAAGGTTGCGGAGCAGATGGCGCCGCACGGCAGAGGTCCCGAGATAGCGAGTGTATCCAGGGCCCAGAGACGCCGGCTGCGTAGCGAGCAGTGGAGGGATCTCGAATCGGGGAGCGTCGCGGATCAGGGAGAGGATCTCCTGCTCCTCCGGGAGGCTGCCGCTCCGGAGTTCGCGCCCGGCTTGCTGGACCTCGGCGACAGCTTGTCCGACGCTGGTCTGCAGAAGCTCAACGATGGCGGATACCTCCCTGTGGACGAGCGATTCCAGCTTCGCTGTGAGCTCCGGGAAGGATGGAGCTGGGTTGTTACGCAGTTGTTCCTGAAGTTGCGGAACAAGCTGTTCCACCAGGTCCGGAGCGATGAAGCCAAGATGAAGGATGCGCTCTTCCAGGATGCGCGAAAGGGTAGCCAGACGGCTGGCGGCGTGGAGCAGGAGAGAGTCGATTGTCTCCTGGGCGGCCGGCTCCAGCCAAGCCTCAGAGCGCGGCGAGCGGGCGCTTCCAAGCTCCATGGCTTGGATCCGCTCGACCTTGGCCCGCAGCGCGGCCAGGACGTCGTCCTGCAAACGAAGAATCTTGTTCCGTACGGACTCCAGGCGGAGGGTGTGGCTGTGCTGAAAGCGTGGCTGGAGGTCGTCCTCATAGAAGGCATCGAGCATCTGTGTAAAGTTGTCGCGGGAGCTGACCGGATGAACGGGGATGGAGATGTGCAGTTGCTCCTCGATCTTGCCGGCAATGTAGGCGACAGCGGCGCGGCGCGCCGGCTCATCGAGAAGGTCGGCTTTGCTTAAGAGGACCAGGCAGGGGATGGATGCTTCGTGGATTAGCCGCAGCGTCCCAATGTCTTCCAGGGTGAGGGTGGCCCCGGCATCGATCAACAGCAGGGCGAGATCGCAGGAGGGAAGGTAGGCCAGAGCCTCGCGGCTGCCCTGAATGGCGAGCGAGCCGAGGCCGGGTGTATCCACCAGGACGACGCCCTGGGCCAGCCGGGAAGAGGGCATCTCCAGTACAGCCTGACGGACACCCTCACGGTTGCCGGGGTTCCCGTCTTCGGAGATAAGTTCGCGGAAGCGGTCGAGGCCGACGGAGGTGAGCTGGCCACTGCCGAAGCGAACGCTGGCGGCGAGGACGGGACCGTGCTGGATGCGGGTGGGTACGGAGGTGATGGGATTGGAGCCGACTGGAAGCGCGTCCATCCCTAGCAGAGCGTTCAGCAGCGAGCTCTTTCCCGAGCAGACGCGGCCAAAGACGGCAACTTCGAAGGTCGCATTCTCCAGGCGAGCCAGGAGAAGATCCATGCGTGGACGGAACTCGACCAGGCCGTGCTCTGTAACCACCTGCTCGATGCGCTCAAGAAGGATGGACGCTTGGCCGTCGCCGGACAGCTTCTGAATCCGTTGCCGCAGGCTCTCCTGCAGCTCATTCTTTACGTAGCGCATCATCTGCTGGTTGATGGTGGAGAGTTCGCTGACGATGCCGCTGAGCTCGACGGCCGCGGCCGGAGAGAGTTCGCCGCAGCCACGCATGCTGTAGGGGCGAAGCTCGGAGAGAGCGATCTGGATGAAGTGAAGATCGGTAGCAATGGAACGCGTGGCCGGTATCTCTGGCGGAGGAATCTGGATGCGCTGCCAGGCCAGGGTGGCCAGAAGCTGCAAGCGGAGGCGGCGGACGTAGTCCTCGAGGACCCGCCCCTGGGCAGGGCTGATGTCCATCCGGTAGCGGGAGAAGGGGCTTCCGGTTTGCTCGCTGTGCAGAACGGTCTCGATCCGCTGCAGCATTCTGTCGATGTACTCGCAACTCACCCGAAGGTGGAGCTGGTGCGCCTCGTTGAAGCCGGCTGGGGGTAAGGTAGAGGATAAGCTTGGGCTCAGATCAGAGCCGAGGGTGAGGTTTGCCGATTCTTCTGTGTTCATAGAGTCAGGCTCCCGTTGCTACCTGCTGAGCGATCCACGAGTGGCGTCGAACAACGAGCCTCCGACGGCGGGTCGGCGTCTGCCCTCTCGATGGGTTGCCGGCGCCAGCCGAACACCTCCTGAAGCAGACGATTCCAGCCAGGTGTCATCATCCGCAGCCCTCTGGCGGCAGCGGCCGGGGTGAACTCCGTCACCCGTTCGTCATCTCCTTCAAGATAAGCCGGCGGTGGGTTTGAATCCAGGGGAGCTGTGCGAATACAGACACGAAGGGGCGCAGACCATGGCTGCCGTCCTGTTGCCTTTTAAGCGGATACCAGGGCTGATTTGGCATACACTCGTATCCAATCCGGTATCCACGGAAGGGCTCACCGCTTTCCATCTTTTCATCTCTCGTTCAGGAGCAACCGTCGATGCGCCTTGCCGCCCTGTTCCTTCTTGCGACCGCACCGGTCGCCGCGTTGGCCGCCCACTCTGCTGCTGTGTCCCCAACGCCGGACGCGCGGCTAAGTGGAGCCTACAAGTTTCATCAAGCCGGGTGGACCTATGTGCACCTGCAGGGAACGCCCAGTCAGATAGGGTTTCAGCACGGGTATCTGCTGGCGCGGGAGATTGAAGACAACGTGCATGTCTATGCCGTTGAGGCGGTGCATCTGGATAAACGGCCATGGGAGTTCTTCCGCCAGGCAGGCAAAAATGTCCTCTGGCCGAACCTCGATCCGGAGTATCAGGAGGAGCTGAAGGGAATTGCCGCAGGGCTGAAGGCGCAGGGCTCGAAGCTGGACCTTTGGGATGTGGTGGCGCTGAACGGCGACGAGGAACTGACCGGGTATTACCTGCCCATGATCGACGCCAAACAGGGCAAGCCGGCGCCGCGGGCCGCGGTAGCGCCTGGCAAGTGCAGCGCGTTTATCGCCACCGGCTCCGCCACCCGGGATGGCAAGATCGTGATCGCGCACAGCAACTGGTCGCCGTATGCGGAGGGCGAGCGCTGGACGGTGGCCTTCGATATCGTGCCTCAGCACGGTTATCGCATCTTCATGGATGGTTCGCCAGGGATGATTACCAGCGAGGACGACTTCGGCGTAAACGCCGCCGGGCTGATGATCACCGAGACCACCCTGCCCATGGCCAAAGGCTTTGACGTGCATGGAATCGCCGAGTTCGACCGCTCGCGCAAGGCCATGCAGTATGCAAGCTCGATTGCGCAGTACGCTGCGATCATGCGCAAGGGCAACAACGGCGGCTATGCCAATTCGTGGCTCATCGGGGATCGCAAGACGGGCGAGATCGGTTATCTCGAGTTGGGGCTGCGCCATACCCCGTTGACCGTCAAGAAGGACGGCTACTTTGTCAGCGCCAACTTCTCCCAGGACCCGCTGGTGATCCGCGACGATACGCCCGGCTTCAACCCGAACAATCCAGAGAGCTCCATGAACGCGCGCCACCTGCGGGCGCTGCAGTTCATGAAACAGTACTACGGCAAGCTGGATACCACGTTGGCTCAGGCGTATCTCTCTGATCACTTCGACGTTTTTGAAAACAGAGTGGACCCCGGTATCAGGAGCCTGTGTGGACATGAGGAGACCTCGGCACGCGGCGAGCCGGTCTGGGGCGACCCTCCCTTCAATCCTGGCGGAGCCGTCACTGGCAAGGTGATGGACTCCGATCTGGCCGCCCGGATGAGCTTCATCGGGCGGGCGGGCCATCCTTGTGGGGAGGACTTTCTGGCCGCTCCCTTCTTCAAGGCGCATCCGCAGTTCGACTGGGAGAAGCCGATCCTGCACGACATGAAGGCTGGTCCTTGGACCACCTTGGCTGCTGGAGAGCGGGCCCCGGTGGTATCGGCGGCCAAGGCTGCGGGCAGGGCCGCAGGCGCACGAGCGGCCACCCAGGCGGAGTAGGTCTTCCGCAGCTCGGCGGCGGCCGTCGGGCTGGGAGCTTCTGTAGAGTCTCGGTCTGAGTTCGGCCCGGTCAGGCGCTGGGCGGATGGTTTCGCCTTCGATCTGCCGAGGTCCAGGGCATTCGCTCCATGCGAACGCGGTTCACGTCCTCCCCCGGGGGCAGAAGCCAGCGCAGGATGCCATGTGGCGCGTAGGATCAGCATGATGGAGAAGGCGACCCTAAGACGGATACAGGCGGATGACGCCACCGCCGTTGCAGAGCTCAGCGCCTCGCTTGGGTACCCGGTGAGCGCATGCGATATACGGTCACGCATCGAGGTTCTTGCAGGCGTGGAGGACCATATGGTTCTTGCCGCGACGTTGCAAGGCATGGTGGTTGGATGGATTGATGCGGCGGTGGAGCGACATCTGCAATCGGAGCCAGTTGTGACGATCGGGGGATTGGTGGTGAAGGATGATATGCGCGGCAGGCGGATTGGACAGCAGTTGT
>DAHWOF010000037.1 GCA_027335345.1 Granulicella sp. | reverse complement strand
AGAGGCTATCGCAACCTGAACTACCTGCTCCTCAAAGCGCAACGCCTGGCCGCCACAAAGACCCAATGGGTCGCTTTTCAGAAAGCCGCGTAAAATGACCCCCTTTCCACTTTCTCGTCAAGAGCCGGAAGATCAACGCGCCGGCGGCCACCTCGGTCATTCGTACCGGATCCAGCGACATATCAAAGGGGTCTCCTACGTACGGCCCCCCGGTAGGTTGTTTCTTGGGTTCAAACGTGTACCAAAATATCGCGTCCCAACTCTGCAGATCTCCATACGCGGCAAGAATTGGAATCTGCTCGGCCTCGTAATCGTTGTCAAATGGTTCGTTGACCTCACTGACTGTATACGCCTTGCCCTCAACAGCGCTTCGTGACAGCTCGACTGCCGTCGAGTGAAGCGGATCGTCTACCATCGGCGACTTTGCCTTCTTCTCCCATGGCCCTTCCCAGTAGTCGTGCCCGTCGAGCGCCGAAAAGGAGGAGAGGGCTAACTCCAGCGGATAGCCCGTTCTGCCGTGGTCGTGGTCTGCTGTCGCCAGAATCACGCACTTCACTCCAACCGCTCGCCGCAGGTAACTCCGCATCTGGCGAAAGTAGCCCTCTTCAAGCCAGAGATAGAACTGGGCCTCCGTGTTGTAGCGATCCGTGGAAGCTCCGCCGACCTCTGCCCCGGTGAGCAGCGGAACCGGTTCCCTTTCGCCCGCGCCAGTCTCCCGGCGTACCGCAAGCGCCTCCGCTTTGGGCGCCTTCTGCGCCAACCAATGGTTATAGATCGCATCCAGTTCCTTACTGTAATAGGCAGAAGGACCGTGAAATCCCACCCAGATTGCGTCTTCATTGTTAATCTCGACGATGGCTACGCCGGGATCATTGCAATACTTCCGTTGGGTATATGGGTTGTAGTGGGTGAGCAACTCTTGCGCGTACTCCTTTTGCAGCTCGATCAGCTTGGGATCATAGAGGCTGATTCCTTTGGCTCCCTGACGGACATCCCCCGCGTCCGTAACGCCATCGCCGGCCTTGAAGGGACGCCCCACCAACAGATTGAAGTCGATGAAGATCCCACGCTTCTCCAACTGCGCCAGAAAGTAATCTTCCCGATCCATCTGCTTTGGGTCAAGATGCCGGGTTGTCTTGCCGTCGGCGATCAATCCCCGTGGCACAACAAAGTCCAGAAACTGCAGGCGCACGCAGTTCACGCCGTAGCGAGCCAGCGTCGAAGCCCACATCGCAGCGTCCCTCTTGGCCGGGATCATGATCGAGCCTGGACTCCAGTCCGTGAGGTTTACACCCCACAACCTGATTCTCTGTCCGTCGCCGGTCTCCAGATGTCCTTCCACCGCATGCAGGAACCCGTGCTTTCCCGCAGGAGCGTCCAGTAGAAAGGACACATCCGTCGGCGAAGGTCCAGCCAGCCCGGCCTGGTCATCCATAGTAAAGGGACGCATCGCCAGAGACTGAGCCTGGGCCACTGCTGCCAGCAGAACCCACGCCACCGTTGACGCCATTACCGCGAGCCGTCGCTTCATCCCAGCTCCTCCTGACGATTCCTCGCCGCCGTCCAGTTCAATCGAAATCATCTCGCCGCGAATCCTACTTTTGGCGGATGCAAAAAGAATGCCCTACCTCATTGGGTCTTCAAGTCGATTGGGTCTTCAAGTCGGGCTACCTGAAACCGAACAGCCGCAGCCCGGCGAACGGTCTGCAGGTTTATCCGTCCGATACCTTCGCCAGATCGGATTCGTTGAGAAAGACGGCGCCTCCGACTTTGGTCGGATGGCCGCGAAGAGCGGATTCGCGTAGAGTGGCCCATGGTCCTGAGAAAAACACCCATGCGCCGAATTCACTCTAACAGTCACTGTCCCTTCCTTCTGGCCGGTCTCGGCTTTTTGTTGTCGCTCGCAGCCGTTGGCGGCGCGTACGGGCAAGCCACCCTAGCTCAAGCGAGCAATGCTCTCACCTTCGATCTGCGCCGGAGTGTCCCTCCCCCGGAGACCGGCTACCTGGAGATGGGAGGGAGATCTTCAACCGGTCAAGACCTGGAGGTCAACAGCCAGTATCTGGTGCTCGATGGCAAACCATGGCTCCCAGTGATGGGCGAGTTCCACTACGCGCGCTATCCGGAGAGGGATTGGGAGACGGAGATCCTCAAGATGAAGGCGGCCGGGGTGCAGATTATCTCCACTTATGTCTTCTGGATCGACCACGAAGAGGTTGAGGGACAGTTCGACTGGTCGGGACGGCGAGATCTGCGTCGATTTGTGCAGTTATGCGCGCAGCATGGCATGTACGTCTATCTGCGGATCGGGCCGTGGGATCACGGAGAGGTTCGCAACGGTGGATTTCCCGACTGGCTTCTGAAAGAGGCGCCGCACGTCCGGGAGAACGATCCGGTCTACCTGCATTACGTCAATCTCTTCTTTGCTCAGATCGGCCTGCAGATCCATGGCCTCTTGTGGCGCGACGGCGGACCGATCATCGGAACCCAGCTTGAAAATGAATACGGAGTGGGTGGACCCTTGGGCGGCGCGGCTCACATTGCGGAGCTGAAGCGGTTGGCCATCGCCGATGGAATCGTAACACCCTTGTATTCCGTAACCGGCTGGCCCACCCACAACTTCCCTGCTCGTCAGGTACTTCCCATGCTGGGCGGCTACCCAGACGGCTTCTGGAGTGGATCCATCCGTACGGAAGCTCCCAATCCCGTCTATCTGTTCAACTTCCACCGGATCGGCAACGACATGGGCGCGCAAGGCTCCGCAGCTATGGGCACAAGAGACGGACTTGAGCACTATCCGTATCTTGAAACGGAGGCGGGCGGAGGCATGGAGACGTCCTATCACCGCCGGCCCTGGATCGACCCCGACGACATCGCCTCGCTCACCATCACCGGACTCGGCTCGGGGGTCAATCTCTACGGCTATTACATGTTTCACGGCGGCGCGAATCCCGACGGCAAGCTGACCACGCTCCAGGAGTCCCAGTCTACGGGGTATCCCAACGATCTACCCATCCGCACCTATGACTTTCAGGCTCCGCTGGGAGAGTTCGGGCAGGTGCGCGAGACCTACCGGAAGCTGAAGATGATTCATCTCTTTCTGAACGTCTTCGGCTCGCGGCTGGCGCCCATGATGCCGTTTGCGCCTAACCGGCTGCCCTCCGGACCTGGGGATACGAGCGTAACCCGGGCCGCAGTACGGGAAAAGGACGGCCACGGATTTCTCTTCGTGAACAACTACGTTCGCAAGCTCGCCATGCCCGCGCGAACCGGCTTTCAGGCCAAGCTGGAGTTGCCCGGAGGCGTCCTGCGCATTCCCTCCACGCCACTGACAATTCCCGCCAATAGCTATCTGATTTGGCCGTTCAACTTGCCGATGGATGGCGCCACGCTGCGCTACAGCACCGCGCAGCTGGTCACCCGGCTGGACGCTGGCGGCAACGCCACCTGGGTGTTCTTCTCGGTGCCGGGGATCGCTCCGGAGTTCGTCTTCGACCGCACCGAGACGCGCAGTGTGGAAGCGCCAGGGGCCACCACACGGCAGCAGGAGAAAACCATCCGCGTCGAGGGCATCCAGGCCGGACGAGACGCAAGCTTTCGTGTCACCCCCAGAGACGGACACTCCTTCCAGGTGCTGGTGCTCACCGAGGCAGAGGCTGAAGACTTATGGCAGCCGACCCTCCATGGCAGGACGCATCTGGCTCTCTCTGCCGCCAATCTGTTCTGGACGGGCAGTCGCCTGGACCTGCGTACAGAGAATCGCAAGCACGCAGAGGTCGCTCTGTTCCCTACGGCGAACCTGGAGATCGCTCCAGGAGAACGGCGCTCACTGACGGTGCGCAAGCAGCAGAGATGGGTCGAGTACCAGCTTTCGATTCCCCCAGTCTCAATTCGCTACAACTGGCGCGAGACTCGCAGCGCGGGGCCCCCACCGGAGGTACGCCTGGGCCCTGCCGTCTCGTGGAGAAAAAACCGGGTAGCCACCGTTCCGCCGGACTCCGTATTTCAGCAGGCAGCCCAATGGGAGTTGACGCTGCCGCGGCAGGATCTGACCGGCATCAGCCAGTTGCTTCTGCGGATGGATTATGTGGGAGACGTGGGACGAGCCTATCTGGGCAAGGAACTGGTGGACGATAACTATTACAACGGCGTCCCGTGGGAGATCGGCCTGATGCGGTTCGTACCGGGAATCTTTGACCAGCCGCTGAGCGTTCAGGTGCTGGCGCTCCGGCGTGGCTCGCCCATCTACCTGGACAGCCGCGCGAAGAACCGGCTTGACGCTGGGCATCCGACGGCGGCCATCACGCGGATCTCGCTGACGCCCCAATACGAAACGGTGCTACGAGAGAAGTAAACAGCCTCAGGCTGCTCTCCGCCGAGCTGCCAGATTTGCCTTGGGAAGCAGATTGGAACTGTTTGCAGCACAATCCGACTTTAGTCGGATTCGCGGACGGTGCGCGGCGAAGTACTATTCCGGCTGTACTCAAGAAGGCCGAACCAGGCACGACTCCCGAGCACGGCCAGAGGTCGAACTCGGCGGTTCAGAGTGCTTGAGCCGCGCCGCAACAGCGGCGCAGGAAAGAACCCTTCCAGGGAGGCAATGATGCAACGTGATTCGCGACTTACCTTTTGGTTTGCTCTACCACTCTTGCTGCTCCTTTTGATGCCCACAGGACGCGCCTTCGGGCAGGCCGTAGGCGCCAGCCTGAACGGCCAGGTCGTCGGCCCCACCGGCGCCGCGATTCCCGGAGCCTCCATCACCCTGACGAATACGGGCACCGGACTCGCCCTCAAGGCAACTTCAAGCAGCGACGGAGCCTACCGAATCGCGCCCCTGGACCCGGGCCAATACAAGCTGGAAGTCCAGGCTTCCGGATTTGAGCGCTATGCACAGAACGGCATCATCATCACGGTCGACACCGCCGAGACTCAGAACGTGACGCTCAAGATCGGCAACGTGCAGCAGACGGTGAACGTCACGGCGAATGCGGAGTTGCTGAATACATCCAACGCATCCTTGGGCCAAGTCATCAACTCCACCGCCATCACTCAGTTGCCCCTCGACTACCGCACCCCATCTACGCTCGTCCTGCTGGCGCCCGGAATGACAGTGGGCGGCAACTCGTATGACCAGACTGGCTTCTCCTTCCCCTCTAACATGGAGCCCTCCATCTCCGGCAACGGGGGGGACCAGGGCAGCGTCTACTTCCTTCTGGACGGGGTCTCGAACATGGACACCTACCTGGGGCTGGAGGCTCCCTTCCCGAATGCCGACGCCACCGAGGAGTTCCGCGTCATCACCAACAACTTCGATGCCGCCTACGGCTTTGCTCCCAGCGCCGTGGTCAGTATTGAAACCAAGTCCGGCACCAACGCCATCCACGGAGGCGTATTCGATTTTCTCCGCGACCAGATCTTCAACGCCAAGGATTACTTCACCCATGAGATCAATCCCCTGCACCAGAATCAGTTCGGAGGCTTCGTTGGCGGCCCGGCCCTGCGCAACAAGCTCTTCTACTTTGGCAACTACCAGGGAACGCGGAATGCTACTTCCTCCACAGAACTGAACAGCTACTTTCCCACCACGGCGATGCTCAACGGCGACTTCAGCGCGCTCTCTCCGAATGACAGCACGGAAACCATGTGCACCTCAGGCTCGTCAGCGGTCTGCCCGTTCGGCGTGATCAACGGAAAGCCCAACCAGCTTTTGCCCGGCTACAGCTACAACGCAACGGCGGTCACCATTGCAAAGACCGCATTTCCTACCGGCCAGCAGGCCGACGGCCTGACCTACTATGTGTCGGCGCCCTATATCAACCAGCTCGATGAAGGCACGGGCCGGCTGGATTACGATATCTCCCCGACCCAGCGCCTCTTCCTGCGCAGCTTTGTGAGCAGCCTCATTCAGCCTTCAGGGAACATTCCTGGAAATCTGATGGCGATGAACAATAACTGGAACTACGACTTTGCCATCAGAGAAAAATACTACAATGAGACTCTCGGTTACACCTGGACCATCAGCCCAACGCTGGTGAACGTGGCCCATGCCTTCTGGGCGCAGATGGGAGCGCACAACGGCTCCCAGGCGACGACCAGCAACAATCAACCCTTCTGCTGGTCGAAGTACATCAATGTGACTGAACTGCCCGGCTCCTGCTACGTGGAGGGATTCACTGTGGGCGGCGACGGATTTGAAACCGGCTTCTATGAGCCGTCTCAGGAAGATCGAACGACCGATGGTGTCTACGAGGAACTGACCAAGACCTGGAACAGACACACCTTCTCAGTCGGCGCGGATGTCCAGCATCAGTACGCCGAAGAGATCACACAGTATCCAACCGAACCCATACTCGACTTTGACGGTCAGTACACCGGCGTCGGCCTGGCGGACTTCCTGGTCGGCGACCTCGATTCCATGTTCCAGGGCGCGGGCGAAGTGGCTGATGTCTCTGGCTGGCAGCCCGGCTTCTATGGGCAGGACGAGTTCCGGATGCGGCCCAATTTGACCTTTACCGCCGGGCTGCGATGGGATCCCAACCTTCCCCCGCAGATTGCCAATGGCCGCTCCGCAGCCTTCGTTCCCGGGCAACAGAGCACGCGGTATCCCAACGCTCCGCTCGGTCTCGTGTTCCCCGGCGACAAAGGCATAGGCAATGGTCTGATGCGCACCACCTATGGATATTGGGAGCCGCGTCTCGGGGTCGCTTGGCAGCCGAGCCGCCTTCCTCACACCGCATTGCATGCTGGCTTCGGCCTCTTTACCATGCCGATGATCTACTCGGAGTACAACCACACAGCCGACAACGCTCCATTCGCTCCCACCTATGACCTGGAAGGAACCTCCACCACCCCCCTGAACTTCAACGATCCCTGGTCCGGTTTTGCCGGAACCAACGGCCTAAGTCCGTTCCCTCCCTTCGCGTCCTCCAGCTACGTGCCGCCCTCCACCGCGCAGTTCACATCGGGCCTCTCGATACCGGCAACCATCGATCCCGGCTTCAAACTGGCCATCACGGAGAGCTGGAATCTTACCGCCGAGCAACAGATAGGGCAGAACATGGTCTTTCGTCTGGCCTACGTGGGCAGCAGCACCTATCACGCTCCGTTCATCCTGGACCGCAACCCCGGAATCTACGCCACAGCCGGTAGCCGCAGCAGCTACCCTGCCTTCAGTGAGATCCTGGATATGTTGAGCTACGGAACCGCACGCTATGACTCGCTTCAAATTAGTCTGGATCGAAATCTCAATCACGGGCTCCAGTTCCAGAGCAACTTCGTTTGGTCCAAAACGGAAGATCTTGCTTCTTCCGCCAACATCAGCTTCGGCACCAATCAGCTCGGCGACCCGTTCGACTTGAGCTGGAGCTGGGGCATCTCCAACGAGGATGTTCCGCTGCGCTGGGTGACAAACTTCATCTACACCACGCCCTTCAATCCGGGCTTCAATCGGGTAGTAAGGCAACTGCTCGGCGGATGGGAGCTCAGCGCCATCATCACTGCCCAGTCCGGCGCACCCTTCAGCGTAAGCGGCGGATTTGGAAACAACCAATCTGAGGCAAACCAGTACGAGGATCGCGCCAACCGGGTCGTCGGACAACCGCTGGATGTTCGTCAGGGAGGCAAGACGCACTGGCTAAATAGCTACTTCAACATCAAAGCCTTCCAGGAGAATCCCTCTGGAACCTTCGGCGACACGGGGAAGAACATCATGTTCGGAGCCCCGCTGGACTATACCGACGCGGCCATCGTCAGGAACTTCCCCTGGGGCGGACGGTTCAACCTCCAGTTCCGCTGGGAGATGTACAACGCCCTCAACGAAGCCAGCTTCGCCACCCCCAACTCCTCCAATCAGATCAACCTCTCAGGCGTGAATACGGGCGGCGGAGAGGGCCAGATCACCTCCACGGGAGCTGAGCCGGCGCGCATCGGGCAGATGGCGTTGAAGCTGACGTTCTAGCCAGAAAGGAGCGACGGGTTCCATTACCAATCTGGAAAGGAGTGGGCATTATCGAATGTAGTTTAGCTTCAAGCTGGAGACTTCCTGGCGTTGCGGCCTGCTCGTTGAGATTTTTGCCTGCGCATACGCTTTGAGTTTGCATCGCCACATGGTGCAAGATCGCCGAGGTTCATGGATTGCTTCTCAAGGCTTCCGTTCGCGGTAGGCCGTTCACTTCCGGTTCCTCCAGAACGGCCACATCATACATCCCCAGGTCGAGGGACTTCACGGTCTGCCCTGTCAGCACGTTATGCATCGCCTTAGGCAGTTCGACCTTCTGATCCTGATCGCCATCATTTTCCACGATGAATATCTCGTGATCCTTGGCCTGGCGCCGATAAACTTCCACGCCCTCCGGCGCAGCGAAAAGGTCGGGGCGCACCCCGCTTTGGCGCGCCATCCACTGCACGGCGCGCCGCATGGTC
>DAHWOF010000166.1 GCA_027335345.1 Granulicella sp. | reverse complement strand
GCAGGTCACCGATGCGGACCAAAGCGTGCTGCAACTGCGCGCCCTGATGGATGCTCGCAATTCGAGCGAAGCCTGGGACCTGCGCTGCTACGTGCGGGAGAAGCTGGTGGACTTTCTGCAGAAGAATCATCCCGGCAGCCTGCCTCGCTACCGGGCCGATGTCGAAAACAGGATGTTGAGTTCGCGGCCTGCCTGAACGTCGCTCGTATCGTCAAGGCGATTCAAAGAGCGCGAGTACGCCCGAGTACCCTGCAAACTCACATCTCAAAATGAGAGATGAGGGCCACTCACCATTGCGGGGGCGAGGTGTAGAGAGTACGTGATCGGAGGCCAAGCGGCGGGTCCGGCGATGGATTGGAGACCTGTTGATCAGAAAAAAAAGACCCGGGAAGACCGGGTCTTTTGCTGAGTGGTTTTCTGAAGGATGGCGGCTTGAGGATTAGCCCTCTTTCTTGTCCGCCTCAGCCGCGGCGGGGGCGCCTGTCTTTGGCTCGGCTCCGGGTTTGCGGATGTCGATGCCGCCCTTGAAGAACGCGCCGTCTTCGATGGAGATGCGGGCTGCGATGACATCGCCGGTCAGGGAACCTTCGCTGCGGATATCCACGCGGTCAGAGGCCTGGCAATTGCCGCGAACTTTGCCCAGAACCACAATCTCACGGGCGTTGATGTTGGCCGCTACCTGGCCGTTGCGTCCAATGGTCACACGGTTGCCGGGCAGGTTGATGGAGCCCTCCACCTTGCCGTCTACGTAGAGCGATTCGGAGCCGGTGACCTCGCCCTTGACGACCAGGCTCTTGCCAATGGTGGCTTGCTCGCTGTTGGGGATGGCGCCGGCGGCGGCGGAGCGGGTATCAAAGGCGGGCGTCGCGGCGGGCGGAGTAGGACGAGCCGGCTCGGGAGCCGGGGGATTCGCGGCAGGCTGGTTGGGTTTCCACATAGGGATCTTGTGTTCCTTTCCGGGGAGGAGAGTTGGTCGCAGGATAAGTGCTGTAGTTGCGCCGATGCGTACTAAGATTCAAGCGGGTGTATTCGCGTTGGCTCCCGCATTGAGTTCAAGATACTACTTTGCGCCCGGTGGGTATCGGTGAAGTTCGCAGAGGCCGCGCCTTGGGAGGTACCCCCTCCGGCGCGGATTGCCGAATGGAAGCGCGGGGCGTAGCGCGGATCGCGGGCAGGCCATTCGGGACGGTTATGGTTCGGAGTTGTCGTTCTCCTCGATGAGCGAGACGGTGCCGACCACATCGTAGGTGACCGGCTGGCCTCCACTGAGTTGGAGGGTCGCGCGCATGGGGCTGCGCTGCCAGATCACCGGTGCACAGTCGGGCTGAGAGACGGGATGAGCCGGGGAGGGCTGCGGCCAGGGGGCAAGCAGCTTGGCGACGATGGGCCGGCGCGCGCCAAGCTGAGTGACAACGGCCACCACTCCTTTTTTGCCGGTTGTGCTGATGCCGCAGTAGGCTGCATCGTCACGGAACCAGCGGACATCGGAGAGAAAGGGGTCGAAGTCGGGAAGATGCAGGGCGGTAATGTGCCCGGTCAGGCGATCCACCATCAGCCAGGGGCCAGGCTGCCATGTCCAGTGCACCGGTTCCGAGGGTAGCGAGTCATTGATGCGCAGGGCGCGGCGAATGACGAACGTGCGGTCCGTGACGTCGTGTACCTCGCCCATGGTCCACTCCCGGCGCAGGCCATCGACGTTCAGGGGGCGGATGCGCAGCGTGCCGGCGGAGGGGCTGGCTTGCGTCTGCGGGATGGTCTGGGCCGGGATGGCCTGCGGAGGGATATAGGAGACGGTGCGGGCCGGTCCCAGAGTGACCGAGTGAATCTTGGGCCCAGTCGCTGAGGCTGAGGGGGCGAAGGCGAGGACGAGCAGCAGGAAGAGAGCAGGCAAGAGGGGCACTGGAGCCGGGCGAGGAGGCCTCATGGCAGAAGGTTAGCAGAGGCTGTCTGAGATTGGGGCACAGTATGGCGAGATGAATTGGGGCGGAGGAGGGTGGTTTGCAGGGTCGTTCTTTCCACAAACTGCCGGGACGTGTCTCCGAGCGTCGTCTTCAAGACATCACGGGTGAGAGAGGGGGGATCCTGGCCGGTGTTCTTTCTGGCTCTCAGCGTTTTACATTGGCGCGGCAGCTATTATGTATAATTTAAATTATACAAGAGCAATATACTGTTGTCGTGTATGGCTCTGCCCATGACGGTCTTTGCGGTGGAGGGCCTGGTGAACAATCCGTTTGAATATGGCGCCACTGTCTCCGGCGCAGCCTTCTGCAACCGCGCGGAGGAAAGCGGGTATCTGCTTCGCATCGTCGACAATTCCTTGCGGACGTTCGTCTATTCGGAGCGCATGATGGGGAAGACCTCTCTCGTGCTCCGCGTGCTTGAGAGCCTGGACCGGGAAAAGTACGTCGCAGCCTATATCGATCTCTGGGCAAGCGATGACGAGGCGTCGTTCATCACGGCGACCGCCAAAGGCATCTCCCTGGCGATGAGTTCTGATGTGTCCCGCGTACTGGAACTGGCGAAGAAGTTCTTCGCTCGGCTGGCGCCGACCATCTCCCTGGACGACGAGGGCCGGCCAAAGCTCGGTTTCGAGTACAACCCGACAGCGGAACAGGCCAGAAAGGGTCTTGAGGAAGTTCTTGCTGTCCCGCAGCGAATCGCCAAAGAAACCGGCAAGAAGGTGGTCATCGTCTTCGATGAGATGCAGCGCATCCTCGAGTATGGCGACGATCACGTGGAACGTCTGCTGCGCAGCATCATCCAGATGCAGAAGAACGTTGCGTATATCTTTCTCGGCAGCCAAAAGCACCTGCTCCAGGAGATGTTTCTGAATCGCAAACGACCGCTTTACAGTGCGGCGAATCACTTCCCGGTTGGCCCAATCGATGTAGCGCACTGGCTGCCGTTCATCCGCGCGAAGTTCGAAACGACGGGTAAAAAGATCGATGATCCGGTGATTCGGCGGATCTGCGAACTCACCCAGGGGCATCCGTTCTACACCCAGTACCTATGCCATACGGTCTGGGAGCGGCTAGCGCCGGGCAAGAAGGTCACGCCGGGAGACGTCGCAAGCGGCTTACAGGTGTTGCTGGATCGAGAAGCCAAGGCCTATTCAACGCTCTGGGAGACATTGACCGTGAACCAGCGCCGGTTCCTTCGCGGGCTTGCGTTCGAGGAGCGTGAGCTTTCGCCCTACAGCATCGGTTTCGTGACCAAATACGGACTTGGAAGCCCGTCCGCCACGCAGCGTATCAGCGGCTCGCTTCTGAAACGAGATGTGATCGATCGTGACGGACGTTTCTTTATCATCTCCGATCGCGTCTTTCGTCTCTGGATTCGCAAACGCAAAGACTAGCAGCTTTCCGCCTTCGGGGAAGAGTGCGGTTCACCAAATCGATTCACACACCCCCACCTACGAGCCAGGTTCTCTCCGCACTGCGGAGACGGGCCGTCCTGGCGGGCAGCGTGCTCGGAGGTCGCTGTCCATCAGTCCCAGGGCAAACGCATTTCAAAACGCCTCCAAGAGTCTGAATAAGAACCGGTCATCCCAGCCGGCACGTTTGAATTTTCCGCGCAGGGAGCCTTTGGAGCCTTCCTTTTGCATGGCGTTGATGGCCATGTGGCGCAGGAC
>DAHWOF010000027.1 GCA_027335345.1 Granulicella sp. | reverse complement strand
GCCCAATGGAGTCAAGGAGACGCTGACGGATCTGGCGGCTGACCGCTTCTATACCGTGCGGGAGGGGCAGGGCGTGGTCGCCGTTCAGCTTCCAACCGAACACCCCAGGCTGCCCTGAGGCATCTTCCGTGCAGATGGAATGTGACGCCGGAACCTTCGTGGCCGTGGTCCCAAAAGGCGCTGGCAGTCACGCACGGCGCCCGCCTGCAGGCCGGCCTGCAAGCGGGTATCCGTCAAGAACCCATGAAGACGCCCAGGAAGAACCCGGGAGTTTACGTTCTGCTTAGATGGACGCTGCTTTGTTGCGCCGATCGTGGCCGGAGGAGAGCGGCCGCAACTGTGGCCTGTGACGAACAATTTTCTCCCCGGTTGAGGATCAAGGGGCGGAAGCTCGCAGCTTCGCCGCGGCATCCACCATCTTTGTCAGCGCCTGTTTCACCTCCGGCCATCCCCTGGTCTTCAGGCCGCAGTCGGGATTCACCCAGAGCTGCTCGGGCGTGAGTACTTCCAGAGCCCTGTGCAGCAGGTCGGTTATCTCTTCATCCTGCGGGACCCGCGGCGAGTGGATGTCATAGACGCCCGGCCCGATCTCGTTGGGATAGCGAACCCGATGGAAGGCATCGAGCAACTCCATGCGGGAGCGCGAACATTCGATCGAGATCACGTCCGCGTCCATGCGCACGATGGCTTCCATGATGTCGTTGAACTCGGAGTAGCACATGTGGGTGTGAATCTGGGTGCGATCCCGAACGCCCGAGGAGGCCAGCCGGAATGCGTCGACACTCCACTGCAGATACTGCGGCCAGTCCGCACGGCGCAGCGGAAGCCCCTCGCGAATGGCCGGCTCGTCGATCTGGATGATCCGAATTCCGGCCGCTTCCAGATCTGCGACCTCGTCGCGAATCGCCAGGGCGATCTGCCGGCAGGTCTCTGATCGTGGCTGATCGTCGCGCACAAAGGACCACTGCAGGATGGTGACCGGTCCGGTGAGCATCCCCTTGACCGGCTTCTGCGTCAGTGACTGTGCGTACTGCGCCCAACGCACCGTCATCGGCCGGGGACGGGATACGTCGCCGAAGATGATGGGCGGCTTGACGCAGCGCGAGCCGTAGCTCTGCACCCAGCCGTTTTCGCTGAAGACGAATCCGTCGAGTTGCTCGCCGAAGAACTCCACCATGTCGTTACGCTCGAACTCTCCATGCACCAGCACATCGAGCCCAACCTCTTCCTGAAAGCGGATGCAGCGCCGGGTCTCTTCCTGCAGAAACTCCTCATAGGTTCTGGGGTCGATCTTCCCGGCGCGATAGGCCGAGCGCATCTTCCGAACCTCTGCCGTCTGCGGGAACGATCCGATAGTGGTGGTTGGAAACTTCGGAAGAGAGAGAGACTCGGATTGCTGCCGACGGCGCTCAGGATAGGCGCTGCTGCGATGCAGCATGGAGTCGTCAATGGTCGCCATCCGTTGCTTCACAGCGGCTTGATGAATGCGCGTGGAGCTGAGGCGTGACTCCAGGATGCGCTGGTTCTCTGCGAACTCCTTTCCTATTCCGGCGTCGCCGTTGCCTGCCCTGGAGAGGATCGCAACCTCTTCCAGCTTTTGCAGGGCAAAGGCCATCCAGCTCCGAATCTCCGCGTCGAGTTTTGTCTCCGCGTTGAGGTCAAACGGCGAATGCAGCAGCGAGCAGGAGGGCGCAATCTCGATGCGCTCCGCCCCCAGCGCCTGAACGGCGGCGTCCACGCTCTGCCTGGCCCGAGCGAGATCGGTTCGCCATACGTTGCGGCCATCGACAAGGCCAAGGGAGACTCGGATGCCGGGAACCTGCCGTGCCAGAATGACCTCGATTTGTTCGGGAGCGCGAACCAGATCGAGATGAATACCTGCGACGCCCAGGGAGAGCGCCAGATCGAGGTTGGGGCCAAGGCCGCCAAAGTAACTGGCGAGCATGAGCTTTGGGAGCGAAGCCGTGGCGCGCAACTCTGCGTAAGCGTCGCGATACCGGGACTCCGTCGCCGCGTCGAGATCGAGACACAGGCAGGGCTCGTCGATCTGGACCCAATCCGCACCTGCCGCAGCCAGGCGCTGGAGCAACTCCTTGTAGATCGGCAGGATCTGCTGCAAGACCTGCGCGCGAGTGACGCCGGGGCTGGTGGGCTTGCCGAGCAGCACGAATGAGACCGGCCCGAGCAGGACCGGACGGGTCTCGATGCCCAGTGCCCTGGCCTCAAGATACTCATCGACCACCTTGGTGGAGCGCAGAGAGTATAAGTGCTCCGGCTCGAACTCGGGAACGACGTAGTGATAGTTTGTATCGAACCACTTGGTCATCTCGAGTGCGGCGGTGTTCTTTGCGCCGCGCGCCATGGCGAAGTAGGTGGCGAGACTGACCGGCCCTTCGACACTGTTGAAGCGGCTGGGAACGGCTCCGACCGTCACGGCCATATCGAGCACGTGATCGTAGAGTGAGAAGTCGTTGGAGGGCGGCAGAGAGATTCCAGCATCAGTCTGCAACTTCCAGTGCCGGGCGCGCAGCTCCCGGGCGGCTTCAAGCAGCGTTGTCTCATCCATCTCTCCGCCCCAGAAGCGCTCCAGGGCGAACTTCAGTTCGCGCTGTTGGCCCATGCGTGGGAATCCAAGGTTTCTTGCGGCTGTCAGACTCATTTTTTACTCCTCTGCACGTGTAGGACTTTGCCCGTGATGTCTATCCCTTGTCAGGCACACGCACCCCATGGAGAAGAGACGAAGGCGCCTCCATGGACGGTGAGAGATGCAGGCCTTGTACGGTATAGGCCCGCACTCCTGCCCCGACACAGACAGGCGCCTCTTCGGCTTCACGGAAGCAGAGCGAGAGAATGCAGCGGTGATGAGACCCGCGACACCCGGCCTTCCCCTCGGAGGCGTGTGCATTTCACGCCTGTTTCAGGCGCGCCTTCCGGCAGGTCTTCGGACTTGCAGGCCCCCTACTTGCTCCTGCTTCCCAGTTCATGGCCGAACCAGTGCGTTTTTGGAGCTTTCGTTCCTGCTTACCGCTGCGGGGCAGTTCCGGTCTCTCACCGGATTCCCTTTTAAGCCTGGCCCAAGGGGCCAGACACCAGAAAGTATCCCCAATATAGTGCCCTGTCTCAGGAAGGTCAACGATGCCGACGAGAGCGTGGGGGCGCATGCGTGCGCAACGTGAGGCGGATTTTCACAAGATGGGTATTTATCTGACTCCCGTGACCCCAATATGTGGGGGTTTCAAAAGGCCTCCTCAGCAGAATCTGTGGGTAGACTCCGGTTCGGGCAGCCGTCCAAGTGTTTGATACAAAGCGAGTTCAATGCCTTTGTACGTTCGAAAGCCGTAGGATCGTCGGGTCACCACTCGGCATTTGTTGTTCAGACCCTCGACGGCGGCGCTGGGTAGCTCGCCTCGAGCTCGGAACCAGTTCATCAGCAGAGGTTCGTGTGCCCGCAGCATGCGCGCCATCTTCTGCATCGGCTCCAGCCGGCTGCGCATAGCGCGCTCGCACCAGACATCCAGGAATCTGCTCGCCCAGACGGAGATTCCTCTTTGAAAAGAGCGGAGATCCGGATGTAAGGCATTGTTTTGCTGCTGGATACAGCGAATAACGGTCTTGGAGTTGTCTGCCTACATTCTGGGTAGGCTGACCTGGAGTGCTTGCAGGATGCTCCTTTGCGTGGGATTGGGATGGGGCAGCTTGGTGACGACCTGGCC
>DAHWOF010000158.1 GCA_027335345.1 Granulicella sp. | reverse complement strand
CAACGTACAACCCTTTGAAGTTCCTCCTTTATGGCTGACTACATTTATCTGCTGCAAACGCGTTTTACTCCAGTCCAGCAATCCGCCCTGGAAGAAGTTCGACAGGTAGCCAAAGCACGCTCGATGACCGTTTTTCTGGTTGGCGGAGCGGTGCGGGACCTGATCAGCGGCGCTCCGATTCGTGACCTTGATCTTGCCGTGCAAGGAAATGCGGGCAGACTCAACAAGGATCTGCAGAAGGCTGGGGGCGTCCTGATTGGAGAAGACGAGGCCACCCAGTGTCTTTACTACACCTTTGCTGGGGGAGTGCGGCTTTCGGTGGGGTCGACGCTCAGCGTCAGTTTCCCGAAGCCGGGCAAATCGGTCTATAAACCTGCGACCATCCTGGATGATTTACATCGCAGAGATTTTACGGCCAACGCCATGGCCCTGTCACTGAATGACGGCTCCTTTGGTCTGCTCATGGACCCATTGAACGGCGTGGCGGACATTGAGAACCGCGAGCTAAGGTTGGTGTCCAACTATGGTTTTCTGGAGGACCCATCGCGGATGATCCGAGCGGCGCGATTGACGGCGCGGCTCGGCTGGCAGATGGAAGAGAAGACGCGGCAGCGCTATGAGAACGCGAAGGCGGAGAACGCAGTTGCGGTACTGCAGCCCTGGCTGAGGCGCTACGAACTGGAAGAGGTCTTCCACGAAGAAGACCCTCTGCGGGTTCTGCGCCACTTGGAGGCGGAAGGCTGGGCCCAGGTGCTGTCTTCGGTCTGGAGTTCGGCGAAGGTGAACGAGGCAGAGCTGGACAGACTGCGGGATATGGTGGGACGGCTCGAGACCATGGGGATCTTTCCGGAGCCTTCGGCGGCATACTTTCCACTCCTGACGGCGAAGCTTGCGCCCAAGGAGGTGGCGGAGCTCAAGAAGAGCTTTGCCCGGCCCGGATTTGTGGAGCAGATTGAGGCTTTGGAGGCGGACACCAAGGCCTTGGCCACTCTGTTTGGCAGCAAGGCCGCCGCAGCGCCATCAGATGCCTGGAAGATGCTTTTTGCCGCCAAACCGGAGGCGGTGCTGTGGTTGGCGCATAGTTCCAAGAGCGCCATTGTCAAGGAGCGGTTGGACGCCTTCTTCAACGACTGGGCGCAGGCGCGGCAAAAGATTCCCTATCAAGTGATGCAGGAGATGCGTATCACCCCTGCTTTGCCTCAGTATGGCGAACTGGTGGAGAGACTCTTTTATGCCATGATGGACGGCAAGCTGGAGACACCAGAGGCGATCCGAGCGTTTCTCGAGCCCTACTCTCCGCCGGCCCCGGCTCCGTCCACCCCCATCCGGAGAAAGGCCGCGAAACGTGAGGCCAAGGTTTCCAAGGCGCGCGGCAAGAAGTTGGCAGAGACTGAGGAAACGTTGAGCCTAGCAGCGGCCGCAGAGGCGGGAGCTCAGATGGAAGCAACGCCTCCGGAGACCGCTGCGGCGAGGCCGCAGACCGCCACCAAGCCTGCCGCTCCGGCGAAGCCTGCGGCCTCGGCTAGTGGAAAGGATGAGAGGCAGAAGCACGCTGTAGCAGAGGCTCAGCCCGCAGGGAAGCCATCCGTTTCTGCCTTGAAGAAGTCTCTGGCCAAGAAAGACATCAAGATAGAAGTTAAATCAGTGGTTAGGAAAGATGATGCCAAATCCTTGGTGAAGAAAGATTTGATAAAACAAGCAGTAAAGAAAGATTTGACCAAACCTGCGGCCAAGAAAGAGTTGATCAAACCTGCGGGCAAGACGGTTGTGGCCAAAAAGGTGATCAAAAATGCTGCGGCCAAAACCGCAGTCAGGAAAGCCACGGCGAAGCCAACGGTGAAGACTGCCGCGGCCAGAAGGCCTTTGGCGCAGGCGGCGTCCAAGAGGGAACCGGTGGGGAAGACTGTTCACGGAAAACCGGCTCCAGGAAAGAAGGGGACGGTGGGGATGAAGAAGGCTGGGGTGGCCGGAGCGGCGAAGAACAAGTCTGCAGTGAAGCCAGCTTCCGTCAAGAGCGCTGCCAAAACCAAAACCAAACCTGCCGGGACGGCGCAGGCGGCGAAGGCGGCAAAGGCGAGGCGATAGCGGCCAATCGTTGTCTCCGGCGGCCAGGGATGGCCGGCGCGAAGACCCTCAGAAGGGGTGTCAAAGCCAGAGAAGCCTTTGCCCGCTGGAGCGGAGAGGAGAGGAGCGGAGAGAGGATGCTTCTGCATCTTTTGCCGGTGTCACATGCAACACGGAAGATTCTTTCCAGGGTCCAGTGAGGAAGCCGTCTCTATGCTGCGTGAAAGCCGGCCCTCTGCATGGCGAGGGAAACTTCCGGGTTGCGAGAGAAAGTCTCCCAGACGAATCCGGAGCGCAGATTTTCCGCCATCAACACGCTGATTCCCAGGTCGATGCCCAAAACGTCCGGGTCGTACCAGTTGGCCTCGGGGTGGAAGGCGTCACAGAACCCGTACCTGCCCCAGGCTTGATTGCCGAAGCTGGCTTTGAGGGAGCGCTGCACGCGCAGGCAGGCCTCGGGCAGGAATGGCAAGGATCCGGCTGTGGCATTGGGCACTACTGAGCCATCGATACCGCCGAATCCCTGGCCCTTTGCGTTCGGCCCTCCCCAGGCCGTGTAGCCATGGGCTGAGTCTGAAGCGCTGATCCCCCAGTAGTCGCGTGAGTACGGTTTGCCCAGAGCGAGACAGAAGGCCTCATGCGCCCGGGTAGCGGTGATTGAGTTGCTGAAGTAGTTGGCGTAGCGATCGCGTTTGTGGCGGAAGTCAAACCATGCCTGGCTGTACTGCTCGGTAAAGATGGGATCATTGCCGCTGATGTAGGAGAGCCCGTCGTAGTGAATCACCGGCCGGGTCCATGCGTACCAGCAGCTGGCAGGGATGGGGTGCGTGGGCGAGCCGATGGCCAGCAGGTAGATCATCATCAGCTCGCAGTAGGTCTTCCAGCGGGCGCGCAGAAAGCCCGACTCCGGTGTCCAGCCCATGGAGAAGGTGGCGCTGTTGTTAACCGGTCCATTGAGCATCCAGGGCCAGTCCACCCGGTTGTAGATTTGCGTGGCGAACTGCTGGATTTCGGCGTCCTGGTGAAAGTGTGCGCGGGCGGTGAGCACACCGCACAGCAGAAGGGAGGTGTCGATGGAGGAGACCTCGACACGGCGGAAGCGAGCCCCACTGTGGACGTCGTTGAAGTGATAGTAGAATCCGTGGACATTGGGCAAGGTGTGAGCATGAAAGCGCAGGGTGCGGCGGACCTGCTCCAGTAGTTGAGCGCGGGGGTGGTAGCCTCGGTAGTCTGCGATACAAAGAGCCGTCAGGCCGAAGCCGGTGGCGGCGATGGAGGCCATGGGACGGGGATCGAGCTGGCCGTTGGAGTGGTTGGCAGCGCGGTCAAGAACCTGGCCCGTGGCGGGGCCGGCCTGCTCGATGAAGTAAAGACACGCACGACGCTCCATCTCATCCAGAAAGGCGTCGTCAGCCGGGGTGAGCGTGTAGGAGACTGGCTTCTCCGGGGTGAGATGAAGACCTGCTACTGATGAAGCCGGGCTTGGGGTTTGGGCCAGCGCGGCCGGAGCCGACGTTCTGATGCCGGGCAGAAGGGCCACGCCGGTCAGAAGCTTGAGGCATTCACGCCGTTGCATCCTGAAACCTCCTCTGGGTGATCTCGGGTATCAAACCTCAGGAGAGAGTCATTGTTACCTTCCGAGGAGTACAACCGCAAGACCATGCGCGGGGACGGTAAGATCCAGTATCCCGTTGTGCAGATGAAGGTGCTCGGCGGGCGCCATGGCTCCGGCGGCGCGAAGTTGTTCGACCTGAGCGGGAGTCAGGTCGCCAGGCGGGCGGCCCATGGCGTCAAAGGCCTTGAGAACATTGCCGTGATCAGGGTCGACGCGGAGGACTTCCACAGCGGCATTTGGAGGTACGTTTCGGATGCTGAGGGCGAATGTTTTGGCCGGTCCCGCCAGTCCCTTGGGCCATGTGTAGGTAGGACCCGAGCCGGTGGGCGGAGCATAATCCCACAGAGCCAGCACCAGCCGGCCTGTCTCTGTCCGGGTGGCAAGGACGGAGTCGGAGTCAACGTGAAGGCGAAGATCGCCAAGCTGGTGGAGGGCGCGGAAGGCATTGAGCGCCGGCTTGGGGATGTGTTCGGCGGCGATCAGTCCAAAGCCGCCGTAGAAGGGAGTATGCACGACGCCCTGCTCCTCAAAGACATCGGAGAAGTCCCAGTAGTCCATGCTCTGGGTCAGGCCGTCGCAGAGGCGAATCGTGTTTGCCAGCCATGGACCCATGTAGGCCGAGTCGGTGACGTTTGGTTCGTTGGCGTAGCTTGCATTGTATTCGGAGAAGATGAGGGGAAGATGCGGGTAGGGGGAGTGGAGGATCTGCTCATGCACCATCTTGACGGCGCGATACACCATCAGGCGGCGGGAGATGTTCTCCGGGGTATGAAAGACATTTTCCGAGGTGTCGTTGCCGTAGACATGGGTTGAGACGAAGTCGATGGGGGTATGGTGGGCGCTGACCCAGGCGAGGAAGGGCGTGATCCAGGCAGCCTGGGCGGTTGCCGGCCCACCGACCTGAAGGCGTGGCGAGACGGATTTGAGCGCGCGGGCGGTGTGGTCGTACAGCTCAAAGTAGGTCTGCTGGCGCGGACGTCCACCCCAGAAGTCCAGATTCGGCTCATTCCAGACCTCGAACTTCCAGGTAGAGACTTCATCGATGCCGTAACGCTCGACCAGATGATTGGCGAGGGCTCGGATCATGTCGTCCCAAAGGGCGTAGTCCTTCGGAGGAGAGACGTTGGGGTGGTAGAAGAAGGATTGAATCAGAGAGGGATCTTTAGCCATCTTCCCCGGCATGAAGCTGAGTTCGACATAGGGTTTGACGTGCTCGGCCAGAAGGCCGTCGTAGATCTCGTCGATGTAGAAGAAGTTGTAGATGGAGGCGTCATGGGCGGCCTGAGCCTGCAGCCCCGGGTTTTTGGTCTGGCGGCCGGGATCGTAGAGACCCACCTCGTCATCCAGGATGCCGTGGAAGCGGATCGATTGGAAGTTCGTTGCCAGCTTGACGGTGTGCAAATCTTCACGGTAACTGGCGCGAAGAGCCAGGATGGCGTGTCCGGAGCCGAAGGTTTGTTCCCAAAAGTGAGGGAACGGTGTCGTCGGAGCGTTCGCATCGATGACCAGACGTACTGGGGCGTTAGCCGCTGGAGAAGCAGGGGGCTTGTCCTGCGCCGGTGCGGGGAGAAAGAGCAAACCGACCATGAGGAGGACGAAGAGTTCCGCTGCCCTGGCTGCGAAGGCGCACTGTTTGGCATGGAGGCGGACTGAGATCGAGCGAGTCTTTGTCATGGCTGAACCTTGATGAGGAAGAGTGAGTTGGGGCTCAAGTGGAGTGTGAGTTTTCCGTTGTGTAGTTCGGTCTGCTCTGGGGCTCCCAAGGCAGTCTCGCGATTGAGCTGGGAGACCTGCGATGGCGTTGGATCCACGGGGCTGCCCATGGCTGCATACCTGGGCAGCACGTTTCCATGGTTGTCATCCACGCGCTGGATGGCGACGGAGGCTTCCGCAGGGACTCCCGCGAGGGTTAGATCCATGGTCCGCATGGCTCCATGATGGCCGGGATCGACCAGGTTCCAGGCGGCGATGGCCAGCCTACCGTCAGCCGTTTTGGTGACGATCAGGTCTTTCGCGTCGCTGGCGATGCGGCGGTCACCAAGTTGGTGGAGCAGACCAAAGTCGTAGTAGCTTGGCTTGAAGATCCCACCTTTGGCGATCAGGCCAAAGCCGCCCTCGAAGGGCCTTGCGATGGGGCCGCCCTCTTCAAAGACGTCGTCGAAGGTCCAGAAAGACATCTCCGTGACCTTGCCAGCGCACTCGCGGATGGTGTCTGCCAGCGCCGGTCCGACGTAGGTGGTGTCGCGTGCGTCGTCGGCTCCAATGACATTCCACTCGGTCCACAGGAGGGGTAGGTGGGGCATGGGGGAGGCATCGATCTCTTTGCGGACCTTGGCGACAGCGCGGCAGACTCGGTCATCCTGGGGGATCTTCTCATCGCTATGGAAGAGGTTTTCCACTGTGTCGTCGGCGTAGCCGTGCGTGGAGACGAAGTCGACGGGTACGTGCATGGAGGCCGCATGGGCCAGGAAGGCTGGAACCCAGGCAGCGGCGGCCGTCGCCGGCCCTCCGACGCGAAGCCGCGGGCTGACGCGTTTGAGATCCCGGGCCGTGTGGTCGTAGAGCTCAAAGTAGCTCTGCTGACGAGGGATGCCACCCCAGAAGTCGATGTTTGGCTCATTCCAGACCTCGAAGTACCACTTCGAGACCTCTTCAATCCCGTAGCGGTCTACCAGATGCTGGGCAAGATGCGTGATCATGTCGTCCCACAGCTCCCAGCTCTTGGGAGGCGAGACGTCAGGGTGGTACCAGAAGACGTGCAGATCACGAGGGTTGAAGGCCAGCTTCCGGGGCATGAAGCTGAGCTCCACGACCGGGCGGACACCACGCTGAAGCAGACCATCGTAGATCTGGTCGACGTAGGAGAAGTTGTAGACGGGGTTGCCGTGCTGATCTTCGTTGTAGAGCCCGACCTCATCGTCGAGGATTCCGTGAAAGCGAACGTAGCGGAAGTCAGCGACCTGGTGAACGGATCGGATGTCATTGCGATAGGACTCCCGAAGGCTGAGAATGGCGTGTCCAGAGCCGAAGATCTGCTCCCAGAAGTGAGGAAAGGGGGTGGTGGCGGCATCAGCGTCGATGGTCACCTGCTGTGTGGATTGAGCGCGAAGGATTGAGCCGAGAGGCAGCGCCAGAAGTAGAGCGAAGAGAGAGCAGCGGAGCCAGCGGTACATCGAAAATCCCCCGTGATTCTACGGACCATCCTGGCGTCCTCTGCAGAGCAGAGGGCGATCCTGGGCGTTGTCTGAATCGGTCTGAGCGGTGTCATCCCGCAAACGATTGTGCATCGCCTAATATCCACTCTTTGGAGGTCGTCTGTCAAATGCCCGACCAAGCATCCGCAGCCAGACAACCCCAGCCAGACAACCTGGGCACACCTTGCCAGCCTGGCTTGCGGGCTGTCAGGCAGTAGCGCCGGATTCGCTCTATGCTGCAGCGACCGGGCGAATTCGGAGGGCTTTGTAGACGGTCAACTCTCAGCCGGGAACCGATCCGAAGGCTTGTCCATCCACTCTGCCGTTTCAAGAGCTTCTTCGTCTCGCTCAGCGCTTGCGGGCTTCAATGGATGATGGGTCACACTCTTTCAAAACTCCCCCGCCCGCGCTCAATCCGCTTTGGCAAGCAGCAGCGCCCCTCCGTCTTCAACCCGCGCGATGAATCTCGTGTCCATCGGTGTCTCCCCGAGGGAGCCGCTGTTCCACATCAAGGCTTCCCGCGCCGCCGGAGGCCAGGCTTTGAGAGAGTGACTGATGCCTGCCGTTATGATGAAGAGGCGAAGGACAGCGTTCAACACGGCCCGTATGAGATCAAAAATGGCAATGATTGCCGCACTGCCACGGGAAGTGGCTCGCCTGGTTCGGGCAGCTCGGCCAGACTCCCTCTGGGTGAAGCGTGGCGTTTGGCTCTACCGTCTGCATGGGGCGGTGGTTGTAGCTGCGGGGATGGGAGCCGAGCGGGCGAAGGTGGCGGTGGAGGCCGCATTGAGCGAGAGCGGCGTTGAAATGCTCGTCTCCACGGGGCTGGCTGGAGGGTGTGCTCCCGGCCTGACTGCGGGATCCGTTCTGGAAGCAAGTTGGGTGGTGGATGCCGAAACCGGGGAGCGTTTCCCCACCTATGGAACGCAGGGGACGGAGCCGGCGGTGGTTCTGGCCACAACGGATACCGTCGCGGGTGTTCAACAGAAGGCGGAGCTGGCCAGGCGCTTCGGAGCGGCGATGGTGGACATGGAAGCGGCCTCTGTTGCTCGGCTGGCACAGGCGCTGGGGTTGCGCTTTCGGTCCATCAAAGGGATCTCCGACGAGAGCGACATGGAGATGAGCTCGTTACAGGCGTTTGCTGGAGAACTGGGAACCTTTCGCACCGGGGCCTTTGCTCTGCACACGGCGCTGCATCCGATAGAGTGGCGACAGGCGCTGGTTCTGGGTCGCAATAGCGCCAGGGCGCTCGCCGGGCTGGAGACGACCTTGCGCGGGGTATTGGGTGAGCTCTGACGGCTACGGGATGATCCGCCAAGCGGCTGTGCCAGCCTGCTCGGAGGCATGCCATTCAAGGAAACGGCCTCCAGGAGTCGGTTGAAGATCGCGTCCCAGGCAGCGAGCCAGGCGCAGCTGAGGGTGGAGCGACCGCAGACTTACGCAATGGAGTGCTTCGTTTTGGGCAGAAACATTGTTTTCAAGCAACTCTCAAGCAGTGGCCTGACGAAGATGAATGACCATGCGAGCGTAACTCCCTGCCGGCGGGGAGCTCTCCCACTCGACCTCGTCGACCATGGACTGGATCAGGAACATCCCCATGCCGCGGGCTGCCTCCTGTTCGTGCATCTTCCGGTCGATGTCGGGGGCGCCGGTTACGACTCCACCCGCGCCGGGCAGGCCCTCGCCGGAGTCTGTTGCTTTGACCTCCAGAGAGCCGGGACCGGCGGAAAGAATCACGCCGACGTTGAGTGAGCCATCGAGCTTGTTGCCGTGCTCGATGGCATTGATGCAGGCCTCGGCGACTGCGGTCTTCAGATCTTCGATCCGCTCTTTGCTGAAGCCCATCAGGCGCGCCAGATTGGCCGCCGTGTTCATCGCGACCTTCTCATATCCAAGCTGGGATGGTAGTTGCAACTCGACTCTCTTACTGGCCGAGGTTGCCCCGGGTGCACCTTTTGCGCTGCTGCTCGCCGCCTCTTCTCTCAACGCCATCCTCCCTCTCCGCCCCTCGTCCGCGGGGGGTGAGAAGACACTTTAGGCCACCTGTAGCCTAGCAGTATCCGCGGCCTGCCAGAGGAAAATCTTGAGGGATGAGCCTGAAGTAAAACGGTCGTGGAGCAGGATTTCTTGAGGTACACTTGCACCAGTTGTGCGCCGGAACCGGGCGATTGACCACCGCTCGAACCCGAGTGTGGAAGGAGGGACAGCCATGAGCCTGACGTTGAAGACCAGGGAAGTGAGTGGGGTGACGATTCTGGATCTGACTGGAAAGATTACCCTGGGGGAAGGTGGTAAGGCCCTGCGGGATGAGGTGCGAGCGCACCTGGCCAAAGGTGTTCGGAAGATGGTGCTGAATCTGGCAGAGGTGAGCTACATCGACAGTTCGGGACTGGGAGAGTTGGTCAGCGCCTACACCGCGACGAAGAACCTGGGGGGTGAGTTGAAGCTGATGAACCTTACCCACAAGGTGCGCGATCTGCTGGTGATCACTAAGCTGCTGACGGTGTTTGACGTCAAGGAGGATGAGGCTGCCGCTGTAGCCTCATTTGGCTAGCTTGCACGGCGTACTCCAGACAACTTTGGGTTCCGGGGAAGACGCCGCGGAACCGCCACCTTGCTGAAACGCATGACGGACTTTGAGCGAGCGCGTTCCGTGCCGTCGCCCCCTCATCAAACAGCATTCGGCAATCTGCATGAACAGGCCCCAAGTAAAAATGGCCAACCCTCGTTTGGGTTGACCGCAAGAGAAACTTTGGTGCGGAGGAGGGGACTTGAACCCCTATGCCTTGCGGCGCTAGCACCTCAAGCTAGTGCGTCTGCCAATTTCGCCACCTCCGCATTGGCCTGACACACGCGGGACGCATGACAGGAGAGGCCCGTGACTTCCTGATAAGTATACCATTCAGAGTCCGCAGGATTCGCATCCGGCTAAGGGGAGAAGCACACCAGCCTTACTGGTTGCGATTGAGCATGGAACGAAGCTCTTCGGGGTGATGGCAGTGCGCCATTGCGGTCTCTCGCAGGATGCGCCGGTTGCGCACTAGTTCGGCCAGAGACTGGTCCATGGTGTTCATTCCATCCGCACTTCCGGTAGAGATCTGGGATCGGATCTGATGGTCCTGAGCGGTCCGGATCAGGTTCCGGATTCCGTTGGTCGCCACCAGGAGCTCCAGAGCCGGAAAGCGTCCTGCCTGACCGGCTGCCGGTACAAGCTGTTGGGCGATGACGGCCAGCAGCGCCAGCGACAGTTGCTGGCGAATCTGGGTCTGGTTGCTGGCCGGAAAGGTATCCAGCAACCGCGACATGGTCTGTGCGGTATCGTTGGTGTGCAGCGAGGAGAGAACCATGTGTCCGGTCTCGGCTGCGGTCAGGGCGGCGGCCATGGTCTCGGCGTCACGCATCTCTCCGATCAGAATCACATCCGGACTCTGGCGCAGCACCGCACGAACGGCGTGGGAGAATCCTGGGGTATCGGCTCCCACCTCGATCTGCTCGATGATGGAGTTGCGGTTGACATGCTGATACTCGACAGGATCCTCGATGGTGATGATGTGTTCGCGGCGGCGGGTATTGATCAGGTGGACCAGCGCAGCCATGGTAGAGGTCTTTCCACTTCCCGTGGGTCCGGTCACCAGAATGAGCCCCTGCCGGCGCTCCACCAGCCGGCCCAGGATGGGAGGTAGATTCAGCGACTCCAGCGTAGGTATCTGCGCGGGGAGCAGGCGTATGCTGGCCGCCAGAGTTCCGCGCTGATAGTGAATGTTGGCCCGGAATCTTCCCAGTGTTCCGCGGGCGAAACAGAAGTCGATGACCCGGCGACTCTCCAGTTCCTTGACCTGCTCGGCGGTCAATAGAGGAAGCAGCAGCCGGCGCAGATCGTCAGCCGAGAGCGCCTTGCCGGTAGAGGGGGTCAGCACTCCGCTCACCCGCAGGGTGATTCCCGCCCCGGCGATCAGGAGAATATCGGAGGCGTTACGCTCGGTCGCCTGGGCCAGAAACGTGTCCAGATATGGATCCGAGGAGGGTCTCTTCTCGGAGATTACATCCAGCTTAGGGGGCGATCCGGCCTTCGCTGCGGGTACCGATCGATTCAATTCGTAGACGATCCGGGATAGGTCGCTCTCGTAATCCGCCATCCAGCCTCCTTGTTCCATCCGGTTTGAGCCGGGCCCCGAACTGCCAGGCCCAGAGTTACCAGGCCCAGCGCTGCTATCCCTGGCCCAATCGCTCCTTCTGTCCCGTACTCCCATCTGGTCTCCGGGCAGGGGCGCTCTTTGCTTAGACGCAGCAGATGAAGCGAGGACTCCAGGAGGGCTCTCCAGTGTCAGCCGTTGCGGTAGACTCGTTCGCAATGAGGATTCCATGCCGACGAAGATCTTGCTTGCACTCTGTTTCTTTGGTTGCGTGGCCGGAGATATGCCGATGGCCAAGGCCCAGGGATTGAAGGCTCCGCTTACACAAGCGCGTCTGAACTCTCAGGCGCCCAAGGGGAAGTGGGCGATTGTGATGCATGGAGGCGCGGGGGTGATCGAGCGCTCTTCCATGACGCCAGAACGGGAGGCTGCGTACCGCGCCGGGATGGATCGCGCCATCCATGCGGCCGCCAAGGTGCTGGATGGCAATGGCTCGGCCGTGGATGCGGTGGAGGCCGGACTGCGTGTCCTGGAGGATGATCCGCTCTTCAATGCGGGTAAAGGTGCGGTGTTCACCGCCGACGGCAAGAACGAGCTCGATGCCGCCATCATGGATGGGAGGACGATGCGAGCCGGGGCGGTAGCCGGAGTGATGCGAACCAAAAACCCCATCTCCCTGGCCAAAGCGGTGATGGAGCGATCCCAGTTTGTGCTGCTCAGCGGAGCCGGAGCAGATCAGTTTGCGGCCAGCGTGGGCTTGCAGCAGGTTCCCCCCTCCTACTTCTTCACCGAGCAGCGGTGGGAGAGTCTGCTGCGTTATCTCAAGAGGAATGGACTGCCGGTCCCTCCAAGGCCTGCGGGAGCGCCGCCTCCGCCACAGAAGCCCCTGGCCCAGTTGGAGGGCCCCGATGTGCATGCCTGGGGAACAACGGGGATCGTCGTGCGTGATCGCGCCGGCAACATCGCCGCCGGCACCTCTACCGGGGGACTTACTGGCAAACGTTTCGGAAGAATCGGCGACTCACCTCTCATCGGTGCGGGCACCTACGCTTCCAATCAGTCCTGCGGAGTCTCCGCCACCGGCACGGGCGAATTCTTCATCCGGCTCACCGTGGCGCGCACGATCTGCGCGCTGGTTCAGTACCGGGGTATGCCGCTGCAGGCGGCGGTCAACGAGGTGATCGATGATCAGCTTACAGCCATGAAGGGCGATGGCGGAGCGATCGCCATGGCGCCCGATGGCCAGATCGCCTGGGCCTTCAATACGCCCGGGATGTTTCGTGCCCGCCTGATTGAAGGGGGCAAGGTGCAGATCGGCATCTACCGCGATGAGCCATAGCGCCATCCAAGACAAAAGAACCCATAGCCATCAAGGCAGCGAACCGCCCGATCGCTGCGCGCAAAGGTTCGCCTAAAAGTAAGCAAGCAGTTCTGGAAAGCTATCCAGCTTCAGCAGTCGCGTGACCCCGGACGGAGGATCCACGGCCTCATGCTCCAGCACCCAGGTGCAGGCGTGCGGGATATAAACGGCATGGAGGCCCGCGGCCAGCGCCGGATTGATATCCGACTTGGGCGAGTTCCCAATCATCCAGGTTGTGGACGGATCGCATTGATGCCGCTCGATGACGCTCCGATAGGCGGCAGCGTTTTTCTCCGCAGGAACCTCGACCGCGCTGAAGAAGGGTTGCAGGCCTGATCGCTGCAGTTTGTCTGTCTGTTCCAGAGCGTCTCCTTTGGTGACCAGGATGAGTCGATGGCGCTGCGCTAGGAGTTGCAGCGTTTCAACCACTCCGGAAAGGAGTTGGATCTCTTGGCTGGAGATTGCCTCGGTGAAGGAGAGAATCCGGGCATGGCGTTCCGGGGTGATCCTGGTCTCGGTGAGCTGCTCGAAGCAATCCACAAGGGACTGCCGGAAGCTCTGGATTCCGTATCCCTGGGCTGCGATGGTGGCTCGCTCACAACGATTCAGGTGCTCCCGGACCTGTTGGGGGGAGTGTGTCTCGTGGTCTAGATCGGAGATGAAGGAGGCGATGGCCTGCTCGAAGTAAATATTGTTTTCCCACAAGGTGTCATCGGCGTCGATCAAGAGGGTCTGGTTTGTCGCCCGAGTTGGAGCCGAGGTGGGGGCGGTAGCGCTCATGCAAGGATTGTAGCGGGCCATCCTTCCGCTTGATCAACTCCGGGGCCGCCGCCGAGCACTCTGAGCTCTGGTCCCCGCTCCTCTTCCATTTGCCGGATGCCCTGGGGAGGTTTGTTCTTTGGCTGGAGCTGGGCGGCATCCGCAGGAGGCGCGAAGAATGAGCGTTCCCGGCAACATCACATGGGCCACCTTTTCGGCGGACCCAGTGACCTGACTCGAGTTTTGGGCGGTGCGGCGCAGCAGTTGTTGCACAGCCCTTCGGGCCAGTTCTTCCGCGGGCTGCGCCAAGGTGGTCAAGGGAGGGTCTATGAAGCTGGAAAACTCCAGGTCGTCGATTCCGATGAGACCGACGTCGTGCAGATCGAAGCGAATCTCCTGCAGGGCAGAGAGGATCGCCAGGGTGACCGAGTAGCTCAGCGATAGAATGGCGCCGGCCGGTCCGGACGGGTGCAACTGCGAGCGCAGATCTTCCCGCAACTGCCGGGCGTCCTTCGAGATGATGATTTGAGCGCGCTTGCCGGCGGAATACATCGCCTCCACATACCCCTGAAGCCGATCCTGGAGAGGCTGGAGTTTGTAGTCTGCGTTGACCGCCAGGATCTTCGAATACCCATGGCTCAGAAGGTGCTCGGTTGCCTCACGCGCGGCTCTGTAGTTGTCCAGCACCACGGAGTCAATGGTCTTGCCCAGAGCGCGGTCAAAGGTCACCACTGGCGTGTTGCCGAGCAGATCGAGCACCTGCGCCACGTTGGTTCCAGCAGCCGGAAGCAGGATCACTCCATCCACCTGAGCCCGCTTGAGGGAGGCCAGTTGTTCCTGCTGCAGCTTCGCGTCTTCCTGGTGCGTCAGCAACATCACGGTGAAGCCGCTCAGCCGCGCCTCAGCTTGAATCGTACGCATCGCGTGGCCATAGAACACATTGTTGACGTGTGGGAACAGAAGACCGAGCGTCTGGGTTCGACCGATTCTGAGGCTGCGAGCCACAGCATTCGGTTGGTATCCCAGGGCTGCGATGGCCATTTCAATCCGCTTGGCTACCTTGGGGCTGACGGACTTGCTGCCGCGCACATGCCGGGATACGGTTGAAGGTCCGACATCCGCCGCACGCGCAACGTCAATGATGGTGGGGCGATTCCTTGCTTGCATGGTGAGAGGTTCCGCGATCGTCTGTAAGAGTAATACAGCAGGAGCCAGAGAGTCTTCCCTTTGGCTTGTAGATGCGCCAAAGCACTGTGAAAGACACAGAAGCCAGAAGATGGAGAAACGGCAAAATGATCAGCACAAAAGACTCGGTCGCGTCTGGCCCAGGTTTCTCCTTATTACAGTCAAGCGGTATCGTTTTGCCTTGGTTTAGCGAAGCCCCGGGAGCTGCGAGCTCCATATTCCGAGGCTTGGAATCTGACCGCAGAGAGGGAGGTTTTCCTCCTCGCTTCCCCAAACAGAAACGCCCAAGGACGCTGGTGCAGAACCAGGCACCTTTCCATCGAATATCGCGGGCGCAGACTCAACTCCAGTGAAATCAAGCAACGCCCAGCTCGCGAGACGCCTCACCCCCACAAGCACCCATCCCTGGAGACAGAGCTACAGGCAGATGCCGACACCAGCGGTCGCATGCTAAACATCAACCAAGGGGACATTTCTATCGAGGAGAAGATGGGGAGATTTCTAATTTGGCATCTCCTTTCGAAATTGTAGACAAATGCTGTTTTCTGCTGTTAGGCTTTCAATTCATCGCAGCAGCCGCCCGTTATGGCCAAAGCCAAATCCCCCTACGCCGGAGCTTACCTCGCGCACCGCCAACGGCAGCGCGAACGAATCCTCGATTCGGCTCGCGAGCTCTTTGACGCGCGGGGCATCGACCGCGTAACCATGGCCGAAATCACCGCAGCCAGCGGCGTACAACCCTCCACGCTCTACAAGTACTTCCCCAACAAGGACGAGATTGTCGCCGCGCTCGTCAGCGAAATTTTCGCCAATGACAGCCTGCTCATTGAGCAGCGCGTCGGTTCGGCTCCGGACGCGCTGGCCCGCATCGCCGCTCTCTTCGATTTTTTTGCGGAAGACCTCGCGCGCAGCCCGCGCAACGCCCGCTTTATGGCCCAGTTCGATGCCCTCTACGCTCGCGAATGGCCCGTGGAAAAACTCCTGGCGATGGAGGCCAGCAGCGGCCTGCGCGACTTCCATTTCCTCACCCGGCTCATCCGCGAGGGTGTTGCAGACGGCTCTCTGCGCGCCGACCTGCAGCCCGCCTTCACGCTCCACGCCGTGCTCAACGCCGTCATCGGTCTCGAACGCCGCCTGGCGGCCCTTGGCGGCAAACTCGAGACAGAGTTCGGCCAACCCATCGACCGCCTGTTCCGCGAGGCTCTGCGCATCCTGCTGCTTGGCATGGCCTCACCGCGCGCCGCGCGCCGTTTTCGCTTTGCTCCGCCGACGCCCAGCATTCAGCAACGCCATGCCGGGTTGAGCACTCCCAAGCCGCGCAGCGTTCCGCGATCCGAATTTCGTCCGCTGAAATCCAGCCTACCAAGAGCAAAGCCCACGTCCAGCCGCAACGCCAAGGTGCGTGCGGGCGCAAACTCGCCTCGCAAGCCCCATTTGCCACGCTCATCCGCTCGCCCGCAATCCGCATCCAGAACCGCCGGAGAAACCCGATGAACTCTCGCATTACCCGCCCTTTTGCACTGTTCCTCTTCCCTGTGCTTGCCATCTCTCTCTCGCTCCGCCTGGCCGCGCAATCGCAGCGCCAGTCGATCTCCGCCGATCTCAACTGGAAGTTCACGCTGGCTGACCCCGCCGGAGCCGAAGCGCCTGCCTTTGATGACTCCGCATGGACCACTGTCAGTCTGCCGCACGACTGGAGCATCGCGAGTGCGCCGAACCCTAAAAATCCCGGCGGCGCCGGCGAAGGTTTCTATCCAGGCGGCATCGGCTGGTACCGCAAAGCCTTCTTCGCGCCCGGCTCCTGGCAGGGCAAGCGCGTCAGCGTTGAATTTGACGGCGTCTACCAGCATGCCACCGTCTATCTCAACGGCAAGCGGCTCGGCTTCCACGCTTACGGCTACACCAGCTTCCGCTTTGACCTCACGCCCTCGCTGCGTTATGGCGGCTCGAATATCCTCGCCGTCCGTGTCGACAACTCCGCCCAGCCGAACAGCCGCTGGTACTCCGGCTCCGGCATCTATCGCCACGTCCGCCTGGTTGTCACCGCGCCCATCCACATCGCCCACTGGGGCGTCTTCGTCACCACTCCCCAGGTCTCCTCCACCCGGGCCCACGTCGCCATCCAGACCCAACTGGTCAGCCGCTCCACAGCCCCTGCTCACCTCACGCTCGAAACTACGCTCATCGACAGCGCCGGAAGATCCGTCGGAGTCGCTCGCTCGACCTTCGATCTAGCCCCGCAGCAAGGCACAACCGAGCAGCAAACCATCGCCGTCTCGAACCCCTCGCTCTGGTCGCCCACCTCGCCCACGCTGTACCGCGCCATCTCCACGCTCCGCACAAGCAGTTCGTCACCCGCTGCCGGCGGCTCCGCTCTGGATCGCGTCGAAACCCCCTTCGGCATCCGATCCCTCGCATGGTCCGCGCAAACAGGTCTTCTCCTCAACGGCATGCCCATCAAGCTCCACGGCGGCAGCGTCCACCACGACAACGGCCCCCTGGGCGCTGCCGCCTTTGACCGCGCCGAACTTCGCCGCGTCCAGTTACTCAAAGCCGACGGGATGAACGCGGTGCGCACCGCTCACAACCCTCCATCGCCGGCCTTCCTCGACGCCTGCGACCGCCTCGGGTTGCTCGTCCTTGACGAGCCATTCGACGTCTGGGAGGCCCACAAGGTGAAGTTTGACTACGCCACTGATTTTGACCAGAACTGGAAGCGTGACATCGCTTCCATGGTCCGCCGCGACCGCAATCACCCCTCCATCGTCATCTGGGGCATCGGCAACGAGATCCCCGAGTTGGAGACTCCCAAAGGCGCACCGCTCGCCCACCAACTCATCGCCAGGCTCCGCTCGTTCGACACTACCCGCCCGCTGACCCTCGCCTTCCCCGGCACCACCACCAAGCCCAACGCCGCTGCCGTCTTCTCCCAGCTTGATATCACCGGCTACAACTACAGCATTCTCCCTACATGGGCCAGTGACCACCAGGCCATCCCTTCGCGTCTGATGTTGACCACCGAGTCCTATCCCTCGAAGGCCTTTCCGCTCTGGCAGATCTCCCACGACCATCCCTTCATCCTGGGCGATCTCACCTGGACTGCCATGGACTACCTTGGCGAGTCCGGCATCGGCGCCTGGTCCTACGTTACCCCCGACCAAGCCCGCCAGATCACCTCCATGATGGCCATGCTCGGCAACACCACCTTCGTCGATCAGCTATTCACCGGCATGGCCGAAGGAAAAGACATGACCGTGGCTATGTCCAAAGGCTCAACCCCGGAACAGAAAGCCCTTGCCTCCGTCTTCTCCCACGGATTCCCCTGGCACGCCGCCGACTGCGGTGACATCGACCTGATCGGCAATCGCAAGCCCCAGTCGTTCTACCGAGACATCATCTGGAACGGCGGCGATCGTCTCTACACCACCGTACGGCTGCCCGCACCGCCCGGCAAAGCCATCGTCGCAGTTGGCTGGGCCGTCTACCCAACCCTCCCATCCTGGACATGGCACGGCCACGAGGGGCAAACTCTCGACATCGAGGTCTACTCCCACGCCGACCAAGTCCGGCTCTACCTCAACGGCAGGCTCCTCGGCCAGCAGCCCACGGGAGTTGCTCAGCAGTTCCAAACCGTCTTCCATGTTCCCTACCAACCCGGAACTCTGAAAGCCATCGCCCTGCGCAACGGCCACCCTGTCGCCGAACAGACCCTCACCACCACCGGACCCGCCACCGGGCTGCGCCTGATCCCAGACCGCACCACGCTCCACGCCGACGGGGAGGATCTCGCCTTCGTCCAGGTGGAAGCCGTCGACGCTCACGGCCAGCCCGTCCTGGACGCTGCCCAGAACCTCCACTTCACCGTTACCGGCCCAGCCACCATCGCCGCCGTCGGCAACGCCGACCAGCGGGACTCATCCCCCTACCAGGGCACAGAACGCAAGCTCTACCAAGGCCGCGCGCTCGTCATCCTGCGTACCACCCCGCAACCCGGCGCCATCCATCTCCACGTCACCACCACCGGGCTGGCCGCTGCTTCTGCCACGCTGACCACCATCAGGTCGGCCGGTACGGATGACAACAACCTCTTGAAGCAACACAACTAAAGCCGATTCTTCGCGGGAGGACGAGTGGGTAGGCAGCGTCTGCGGGCCAAGGGAGACATGCTGGATTGCAGACGTTGTGGAGGGAGACAGGCTCAATAAAAAAGAGATGCCCAGGGCAGGCGCTCGGGCATCTGGAGGAGACGAAGGTCAGAAGGTCAGCTTGCGCGCCATCTGCCCGATACGGGCTGACTCCGCCGCCGGTGTGCGGACCATCAAAGTTGATGATGGGATGGGTGGGGTGCTGGGTGAGTTCTTCGGCGTACTGGTGCTGGATGTCTGCGACGATGGACAAGGTGTGCTGGTTCCAGGTCTTGGCCAGTTCCTCACAGACGCCGTCGGTCGTCCGTACCTCCTGCGACGGCTCATAGTAGCCAACATGGAAGCCATCGCCACTCACGCTGAATCCCTCGACGTAGTAGGCTCCGGGCATCTCGGTGACTTTGATGTACTCCGACTAGCAGAAGGGCTGGTTGTTGCTGGTGAGCGCCGGTGAGCCGTTGTGCGCCGACATCTGAGCCCAGAGGACACGGGCCCACGTTCACCATAGTTGGACTGATCGTCCAGGTGTAGCCCAAAGTCTCGTTGTGGTACTTTTCCTTGATGGCGAAGTCATGGTTCGAGTTATTGTTCATCGCCATCAGATTTCCAGGAGCATCTTCGTAGGGCTGAATGAGGCTGCTCACGAAGCTGCACAGGAAGACGCGCTGGGTTGGAGTGATGTCGCAATCGAGCCTGCCGGCGCCTTCATCGAGATGAGATCAGGCCGGAATTTTCTTGACGGGGCTGTTTTGCGATTGCTACCATGGCGAAGTTGTGGCAACGTTGCCAACATAGACCCAAAGACTGCCTGAAGCCGTTGGATGGCTCTGAAGAAAGCCTTTGGAAGACAGTTGAGGCGAAAAAAGGGCGCGCGGCTGCAGGGAAGCCAAGCGTCCTTGAAGCCCCTCGCGGGAAGCTGAGGATTTTGGATGAGGCACTTTCTTTCTTCCATCATGGTCGTCGGCCTGTGGGCAGGTCTTGGCGCTCAGGCTCAGAATGTGGTGGTTCGCGTCTCTCCGGATGCTCCCAGAACTCCAGTGAGCGATGATCTGTTTCCAACCGTTCAGATGGCGATGGACCACGCCCCGCAGCCAGGACCGGCTGGGCGGCTGATCATTCAAATCGCGCCCGGCGTCTATCACGAGCGGGTTATCATCACCCAGAACCGGCCACGGACGACGTTGCAGGGGATGGGTTCCAGTCCCCAGGACGTCGTCATCACCGCCGCGGAGAACGCCAAGAGCGCGGGTGGAACCTTCTTTTCCTCCACCGTTGAAGCCTATGGGCCAGAGTTTGAAGCCGACAACCTCACCTTCCAAAACGCTGCGGGGCCCACTGGACAGGCGGTGGCGTTGACCGTCCGGTCTGACCGAGCTGTTTTAAAGCACTGCCGCATTCTGGGCGACCAGGACACGCTATTTGCGGACTATGGCCGCCAGTATTATGTGGACGACTATATTGAGGGAGGCGTCGACTTCATCTTTGGAGACGCAGCGGCCGTATTTGCCGACAGCGAGATTCACATCGTTCGCCCCGGCTATCTGACGGCGCAGTCTCGCACCCAGCCCAATCAGGCCACCGGTTACGTCTTTCTGCACGATCGCATCACGGCCGCGGATATGGGGGGCCGGACGTTCTTTCTCGGTCGTCCCTGGCGGTCTTACGCGCGGGTGGTCTTCCTGGATACAGAGATGCCGGCGAGTCTGAGCCCGCAAGGTTGGACCGCGTGGACCCGGGGAGGCTCCATCGCAGGGACGTTTTACGCCGAGAGAGGCAGTACCGGACCGGGAGCGCGACTGAACTCCCGCTTGGCTGGATCCTATCAACTCAGCGCTACTCAGGCAGCGCAGTTTTTGCCGGCGACATTTCTTGCGGGGTCTGACCACTGGGATCCCCTTGCCGCAGCGGCGAGATTACCATAGTGAGGAGACGCCGAGCAGCCCACGCGATGAGCCACAGGCTCCTGGGCCTGTTCGGCAAGGAATCGAACCATCAACCAACTGGATAGAGCGCAGCGCAGCAGAAGCAGCAGCCGGGCGATCCGTGCAAGCCAGCAACGAAGAGGAGACAACATGTCGAAGCAGAGGGTATTACCGAGATTCTCCGTGGGGGTAGGCGATCGTTTTGCCCACCAGGCAAAGGCGCAGCTTGCGGCCTGCATTCAGGCCGCGGAGGCTGGTGTGGATGTGATTCCAGTCTGGAACAAGAGCAATCGAGAGCACACCATCATCGGGACAGAACCCAGCCAGACGCGCGCCGCCGCTGATGCCGCGGTGAAGTCTCTGGGTTGGGAAAAGCCTTATTTTCTGGATGCGGATCACATCTCGCTGAAGACCGTGGAGCGGTTTTTGGAGCCGTGCGACTTCTTTACCCTGGATGTTGCCGAAGAGATAGGAAAGCCAGCCCGCCCCGAAGACGTGGAGGCGTTTCTCGCCGCCCACCCTGAACTGCTGGGCTCCGTAAGCATTCCGCGAATCGCTGAGCCCTTCAAGACAGATGCGGTCTTTGTGCGTGGGGTAGCGAACAAGTTTCTGGCCGCGGTAAAAGATGCGGGCAAGATCTATCGTCTGCTGGTGGAACGTAAGGGTGAAGGCAACTTTGTTCCCGAGATCTCCATGGACGAGACGGACCTGCCCCAGACGCCGGTCGAGTTGCTGATCATCCTGGCGGCGATTGCGGATGAGCGGATTCCCATCCAGACCATTGCGCCGAAGTTTACCGGGCGCTTCAACAAGGGGGTGGATTATGTTGGCGACGTGACGCAGTTCAGCAAGGAGTTTGAAGAGGATCTGGCCACGATCGAGTTTGCGATCAAGCGCTACGGACTACCAGAGAACCTGAAGCTGAGCGTACACTCCGGTTCCGACAAGTTCTCCATCTACAAATCCATCCATGACGCGGTGATCAAGTTCAATGCCGGTGTCCATGTCAAGACGGCCGGCACCACCTGGCTGGAGGAGATTATCGGTCTGGCAGAGGCTGGCGGGGGTGGATTGGAGATTGCCAAAGAGGTCTATCGTGAGGCTTATGCGCATGCCGAGGAACTTTGCAAACCGTATGCCACGGTGATCGACATCGATCACGCTCGTCTGCCCAGCCCGGAGGTTGTGCAAGCCTGGACGAGCGAGCAGTTTACCTCCGCCCTGCGGCATGACCAGAGCAATCCTGCCTATAATCCAAGCTTCCGGCAACTGCTGCATGTCGGCTTCAAGGTAGCGGCGAAGATGGGCGATCGCTATCTCCGCGCTCTGGAGGCCAATCATGAGATTGTGGCGCGCAACGTGACCACCAACTTGTATGAGCGGCATATACGGCCGATCTTTTTAGGAAAATAGCTTGCATAGGACAAATTCAGGACCGCGACGATGCTTGTAGTGCTCATGGGTGTCACTGGATCCGGGAAGACGACCATTGGACAGCTTCTGGCTGTGCGGATGCATGCCGTCTTCGCCGATGCGGACAACTATCACTCTGCCGCGAACAAGGCGAAGATGGCCTCCGGTCAGCCACTCAACGATCAAGATCGCGAGCCTTGGCTGGAGAGGCTCAACCTTCTGCTGGGAGAGTGGCTTCACCAAGGTCAAAGTGGCGTGCTGGCGTGCTCGGCTCTCAAGGAGAGTTACCGCAAGACGCTGGTGCGCTATCTGCCGCCGGGTTCGGTTCTCTTTGTCTGGCTCGATGGGTCAAAAGATCTGATCGCTGGGCGGCTGGCGGAGCGAAAGAATCACTACATGAATCCCGGGCTCCTGGATAGCCAGTTCGCTACCCTGGAGGCGCCCGCTGATGCGTTGCGAGTGGTCAACGATCGCGGACCGGAGGAGGTTGTGAACGAGATCATGCAATACGTGAAAGGGGAAGAGGAAAAGGCTCATGGCATCCAAGCTGTTTGATCTGACAGGGAAGAGCGCAGTTGTGGTGGGTGGAACCTCGGGCATCGGTCTGGCCATGGCTGTGGGCTTGGCCGAGGCCGGTGCGGACGTGGTGGCCAGCAGCCGCCGCAAGGAGCAGGTGGAGCAAGCAGCAGCGGCAATAGAAGCCACCGGAGTCCGCACCCTGCGTCTGGCGTCGGACGTAGCCGATCGGGCTAGCCTGGAGGCGCTCTGCTCGGCCACCGTCGAAGCCTTCGGCAAGGTGGATATCCTCATCAACTGCGCGGGCAGAATCAAGCGCGCCCCCACCCTGGACTTTCCCGAGGACGAGTGGCAGGCCATCATGGACACCAACGTTACGGGAACTCTGCGAGCCTGCCAGATCTTCGGGAGGCGGATGCTGGAGCGGGGCTACGGCCGCATCATCAACATCGCCTCCTTGAACAGCTTTGTCAGCCTCAAGGAGGTCACCGCTTACGCCTGCTCCAAGGCTGCCGTGGCGGCGCTCACGCGCTCGCTGGCCGTGGAGTGGAGTTCGCAGGGAGTGACGGTGAATGCAATTGCGCCCGGCGTCTTTCGTACTGCCCTCAACCAGAAGTTGCTGGATGAGAGTGAGCGCGGCAAAGAGCTGCAGATGCGTACGCCTATGAATCGTTTTGGCAAGACCGAGGAGTTGATCGGCGCGGCGATCTATCTGGCCTCCGATGCGTCTTCGTTTGTGACCGGCGAGATTCTGGTGGTGGACGGCGGGTTTCTGGCCAGCGGCGTGAATCAGTAGGCCACAGGCCGGGGCTGCTTCGTCAAGCAACGTGTCCAGTTCGAAGCGATGCGTATGGTCTCAGTGGGCTCTGAGTGAGCGTTCCGACCAGGTCCGGGAGCGGCTCCGGGGCTCTTTTTTCTGGTTGTTCTGGGGTGTTCGGTCCTCCGGAAGCGAGCTTCCTGTAGCGGCTTCCTCCCACCCCTGCCGACAATCAAGCTGGAGACCCGGAAGACGGGGAAGGCGCCCAAAAGGTCGAGGCCCAAGAGCGATCCGCACATGGAAACAGCGACAGGTCTCAAGATGATCGATAAGCGGTCATTGTTTCTGCCAATTCAGTGTTTGCCGCCCGGCAATCTGCCGATACATAGTAATGAAGCCACCGAAAAGTGGTAACGTAGGTAACATAATACAGTCCTGTAGTCACAATCTTTGGTAACCATCATGACTTCGAATTCTTCGTAGAGCAGGCGAAGAGAACCTCATCGTGGCTGAGGCAGATCGGCCAGTTTGTGAAGATTCTGCTCGTTATTACTGACTTTTCAACAGGCTCGCTCGGTCCTGTTCCCGCTATTAGCGTTCCTGTTAACCGGGGTTTACGCTGCGAAGTTTCGCTATAGGCTCACTTACATGTACAAGACCATCTATCTCACCACCGTCGTTCTGGTGCTGGTTCTGTCTGGTCTCTGGCATCTCTCGTCGGCTGGATGGACAGAGCGCTGGATCAGCAGGGTGAATGGTGTTCGTCTTGTCGGAGCGGTGCTGCTGGAGCTCACCGTACCTTGCGTCTGGTGGGGCGGACGCTATTACTGGATCCTCTTTGCGGTGTTGACCGTCTCCGGGGTGATGCGGCTCTGCTTCCCGCAGAGATCGTTGCGAAGTCTCTACCCTCCCTCTGTGGGATGGATTCAGACCTGTCTTCTGCTGGAGGGTGCGGCTCTGATGTGGGTTCTGCGCGCCTAGCGGAACTTGAGAGCTTCGGATCCAAAGCTCTATCTTTGCTGGCGTAACGCGCTGTGGCAGGGCTATCGCATGAAGAAAAGGCGAAGGCGCATCGGTCAGGGTTGACGAGAGGGATACAGGTAGATACTTCTGCATCTGGTGTTGGTCGGCTGTTCTGTTTCCAGGAGGTGATGATGGAAACCGAACATCCGCTGCGC
>DAHWOF010000212.1 GCA_027335345.1 Granulicella sp. | reverse complement strand
CGAACCCGGCAGCGCCAGGGCAATGCCGGTGTGGACCTCATGCACCCTGTCGGACAGTGCAAGCAGCATGCGTTCCGCCTCGGCCAGATCGGCGGGTTTGCTCAGGATGATCTGCTCTGCTCCGCTGCCGCCCGGCGTGGCGCTCATCGCAACCGTGGTGTCCGCGCCCAGCACAGCCGCATCCGGATGCAGCGCGTGGATGGCTCGCGCCTTCTCCAGAGCCAGGCGCTCGACGTAAGCGATGGGCGTCTCGTCCGGACGCTGCGTCTCATCGATCTCGGCAGGAATCACCTTGCAGCGCACTCCGGCCTGGGCCAGAAGGCGGCGGCGGCGGGGAGAGGCGGAGGCCAGGATCAACATGACGGCGGAGCTGCGTGTGGCCGCTCGGAGATGCGCGCTTCGGTGGTGTGTTGCTCTCCGGGGTCAAGGGTGATGGCGTTCGTGGCGACATTCGCGGTCTCGATGCAGACCATGGAGATCCATCCCTCGGCCGTCATATCGTCCAACCTGGCCGCCAGGGTGCTCCACGGATTCCAGATCACCGTGGTGCTGGAGTTGGACTTCTCCACCCGGATGTTCCGCCTGTAGAGCGGATCGTCCAGGTCAACCGCGGCGACCGTATCCAGATAGGGGCGGTCGGTTTCGCCGCTCAGCCGGAGCACCGGCTCGTCTTGCACCTTCAGCTTGAAGTGATCGGTCTTGTCCAGGTAGCGGGTCCCGGCCAGTCCGTGGATGGCGATCTCCCGGGCGTCGCCGACGGCGAAGTAGGTGTGCAGCGCATCTTCGAACCACAGCGGTTCCGAACCGAGGTTGCGAACCGTGAGACGTAGCCGCAGTTCGGCCCCCAAGGTGAGTTGATAGACCAATTGGAAGTGGTCGTAACCCAGCGACCGGCTGGTCTCCGAGGGGTCCAGCGTCAGGGTCAGATGCACCTCGTCTCCGGCCAGAGCGGCAAACGTCAGGGTCCACTCCTCAGTGCGGGCAAAGCCGTGGGAGGGGCCGTCGCTGCGCTGGCTCCAGGCCGTCGGGGTGCGATTGCCGAACCAGGGAAAGATGATGGGTACGCCGCCGCGAATGGCTTTGCCGCTCTCGAACACGGACCGCTCGGAGAGGAAGAGTACAGGCCTCCCGCTTTTGGGCTGCCACTGCGTCAGGTGCGCTCCTTGCAGATAGAGCTCGGCGCAGCACGCCGGGGTGGTGATGGAGGCTCGGAGCAGGCCGTGTTCAGTTTGGGAGAAGCGAAGGATGCCGGGGATGCTGAAGTTGTTGGTGAGCGTGGGGAGATCCATCGTTAACCAGTGTAGAGGCAAATCGTGTAGAGCTCGGGAGAGGGAAGGGATCTGCAACGGCTCCTGATCAGTTGCCGGTCAGGCGCAGATCACCCAGCCTGCGTTCTCCGTCCGGGCAGACTCCCAGCAGCGGACACTTCTCGCAGCCTGGATCATCGAAGCGGCACAGCGTCTGGGCGTGGAGCTGCACCAGGCGGTGGTGCTCCTCCATCCTGGCCGCGTCCCAGGTCTCCGGCACCAGCCGCATCAGCCGCTCTTCGGTGGTGGCCGCGTCGGCGCGGGGAGTCAGACACAGCCGCTGCGCGACGCGCAGATGGCTGGCGTCGATCGGCAGAGCTCGGCGGCGAAGCGTGGAGAAGCAAACCACCTCGGCCGAGATCTGCCGCCCCACCCCCTCGAACTGCTCCAGCCAGGCCCGGATCTTCTCGGTGCGGTAGCGAGCGAGGAACTCCAGCGTGAGAGAGCCGACGCGGGCGGTAATCTCTTCCAGCAGGGCCTTCAGGCGCAGGGCCTTCTGCTCCGGAAAGGAGACGGCCGCGATGGCCCGCTCGATCTCGGCGATGGGGGCGTCGCGGACCGGCTCCCAGTTCCCGGCTCCGGCGCGGAAGGCGCGCTCCAACTCGCGCATCGCCTGCTGCGAGGCCGCGGCTGGCGCACGCGAGCCCAGCAGGGAGTCCATGAGCTGCGTGAGCGGATCCCGGATCGCCCGCGGCCTGGGCTCGCCGTAGTGGCCCAGCAGCAGGCGATGCACGCGCGGAAGCCGGTCGGCCTGCTCGGGAGTCAGCCGGCTCCGCGCGGTCTTCTGGTCCTCCGGGCTGTCACGTGGTTGGTCCGTCATGCTTGTAGTGAACGGCTGCAGTCGCCGTCTCACCTTCGCACAGTATCACAGGATCGGCGGACGTTTCGGGATGAGCATGTGGGGCGGGCAGCGGAGGCGCAGGACCGTCTCCCGCAGCAGACGGAGTTGAACGTTCCCCAGGTCCCGCCAAGATGCCTGTTGCACTCCCACGGCGGCCCTGCCTATTGTTGCCTCAATTGCCGCTCTGCGAGCAGCCAGTTCCGTTCAGCCGTTCCGTCCTCGCAGCCTGCGTCTACCCAAAATTTGTGTGCCAGCTCTGCGATCTGCTCTTGAGTTGGGGACGACGGCCACGATGAAGATGAACATGGTCGAAAGGTCAAGCCTCAACCGTCACCCCTTCTTGCCGGTTGCTCTCGCTCCTTGCGGCCTGGCTGAGCGCCTGACGAGGCACCGGAGTTGTCCGACTGACTGAACCCGGAACTTCCCCCTTGTTGCCGAGCAACGAAAGGATTCCTGGCTCCCGGCACGGTCCTGACCGAGTTGAGAGTTTTGGCCAAGCTGCCGTTCTTAACCGGCTTGCAAACCGAGTCAAATGCAAGTGCACGATCTTTTTGTTGAGGCTCCGCCATCGTCATCTCCAATCGCACTCCATGCTATCGCACGTGAAATAAGGCAGAGCGCTCCGCTGCGTTGGGCGCCATTCTGCGGATGCTCAAGGCGAGGATGCGTTTCGCATGCAAGAGCAAAGATGTTTCGAGACGCCAGGCAGTTGAACTTCAAAACATGGATCACAGCCCCAGCCATGACATGCAGATCGGAATCCCCTCTCGGTTGCTGGAAGAAAGATCCTCTTGCAGCGCTGCGCTCAGCCGCTCGGTTGCCTTTCTCTACGCTCTCCTGTCTACTGTCTACGAGGGGCGAGTATCGCCTCTTCCGATGGCCGGCTGGATCAGCTTCCCGATGGTTCGCGACGGCCTGGCGGCAGTGTCTTCGGGGAACAGGACTCGTGGTTTTGCTCTCCGTGAGGACTGTCTTGCCGAAGAGGAGCGCGTAGCGGATGAACGCCGATCTTGAAAATCTCATCATCCTCCAGGCGCAGGATCTGGAACTTCGCCGTCTTCGCCAACAGCTCGCCGAGGGCCCCTTGCAGGTAAAAGCCGCGGAGGCGGCCCGCGCCCAGGCCGAGGCCGCTCTTAAGGCAGCCAAAGACTCCCTGGCCAGGGAGGAGGCCCTGCGCCGCTCCCAGGAGCTCGAGGTCAAAGAGCGTCAGACCAAGGCCGCTCGCCTGCGCAGGCAGATGGAGACGGCCAGCTCGGCCTCCCAGATCGCCGCCCTGGAGCATGAGATCGCCTTCCTGGAACAATCCATCGCCAAACTCGAAGATGAGGAACTAGCCTCCCTGGAGCGCAGCGAAGGCTTCGAGCTTGCCCTTGGCGAGGCCACTTTGACGCTGGAGGTCGATACCGCTACCCTGGCGGCCATCCGGGTCCGCGCCGCCGATCTTGCCGCCACCAACTCTGCGGCCATCGCCTCCATTGAGGCGGAGCGCGCCGCCACTCGCGCCCTGCTGACTGCCTCTCCGACCGGCGAGGCCAACCTTTCGGCCTACGACCGCATTGCCAAGGCCAAGGGAACGGGCCTCTCCGAAGCTGTCGACCACAAGTGCTCCGCCTGCCAGATGATGGTGCGTCCGCAGCGTTGGAACGACCTTACGGATCGCGATCCAAACAGCGAGCACGCCAATACGATCTTCACCTGCGAGACCTGTGGCCGTATGCTCTACTACGACCCCCGCCGCGATGCTCCTGTTCGCTGGCCCCCCGGCGAGAGGCTCTCCTCCGCCTCCAACCCCTGAAGCCGGATCGGCCCCTGCCGCCGGATTGCATCGCCATCCGCCCGGCTGCTGGCTGTCCGCCGTTTTTTCCCGGAGTCTCTTTGAGCACCATGCCTGTTCCGCACGCCCCCGCTCGTCAGATCATCGCTATCGACATGGATGAGGTCATCGCCGACTCTCTTGGCGAGCATCTGCGTCGTTACAACCGCGACTACTCCTCGCCATCGCAACCTCCCATCACCCGGGAGCAACTGCGCGGCCACCGGCTGTGGCAGCTTGCGCCCCCGGAGCACCACCCCATCCTGGACCGTTACTTTCGCGATGAGGACTTCTTCCGGGTGCTGCAAGTGATGCCCGACGCTCAACGCGTGATCCAGCGGCTGCAGAGCCGTTATGATGTCTTCATCGCTTCGGCCGCCATGGAGGTTCCTACCAGCTTTGCCGCCAAGTTCGCCTGGCTGGCCGAGCACTTCCCCTTCATTCCCCCTTCGCACATCGTCTTCTGTGGCGACAAGTCGATCCTGCGCGCTGACTTCCTCATCGACGACAACCCCCGCCAGCTCAGCTCCTTTCATGGCGAAGGGATCATCTACACCTGTCCCGCCAACATTCGCGTCACCGGCTACCGCCGAGTCGACAACTGGCGAGACGTGGAGACCATGTTCCTGGACCCTGAGGCCTGATGCCGGTTGCATTCCGAAGTCGGCGCAGCCAAATTCGGCCCGCCAAAGATGCTAGGCTCGACTGCATGGATCCCTTGCGCCACGGCCGTCGAAGCGGTCGGGGAGATCTCCGCTATCTGGCTCTCGCCGCGGCTCTTGCGCTGGCCGGCTGCGCCAGCCCCGGCCCTCCTCAAGCACCTTCGTTGCATCTACCCCAGCCGGTAAGCGACCTCACCGCGCAGCGCATCGGAGACACAGTCCAACTGCACTTCACCGCGCCCTCGCAGTCCACGGACAAGCTGGCCCTGCGCGGTTCCATCCCGGGTGAGTTCTGCCGCCAGCTCCCCCAGCAGAAGTGCATCGCTGTTCCCTCCTCCAAAGTCTCCATTCAGGCTGGCAACTCCGGAGATAAAGGCCAGTCTCAGGGCGTTAATGGCTCGACGCCTGCGAAAACACAGATCACATGGATCGACAAACTGCCCCCCAAGCTGGCCTCCGGGCCAGTGCAGTTGCTCACCTACCGGGTGGAGTTCTTCAGCCCGGCGCAACGCTCCGCCGGGCTCTCCAATCCTGCTTATACGTCTACCGGCCCAGCGCCGGCGCCGGTCACCGGCCTGCGCGCCCAGGGCACCCGCCTGGGCATCCTGCTGCGCTGGAACCCGGCGCCGCCCGCCAAGGCAGCTTTCGCCAGCGGCAGCGCCCAGGTCGTTCTGGAGCGCGAGGATCTCTCCCCGGTGAAGCCGAAGGCCCGGCCAAAAGCCCAGGCCAAACCCCAGCCCCCGGCCCAGCCCAACTCGCAGCCCGAAGCCAAGTCCAAGACGAAGTCCAAAGGTAAGTCCAAATCCAAATCCAAATCCAAGTCCAACGCCAATACCGCCGCCCAGCCCGCCCCAGCCAACAAGCCCGCCCGGCCCAACGTGGTCTGGCTCCAGGCCAACGCTGCCGAGACGAGCAGCGGCCAGGCCGGGGGCGATAACTCCCCTCAGACGCTGGATACCTCGGTTCAGCCTGATCGCATCTATCGCTACACCGCCGAGCGCCGTCTTACGCTGCACCTTCCCGAAACTGAAGGCATGCATAAAAAGATCTCGCCCGCGGCGGTGACGGTTCAGCTTCGCAGCGCGCCCTCGACGCCGGTCGTTTTCACCCTGCTGCAGGTCTTCCCGCCGCCACCACCCACCGGCTTGACCGTGGCGGCCTACTTCAACCCCACACCCTCGGGGACGCCATCGAGTTTCGCTGTGGATCTCATCTGGCAGCCCATCGACGCCACCGGCCTGATGACGCCCCTGGCCGGCTACAACGTCTACCGCCAGCGGCTGGATGCCGGCCTGCACCCCATCGCCGCCTCCCGGCAGCTTAACACCGCGCCGCTGCCCACCCCAGCCTTTCACGACGCCACCGCCAACCCCGCCACTGCCTACCGCTACGCCGTCACGGCCATCGACAGCAAGGGCAACGAAAGCTCGTCCGTAACCACGCTACTGGAACCCGCCCGCCGCTGAGCCTCCGCGTGGCGGCCGCTCTGTCTGTTGTGCCTGCCCAGCCTGATGAGACACCCTCCGTTCTGTCCGGAGACCTGCTCTCCGCCTCTGCGCTGCTCTCAGTCGCGAGGAGAGCCACGAGGCGCTTATCGAAGATGCGGATCTACGCTGCCACCCATCCTGCAGACAATACCTCGGCCTGCGCCAGGACAGTCTGCGTCGCCGTCTCCTGCTTGTCCGGAGGATAGCCGTGCTTCCTCAGAATGCGCTTCACCAGCACACGAAGATGGGCGCGAACACTCTCGCGAACTGTCCAGTCGATGGTCGTGTTCCGGCGCACCGTCTCCACCAGCTCCCTGGCAATGATCTTCAGCGTATCGTCTCCGAGCACCTTGACGGCGCTGTCATTCACCTCCAGCGCGTCGTAGAACGCAATCTCATCGTCGCTCAGGCCCAACTCTGCACCGCGGGCCGCTTCGTCCCGGATGTTCCTGGCCAGAGCGATCAGCTCTTCAATCACCTGCGCGGCTTGAATGGCCCGATTTTGGCTCTTGACGAGAAAGTGTAAAGAGGGTCTTTTTACGCGGCTTTCTGAGGAGCGATCCATTGGGCCTTCGTGGCGGCCAGGCGTTGGGCTTTGAGGAGCAGGTAATTCAGGTTCCGATACCCTCTTCCGCGGCGGAGCAGGGTTTTGATGTTGCTACTGACCGCCTCGACCACGCCCAGCGGGACCTTGGTGCGGCAGTAGTTGAGGATTCCGTCCAGATGCTTCAGCAACATATCAGAGCTTCGATTCAAAACCCAGTGCAGTTGAAGTGCGCACAAAGATCGCCCTCTCATTCCATAACGCAGCAGATCGCTGCAATTCACCCCGGATGCCAGCCTATCCCATTCGCCGGGAAACTTCCGCGACGGCAAATCCTGCCCACCGTGCGGCCTCGCTCAGGCGGTTGTCGAAGCAGATGAAGGTGCTTCCTTAAAGCAAGGCCATTGGCGTTCTGACGAGAGGCGAGCCGGTCGCTCTGCAGGGCAGGTTCGGCTTCAGTTGCGCGTGATGCCGAGCTGATGACCTTCGCCCGTCGCCACACCCCAGGCCATGCGTGGCGTATTGTGCGCAATGCCGATCCCGCCACTGGGACTCAGCAGGATGATGCCCCCATGGCCGCCAAGACGGGCAAACAGGTAGTCGATGGCAGCCGAGGCCGCCTCCTGAGCCGAGGCTCCGGCGGCGATGCGGTCCACCGCCCACTTGCCCAGCACCAGCTTCATGATCGGCTCGCCCCAGCCAGTCAGCGAGACTGCGGCGGAGAGATCGTCTGCGTAACAGCCACAGCCGATCAGAGAGCTATCCCCCACCCGGCCCGGAGCCTTGCTGAGCGTGCCGCCAGTGGAGGTTCCGGCGGCCAGATGGCCGTACTGGTCCAGCGCGACCGCACCCACCGTGTCATGCCCGGTGTCGGATCCAGCCAGGTTTCGGGATGAGCCTTCTGGCGCCTCTGGCGCGCTATCCGGCCCAAGCCTGCCCGTGAACGTTGTGTCCGGCTGGCCGTCGGCCTGGGAGCGCTGGAAGTCCAGCAGGCGCTCTCGCTCGCGCGGGACGATCAGCTCGCGGTTGTCGATCAACGCCATGCCGTTCTCCGCCGCAAAGCTCTCCGCGCCTGCGCCGACAAAGTAGACGTGCGGAGAGCGGTCCAGAACCAGACGGGCGGCCTGGATGGGGTTGCGCAGGCGCTCCACGCAGGCGACTCCGCCGCTGCGCAGGTTGGCGCCGTTCATCAGTAGAGCGTCGAGTTGCACCCTCCCATCGGAGGTAAGAAAGGAGCCGCGTCCGGCATCGAAGGTCTCATCGTCCTCCATCACGGTCACCGCGGCCTCCACCGCGTCCAGGGCGTTGCCGCCGCTGCACAGAATCGACCATCCAGCCTGCAGGGCGTTGGCGATGCCGCGCTGGTGGGCAGCTACGGCGTCATCGGGCATCGCCCAGGCGCCGCCGTGGATGAGCAGAATGGGGGAACGCGGAGTCATGAACAGGGATCTTTCAGGTGTCTGTGGAATGAGAGTGTCGCAGCCGGAGAGCCAGCCCATCGATCATGTCCCTTACGCCGCCGCCTCATCATGGGGTGCGCCTGGCGCCTTCCCGGGGAACGTCTTTGCAACGGGCCGTTAAACTAACCGCGGGAGAGCTCCAGTTTGCGGCGTTCGGTCTCCAGATAGGTGTAGCGGATGCGATGGATGACCGTAATGGTGGAGAAGACAGCCAGAACCCAGAGCGCCGGCGCCATGGCCCCCCAACGCTCGAAGAGCGCTCCCAGAATGACCAGGACGATCCGCTCCGGCCGCTCCATGAAACCCACCTTGCAGGATCCGATCAAGGCTTCGGCGCGGGCCCGGGTATAGCTGACCATCAGGCTGGCGGTCATCACGAAGGCTACCAGGAAGACGTAAAACAGGCGGCTGCCCCGGGCGTAGAAGACCAGCAGGCCAAAGAACAGGGCGACGTCGGAGTAGCGGTCCAGAACCGAGTCAAAGAAGGCCCCGAAGACGGAGACCTGATTGGTCTGGCGGGCCACGCGCCCATCCACCATGTCAAACAGGCCCGCGCCGATGATCACCAGACCGGCGTAAAGGAACATGCGGATGTAGTTCTCCGCGCGCGCATAGCCGAAGAAGAACGCGGCTACCACGTTGATCATCAAGCCGATGAAGGTAAGGGTGTTGGGAGAGATCTTGGACAGGGCCAGTCCGTTGACGATCTTCTGCAGCAGCCAGCCGCAGCCCTTGCCGAATGCACTTGTCCAGGTCATCACGTCGAACCAGTCTAGTCCTTCGACGCTCCACTCCGGGTCGAGTCGTCTGCCACCTCTACCTGTATGGAGTCGTGAATCGTAAAGAGCTTCAGGATCTCCAGCTCGCGCTTGCCGTTCGGGGTCACCACCGTTGCGGTGTCGCCCACCTCCTTGCCCAACAGGGTGCGGCCGATGGGTGAGGTGGTGGAGATCAGGCCCTTGGCGACGTCGGACTCTTCGCTGGTGACCAGCTTGTAGGTGAACTCCTCGTCCTTGGTGCTATCAAAGACCACCACCGTGGAGCCGAAGCCGACCTTGTCCCGGGGAATGTTCTCCAGGTTCACCATGGCCAGCTCGCCCATCCGCTTCTTGAGCTGGCCTAGGCGGGCGTTGACGAAGACCTGGCGCTGCTTGGCCATGTGGTACTCGGCGTTTTCAGAGAGATCACCCAGCGCGACGGCCTTCTTGATCTCCGCCGGCAGTTCCGTGGTCAGTTCGTACTCGAGCGCTTTGATCTGCTCTTCCAGAGCCCTTTTGATATCTTCCATGGTGGCTTCTTTGCTGGCCGTCCGGGCGAACCCCGGAGGTCGTGGAGTCAAAGCTCCATTATACGAAAGGGAAGGAGGAGAAGAAGCGGGGTGGACAGCCGAGAGCCGACGGTAGAGAGTAGAGGCACAGGAGAACCTCGTCCGTTGGCGGCTCATCCCCGAACTCTCGCGCTGGATCTGGGCGACCGCCGCATCGGGCTGGCCATCACCGATCCGTTGGGCCTGACCGCGCAGCCGCTCTTCACCCTCCATCGCACCAGCCTTCGCGCTGATATCAAGGCGATTGCTCGCTTCCTCCGCCAGCACAAGGTAGAGGTACTGGTGATCGGCCATCCCCTTCATGCCGACGGGTCTCCCAGTCCACAGGCGGCCAAGGCGCGGGAGTTTGCCCAGAGCCTCCAGGGGGCTCTTGCCCAGGCTCACCCCAACCTGACCGTTCACCTCTTCGACGAGCGCCTCACCACCCGCGACGCCCACGCCCTGCTGGACCACTCCGGATACCCGCTCCGCCAGGACCGGAAGGGCCGGCTGGAGCGCCGCCAGATCATCGACCAGGTGGCAGCTACCCTGCTGTTGGAGAGCTTCCTCTCCGCCGCATCCCCCAGCCTGCTTCCCAGCCCGGCTCCCGGCCAAACCACGGAGCCGTGAGGCGAGACCTTTAAACCTCTCGCGTCTCTCGTCGGGGATGGATCGATTCTGGCTAAAATCGAACCGGAGGCGTTGTGCGGCTGCTCAAGTTCATACTGGTGCCGGCGGTGGGAGCTGCACTCGGCCTGGCACTCCTCCTCTTCCTCGACTTCCGCTTGCCCTATGGTCCTGCCCAGGAGACTTTTGTGGAGATTCCCGCAGGCATGAGCCGGTTGGAGATCGCCCGCCAGTTGCAGCGCCAGGGGATCGTCCGCAGTGCGCTGGCCTTTGACGCTCTGGTGTTCTGGAACTCCCTGCACGGGCGCCGAGCGGCGTCGCTCGAGAACGGCGAGTACCGGTTTGCCCATCCTGCCGGCATGGCAGAGGTCTATGACCGGATCCGGCGCGGAGATGTCTACACCGTGACGCTGGTCATCCCGGAGGGGTTCAACATCTTCGATATCGCGAATGCGGTGGCCGCGGCCGGACTGGACTCCAGAACCGACTTTCTCCGCGCCGAGCAGACCGATACCCAACTCATCGCCCAGTGGGTTCCGCTCGGCCAGGCAACCTCCCTGGAGGGGTATCTGTTTCCGGACACCTACAAGTTCAGTCGCCATGCGGGAGCGCTCAGGATGCTGCAGACCATGGTCCGGCAGTTTGGGTCGGAGGCCAGACGGTTGGGGATGACGCCGGCGGAGACGCCCCGCGTGGTCATCCTGGCGTCTCTGGTGGAGAAGGAGGTGAGCTTGGATGCGGAACGCCCCGAGGTGGCCAGCGTCTTTGCCAACCGTCTGGCGGCGGGGATGCCGCTGCAGACCGACCCCTCGGTGATCTATGCGTCTCTGTTGCGCGGCGCCTGGACCGGAGTCATTCATCAGAGCGAGCTCAAGTCGGACTCCGCGTACAACACCTATACCCATCCCGATCTTCCGCCCGGTCCAATCTGCAATCCCGGGGTTGCATCGCTGCAGGCGGCGTTGCATCCAGCCCGGACGGATTATCTGTACTTTGTCGCCGATGCCAAGGGAGCCACCCGGTTCGCCGCAACGCTTGCCCAGCACAACGCCAATGTGGCCGCCTATCGCGCCTCCTCAAGACATTGAGGCCGCTTGGCTCCGGGAGGGGCCGCCGAAGGCCGGCGGCGGCGCGCCGGCTGAAAGCCGCCATCTCCCACCGCGCCATCGTCCAACGCCGGTAACCCCTCAGGATTTCAAGGGATTCTGAATCCCGGAAGGCGGGGATCGAGTCGATATAATGGAAGTTTGCGATTGATGAGGAACCTTCGAGCGTTGTCGGTGCTGGCTATGTTGATGACAGGCGGGTTGACCGGCTGTTTTTCGACGACTCGGCTGGTTTTGAAGACCCAGGCGCCGAGCGTCTACCAGACCTACAGCGTGGGCCAGGTGGTGCAACAGATCTCGGATCGCGATCGCGCCATGAAGACTTTGAATGCCCAGGTCGAGATCACTGCCACAACGGGCGGGGGCAGGGAAGGCAAGCTAAAACAGTACACCTCGTTCACCGGGTACATCTTTGTACAAAAGCCGGATGACCTGCGTGTGATTCTGCAACTCCCGGTGATCGGATCCCGGGCCCTGGACATGGTGAGCCGGAACCACTCCTTTACGCTGATGCATGCCTCTTCGCACGGCAATGTCTGGGTGCAAGGAACCGACACGGTGACTACACCCTCCAAGAACGGGTTGGAGAACCTGCGTCCGTCGATCTTCCTGAACTCACTGCTGATCCCCGGGGTCTCCTCCAACCAGTACGTCACCATGACGGAGTCCACCCGCGTGCTGCACCGGGATCTGCGCCGCAAGACCGAGACGGTCGAGCCGATCTACAACCTGCTGGTCCTGCAGCGAACCAACGGCAACCTCCTGCGCATGCGGCGCGTGGTGCATGTCAGCCGCGTCACCATGCTGCCCTTTCAGCAGGACATCTACGACGATCAGGGCGAGGTGGTCACCCAGGCCACCTATGACAGTTATCAGACCTACGCAGGATTGCCCTTTCCCACCGTGATCACCATCTGGAGACCGCTGGATGAGTACTCTCTGAAGATCGTGGTCACCAAGCTGATCTTGAACAGACCCTTCGATCCGGATCAGTTCCAGTTGAGCATTCCCCCCGGAACCGCCGTGCAGAAGCTGCAATAAATCGGCGCCTAGAGCAGGCCGGCGCGCTGCGCATGGCGGGCAATCTGATCGTTAATCCGCAGCGCCAGCGCCAGCGCCTGACGGCCGGCTTCTGCCGGGACCCGCGGCCTGCCTCCCGTCGCAACCGCGCGCAGAAAGTCTTCCAGCTCCAGCAGCAGCGGCTCGCCCTTGGGAATCTCGGAGCGGGTCAGCGTGAGGCCCGCCGTGGGGTGCTGCACCGGCCCTTCTGCCGGCGGGCCGGCGGCGGAAAGCGGAGCCGGGGCCGCCGTGCCCGGGGACAGGCCGGCAGCGAGCATCGCGGCCACCGCCTCGCGGTCCACGCTGATCCGGAGCAACTCCTGGCGGGCGAAGTCCAGAGACAGGTACTCGCCAGGCTGGAAGAGTCGCAGCTTGCGGACCTGTTCGGTGGAGACCCGGCTGGCCGTGAAGTTGGCCACGCAGCCGGACTCGAACTCGACCCGAACATTGGCGATGTCCGTCCGGGACGACAGGACGGGCAGGCCCACAGCGCGAACCTCACGGACCGGCGATTGGGCCAGGCTGAGGACGATGTCCAGATCGTGAATCATCAGATCGAGCACCACATCCACATCCAGCGACCGCGGCGTGAAGATGCTGAGCCGATGAGCCTCGAAGAACATGGGCTGGCGGAGCGCGGCGATGGTCGCCGCAACGGCCGGATTGAATCTCTCCAGATGGCCGATGGCCACCCTGCGGCCCAACGCTTGGGACAACTCCAGGACGCGGTCCGCCTCGTCCAGGCTGGTGGCGAACGGCTTCTCAATCAGAACGTTCAGGCCGGCTCGCAAAAGCTCTTCCGCCAGCGCGGCATGATGCACCGTGGGAGCGCAGATGGAGGCGGCCTGCAGCGGCAGTCTCGCCTCTAGAAGCTCCGCGATCGACGCAAAGCCCGGGATGGCGTAGCTGGAGGCGAACTCAGAGCGCCGCCCGGCCTCCGGCTCCACGACGGCGCTGAGCTGAACCAGCTCCGGGTGGGCCTCCTGCAACTGGCGATAGACCCGCAGGTGATTGCGGCCAAAGGCGCCGGCGCCCACCACAGCAACGTGAACCGGCGGCATGGCTACTTCTGCGTCTCTACGCCGGGTGTCAGGCCGGGTATCAGGCCGGGCGTCAGCGGAGCTTCTACGGCCGCTCGACAGCGCGTGTAAAGCTCAAAGATCTGGTCGACCTGCTCCTCTGCCCGGGGCGCCGAGGGAAGGCCAAAACCTGTTCCGGAGCTGCTCTTGTTGCCCAGGTGGGCGAAGGGAGCGAGAAACTTGAGCAGATCGAGCGCGATATCTTCCGAGCGGCGAGCAGCGGAGCTGTTGGTGCTGGAGTCCATAGAAGCCTTTCCAAATAGGTTGCGAGAGCACCCAGGCGATCTCCGCAAGCCGACCGCAGAACCGGCAACGCAGGCTGTCTTGTATGCAACAGCCCTCTTCGGGCCGCAGAGGCCGCGACGATGTTCTCTAGCTGATGGTAGCGGTTCGGCAGAGTTGACTGCAACGGGAGCTGGGGGCGCTACGCGGCATCGCTGGAGGGTCACTCAGCTTCGGCGCAGAGGTGAAAACAGCTACCATGAAGGAGTCCCGTTGCAGAAAGTTGCTGCAACACAGAAGAACGGCAAGGGGGCGCCGCCCTCCCTGGCGCGCCGGCTTGCCTTCTCAAATCATGAACTCGGCCCGAGGCTTCGGCGGGTGGTTTCACCATCCTCTGCCAACTCAACGCAGCCGGCAGGCGAGGCCTGGGAGGGCAGAGGCCGAAAGGATTCGTATTGGCGGTTACGGCGGTTCAGACAATCCGGCGGATGCGCGGCGGCGCGCAGAGCCAGCTCATGCTGGGTGCGGATGGCAACCTGTGGGTGGTAAAGTTCAAGAATAACCCTCAACACCTGCGCGTGCTGGCCAATGAGTTGATAGGAACCCGTATCGCGGAAGCAGTGGGACTCACCGTCCCTAAAAGCGATGTGGTGGAAGTCAGCCAGTGGCTGGTCGACAACAGTCCGGGGATGGTCATGGAGATGGGCCGTGGGGTGCGCCAGCGCTGCGCCAGCGGATTGCAGTTCGGTAGCCGGTTCGTCGGCGGACTGATGCCGGGGCAGGTCGTGGATTACCTCCCCGAGCAGCAGATGGAGGAGGTGCGCAACCTTGCGGAGTTCGCCGGCATGCTGGTCGTGGACAAGTGGACCGGAAACTGCAATGGGCGGCAGGCGGTCTTTGAACGCCGTCCCCGGGAGCGCAAGTATCGCGCCACATTCATCGACCAGGGTTACTGCTTCAACGCCGGGGATTGGACGTTCCCGGATGCGCCGCTGCGCGGGGTCTTTGCGCGCAACCAAGTGTATGCCCGGATTCGCGGATGGGACAGCTTTGAACCCTGGCTCAGCCGCGTCGAGCAGTTTCCCCCGGACCAACTCTGGAAGGTGGCCGAAGAGGTTCCTCCAGAGTGGTACGGCGGCGATCCGCAGACCATCGAACGCCTGATGGAGAGCCTGTTGCAGCGGCGGCAACGGGTTCGAGAGCTGATCGGACAGTTTCGCCACTCAGATCGGCAGCCGTTTCCCCTCTGGGGACTGGCCGCCAGCCGGCCCGTGCCGGGGGGGTCCGCAGCGCCCCAGCCCGCCCAGGAATATCTCATGTGACCACTGGGAAATCTGGAATGGAATGCAGAAGTTAAGGGTAAATTGAGGTGGAGGTTCCAGTGCGCGAGCGGCTACAGTGCGAGTTCTCCCTCATCCGGTATGTGCCGGATGTGGTCAAGGGAGAGTTTGCCAATATCGGCGTGGTGCTGCGCGAAGCCGGGCGGGATGACACTGCAACGGTGAGGTTCACGCGCGACTGGAGCCGGGTGCGCTGCATGGATCCGGATGCCGACGTGGAGCTGCTGGAGGCGCTGGAGGCGGAGATTGCCCAGCGGCTGCAGGTGGGCGTTGAGCCACGGGTGAACGCCAGGCCGGTGCTGGAGACGCTGGAGGATTCGCTCTCCAACAGCGTCCAGCTCACCGAGATGCGCGGCACTCTGGCTGAAAGCCTGCCCGCAGAGATGGAACAACTGCTGCGAATGTATGTCGAGCCGTTGAAGGCCCCGGCGGTGCGGCGCAGAGCGTCAGGTCGCCAGGCCATCGTTTCCTCGATGCGCGACGCCTTTGAGGCCGCCGGGGTCTGGCGGCTCATGCGCAAGAAGATCGCCGCCGCCGCCTACACCCAGCCGGGCGATCCGTTGAAGCTCGACTGCGGTTACCGCAACGGCAAGGTGCGCATGTTCCACGCTGTCTCCCTGGAGAGCGATGTGGAAGGGGCCAAGGGCTTTGCCTACTCGGCCGAGGCGCTCCGCACGGGGGTACAGCGCGCGGAGGGTCTGGAACTGGAGTTGACCGCGATTGTAGAGCGGATCGCCTCGGTGGCCGATCAGGAGCAGTATGGATTTGGCGTCCGGGCGATGGAACAGGAGGCGATCCGCGTGCTGACTGTGGCCGATCTGGGCCGGGTGGCCGAGACGGCCAAGCGTGAGCTGCGGGTGTGAGCATCCGGGAGCGTCCCGGTTGGCCAGGATCAACGTCCTAGGGCATCGGGAGACGCGCGCCGGGCTCACGGCGTCGCGCTCCAGGGCTATCGTTGGTCAACCTGAGGGTTGGCAAAGATGACGTCCCTCGCCCGGATCTGCGGCGTCACGACCAGCCGCACCAGCTTTCCTTGTCTTACCTGGCCCTCCAACGTCGTTTCGAAGGGTGCATGCAGCTTGAAATCCGCCGACCAGTCTCTCGGCCATGCGGGTAGCAGGATAAGTCTTCGTCCGTCCGGTTGCAGCAGCATCTCTTCGAGCGTCATCATCCCGGAACCACCGTTGTCCAGATCCGGTATCCAGTCATGACTCGCCCTCCAGAACCACTTGAATCGTTCGTCGCCATAGTTGGTGAATTCATCCACAACTGCACGCTGGGCGACCTCCGTCAGGCCGAGCGCCGCGGCCTCGGTTCCGTCCTGCCCCCAGCAGGTGTCCTGCGGAAATCGCCGGGCAAGAAAGGTATTGCGCGCCAACTTCAGCCCCGGCTTTCCAACCCCATAGAGGTGGTAAGGGAAGGTTACGTACAGCTCCGGGTTTTCCATGTTCCTCGTCGCTCCATACTCCTGTGCTGGCAGCAGAATGGGCGTGCCGTTGGGGTCGCCCACTCCATTTGGCGGCGTCTTGCCGTTCGCCGCACTCCTTCCCATCGGAAGCGCCGGCAGGTCTCGCAGAGTCCTATTCCACAACGTCCTCTGCTGCAATGTCGAAACGGACGGGGGTAAAGCCAGCAGGCGCGGGATGACGGAAAGCAATCCGGCGATGTCAGGCGTTGGATTGACCGCGGTCAACTGGTAGGTTTCAAGCGACTGTGCAGGAGACATCCGAATCTTGCCGTCCGCTCCGCGGGGCCAATGCTGGTCGTAGTAGGTGACGACCGCGTCGGCCAACGGGACGATCGAACTCTTCGCAAAGGCGAGGTTGCCGGTGTCCTCGTAAACATCCAGCATCTGGGAGATCACCTCCAGCGACCCCTGGGTGTGATATCTC
>DAHWOF010000190.1 GCA_027335345.1 Granulicella sp. | reverse complement strand
GAGATCAAGGCCGGCAAGGTCGAGTTCCGCGCCGATAAGACCGCGCTGGTGCATGTGCCGGTCGGCAAGCTCTCCTTCAGTCCGGAGAAGCTGGAGGCCAATGCGCTGACCGTGATCTCCTCGGTGGTCAAGGCCAAGCCTTCAGCCGCCAAGGGCAAGTACATCAAGCGGATTGTGCTCAGCTCGACCATGGGCCCCGGCATTGAGTTGGAGCCAGCCGTGGCAGAGGTTGCGGCCAAGGCGTAAAGGCGCGGATTTCGGGCTCGGGGATGGCTCCCGCGCCTGGCTGCAAAGTTGAGTTGGCGCCGGCTGGAGCGGGTCAGGCGGCGCTGGGATCCTCGGGCGGATCGGAAGATCGAAGGATCCAAAGCTCGAAAGATCCAAGGATCCAAAGATCGAAAGATCCAAGGGTCAGAAGATCGCAGGATCGAAGAATTGAAGGATTTGGACGATGGGGCTGGCGCCAAGCCGCCGGCCGGTAAAGGTCAGGTTCACAATGGCATTAACCAAGGCAAAGAAGAACGAGAAGGTCAAGGCGCTGGCAGTCGAGCTGGAAAGCTCCACGTCGGCCATCATCGGCACGTTCAAGGGGTTGACGGCCTCCAAGGACTTTGAGCTGCGCAAGGTGATCCGCGCCGCCGGTGGCAGCTACCACGTGGTCAAGAACAAGCTGGCGGCCAGGAGCAGCCAGGGCACCAAGGTGGAGAAGGCGCTGCAGGGACTCAAGGGAGTCAACTCGGTGGCCTACACCTCAGGGGACCCAGTGGCGCTGGCCAAGGCGCTCTCCACCTGGGTGAAGGACAACGCGGAGTACACCTTCAAGCTGGGCATCGTGGACGGCAAGGTGATCAACGTCGAGGAGATCGACTCGCTGGCCAAGCTGCCCGGCAAGGAGGAGCTCTTCTCCAAGCTGATGTTCCTCATCCAGTCGCCGGCGCAGCGCCTGGCGACGGTGATCAACGCCGCGGGGCGCGATCTGGCGGTGGTGATCAACCAGGGCGTGGAGAAGGGCAAGTTTGGCGCCGCCACGGTCAAGTCCGCGGTGGCGGAAGTGGTCGCGGCGCACGCGGAGGAGTCCCTGGCGGGCGAGCAGCCCTCCGGCGCGGCGGAGCCGGAGAACGCCACTGCGTCGCAGGCCGGAGAGGCTTCCGGCCTCGATCCGGTCGAGGGATAAGCAAGTTTCGCTGTGGTCTTCGCCGGGGGCGCAGTCTGGGCGCAACGGAAACCCGACGAGGCCGGAGCAGCCTGGAGCGGAAGAGGCTTCAGGTAAGTTGAATCGGAAGCAGAGCGGCATCGGATTTTGTAACTTTTACGGATACGGAGAGAGACATGGCGGACATTCAGCAGTTGGAAGATCAGATCGTAAGCCTCAGCCTGCTTGAGGCGGCGGAGTTGGTGAAGAAGCTTGAGGAGCGCCTGGGCGTCTCGGCGGCGGCTGCGGTAGCAGCGGCGCCGGCGGCTGGCGGCGGCGCAGCCGCCCCGGTGGTGGAGGAGAAGACCGAGTTCACGGTGATCCTGAAGGATGCCGGCGCGAACAAGATCAATACCATCAAGGCTGTACGCGAGGTCACGGCCCTCGGCCTGAAGGAGGCCAAGGATCTGGTCGACGGCGCTCCCAAGGCCTTGAAGGAGAACATCTCGAAGGAAGATGCGGCCGCCATCGCCAAGAAGTTCGAGGGCATCGCAACCATCGAGATCAAGTAAGTTTTGATGGGGGAGTGGCAGGTTGAGACCGGGCCGCAACTCCGCCAGTTGCAGCCGGGGCGAATCTGGGGTATTCTTTCCGATGGGAGACTGCCGCAGACGCCTCGGCGCAATGTTTTCTGCGGAGTTCTAAAGGTCAAAATTTAGCCATCAGGTTTCATCCAGCTCATCCTGGCACTGCGAAGCAGGTTATGGAGCTGGCCATCTTGTGGTTTGAGCGGCGGGCCCACAAGGTGCAAACGTGCGACAAGCGGCAAACGTTGGACCCGCATCGGGTGCGGGATCAAAGGGCGGCGACTATCCACCGTTTCTGTATTAAATCACTTGGGAACAGAAAGTGCGCGCTCTCCGGGCAGGACGTCCCGCAGGGCGCTTTCGGCGTCTCCGGCTATCGGATGTCTCGGCGCGGCCCTCAAGGCTGCCCTTGCCGTAGCCTCCAGCTGGCCGGTCTTCCCTCTGCTGCGTAGAGATATACCAGCAGCAGGGCTTGTGTGGCAAATCGCCCAGGGAGTCAGGCCGGCCGCAAGATCAGGTTTTCACCCCGCAGAATGCTTCGCTGGGGTTTGTACAACGCGCTTCAGGTGCTTCTTCTGCGAGGAGGGGAGGCAGCGGAACAGGCGCACATCAAGACCCATGAGAGGCGCCGCGGCAGCGGCGGCTTCTCCTCTTCGCCAGTTGCCGAGGTCGCAGCGAGTCAGTCACGCGCACCCCGAGCCGCTGGCGAGGAGCCCTCGAGCCAACGAGCCAAGCAGAAGGCCGGTGAAAAAGCGCCAGCCCCTGCAACAGGAGAGAGCATGTCGAACCCAGCCCCCACCGTGATGCGCGCGATTCGCACCCGCCTGGACTTTTCCAAGATTCCAACCAGCATCCAGATTCCCAACCTCATCGAGGTGCAGCGGCGCAGCTACGAGCGCTTCCTGCAGATGGACAAGTTGCCGCGGGAGCGCGAGGACAACGGCCTGCAATCGGTCTTTACCTCGGTCTTTCCCATAACCGACTTCCGCAACGTCTCCGAGTTGGAGTTCGTCGATTACACGATCGGCAACTGGGAGTGCAAGTGTGGGTACCTCAAGGGCCTGAACCACCTGCGCACCGCTTGCACCACCTGCGGTCACATGGTGATCACGGATCCCTTCCATCCCGGCGATGTGCTCTGCAAGTTCTGCGGCACCTACAACAAGAACACCCCGGACTTCTGCACCAAGTGCGGCGACCCGGTGGGCCTGCAGCTCAAGTATGACCAGGCGGAGTGCGAGGAGCGGGGGATGACCTACTCGGCGCCGCTCAAGGTGACCATCCGCCTCAAGATCTACGATAAGGACCCGGAGACCGGCGTCAAGACCCTGCGCGACATGAAGGAGCAGGAGGTCTTCTTTGGCGACATTCCCCTGATGAGCGCCAACGGCACCTTTATCGTGAACGGCACGGAGCGCGTGATCGTAAGCCAGTTGCACCGCTCCCCCGGCGTCTTCTTTGAGACCGCCAACAACCGCACCTACTTCCTGGGCAAGATCATTCCCTACCGCGGAAGCTGGGTGGAGTTCGAGTACGACCAGAAGAACACCCTATACGTCCGCATCGACCGCAAGCGCAAGTTTCCCGCGACCATCTTCCTGCGCGCCCTGGGCCTGCGCACCGACGAGGAGATCCTGAAGACCTTCTACGTGGTGGACAACATCAAGGTGAAGGAGGGCAAGCTGTTCTGGGCGGTGACGCCGGAGGATAAGCCAACCCACCTGGTGGGCGCCCGTAGCGCGGCCGCCCTGCATCTGCCCGGACCCAAGGGAAGCGGCAAGGAAGAGCTGGTGGCCGCGGGTAAGAAGATCGGCGCCTCCACCATCAAGCACATCCGCGCCGCCGGCCTGGAGCAGATTGAGGTTGAGCCGGGCGAGTTTGACGGTGCGATGCTGGCTGCCGATGTGGTGGATATGAGCACCGGGGAGCTGCTCTATGAGGCCAATGTGGAGCTGACGGCCGACAAGCTGCACAAGATTCTGCAGAGCGGCGTGACCGATTTGCAGGTCTTCTTCCCGGAGCGCGACGATGTGGGCAACATCATCTCCAACACGTTGCGGCGCGATTCGGTGCGTAAGCCGGAAGAGGCGCTGATCGAGATCTACCGCAAGCTGCGCCCCGGCGATCCGCCGACCTTGGATACCGCAACCGCCCTCTTTGAGGGCATGTTCTTTGACCCGCGCAAGTACGACTTCTCGCGCGTGGGGCGGCTGAAGTTCAACATCAAGCTGTATGAGAACCAGGATTCCGCAGGGTTGGACAAGCGCACCCTGATGCCCGAGGACTTCTATGGCACCATCCGCTACCTGCTCAAGCTACGCAAGAACATCGGCGTGGTGGATGACATCGATCACCTGGGCAACCGGCGTGTGCGTGCGGTCGGCGAGCTGATGGAGAATCAGTTCCGCATCGGTTTGGTGCGCATGGAACGGGCGATCAAGGAAAAGATGAGCGTCTATCAGGAGATGTCCACGGCAATGCCGCACGACCTGATCAACGCCAAACCGGTGATGGCCGCCATCCGCGAGTTCTTCGGGTCCAGCCAGCTTTCGCAGTTCATGGATCAGACCAATCCGCTCAGCGAGATTACCCACAAGCGCCGCCTGTCGGCCCTTGGACCGGGCGGCCTGTCGCGGGAGCGCGCCGGCTTTGAGGTGCGCGACGTGCACCCCACCCACTACGGCCGCATCTGCCCCATCGAAACTCCGGAAGGGCCGAACATCGGCCTGATCTCCTCGCTGAGCTGCTTCGCCCGCA
>DAHWOF010000147.1 GCA_027335345.1 Granulicella sp. | reverse complement strand
GGGTCTTGTTGAACACGGGGATGGATCCTTTGCAGGTGGCGCAGGCGCGGAAGGAGAAGTATGAACGAGGAAGCCGCGGGCGGTTGGAAGCGGCCGATCTAGCTCAGGCGGGAGGTGACGGTCTCCAGCGCGGCGGTCTGCTCAGCCGGGGGGTACATCGCCCAAACAGAAGCCGCGAGCAAGCGGTGAGCCGGTGGCAGCGCCAGGGCCTCTGTTGAACGAGCGTCAGCGCCGCAAGCCAGCGGCTGAGACAGACCGGCAGTGGCGGTGCCCTGTATCTGAAGCAGCAGACTGCACAGATAGCCTCCGCCCAGGGTGAACTCCGCACGGCGTAGGGTGCGCGTCTGTGCACCACTCCAGCGGGCAAAAAACGCCGGATGCGAACCCTGCTCCGCGCTCAGCGAAGATAGCAGCAGTAGCAGACAGGCGAGATGGCGGTTGCGCAGATGCATTTCTCATTCCATCTTAAACGAAATGCGGGCTCTCTGGACGGTGGATTGTTTTGCTCGGGGAGTCTGCGGCTGGGCTCGGCTGCGCTGTCTCCGGGTTGGATGCAACCGTTCGGGGAGACTATGCTGAGTGCGTGCCTTGGATGCGGAAGTGTAGTAACCGGCAAATGGCGGGTTGGCACGGGGAAAGGGAAGATCGATGAGTCAAAAGGCGGTTGTGTTCGCCCGCGAGCAGGGGCAACGGTTTGTGAGCGAGTTGAAAGATCTGTTGAGGATTCCGTCGGTGTCCACGGCTCCGGAACATGTTGGCGATGTGCGCCGGGCGGCGGAGTTTGTTGCCTCCGGGCTACGCTCGGCAGGGATGGAACAGGTGCGGCTGATCGAGACAAGTACGGAGCCCTCCCCAGGTAGGCCCGGACATCAGGGCCACCCGCTGGTCTACGCCGAATGGTTGCACGCAGAGCCGTTGCCGGATGGGAGCCAGCGTCCCACCGTACTTTTTTATGGGCATTATGATGTTCAACCTGCGGAGCCGCTGGAGGAGTGGAAGTCTCCGCCTTTCGAGCCGACCGAGAGAGATGGAAACCTCTACGCGCGGGGTGTGGTGGATGACAAGGGGCAGATGTGGATGCAGGTCAAGGCGCTTGAGTCTCTGCTGAAGGCCGACGGCCGCCTGCCGGTGAATGTGCGGGTTTTGATGGAAGGAGAGGAGGAGGTTGGTGGTGAGGGGATTGCGGCCTTTGTGCGCGAGCATGGCGACCAGTTGAAGGCCGATGTGGCGTTGGTCAGCGATACGGAAATGTTCGCACCCGAGCTTCCAACCCTGTGCGTTGGTTTGCGTGGAATGATCTACACGGAGCTGGAGGCTCAGGGTGCGGCCACGGATCTGCACTCGGGGATGTACGGAGGGGCGGCTCCAAATCCTCTGGTAGCGCTGGCGCAGATCATCGTGGGTTTAAAGGGCTCGGATGGCCGCATTCTTATTCCGGGATTCTATGACGGGATCGAGGCGCCCACGCCGGCAGAGTTGGAGGCCTGGCGTTTGCTGCCCTTCGATGAGGAAGAGTACCGCCGGCGCGAGGTGGGCTCGACAGAACTGACCGGCGAGGAGGGATTCTCCGTACTGGAGAGAACCTGGGCGCGGCCCACGATGGATGTCCATGGAATCTCGGGAGGCTTTACCGGAGTGGGAGCGAAGACTGTGATTCCCGCCAGGGCCTCGGCCAAGATCAGCTTCCGCCTGGTTCCAGGGATGAAACCAGAGGAGACCTTTTCAAAATACCGGAAGTTCGTCGAGCAGATCTGCCCCCGGGGGGTTCGGGTAAAGGCCACCTTGATTCATTCCGGCGATCCGATTGTGGTCAGTACCGATAACCGCTACGTCCATGCGGCCACGGAGGCGATGAAGGAGGTATTCGGTAAACCGACCGTCTTTGTTCGCGGTGGAGGCTCGATTCCGATCGTTGGAGATTTCGTGCGCGAGTTGAAAATTCCTACCGTGCTGATGGGCTTTGGGCTTCCGGATGACAACCTGCATGCGCCCAATGAGAAGTTCCATCTGCCTAACTTCCACCGCGGAATTGAATCGATAGTGCGGTTTCTGGGTAAGGTGGGGGATCCGGCCAAGGCGGGGATCTGATGACTTTACCACAGCAGGCTGGAACCCTGCCGTTGCACGGATTTGTCCTGGCCGGGGGCAAGAGTGCGCGGATGGGAGCCGATAAGGCGCGGCTGCGGTTCCAGGGGAGGCCCATGGTGGAGTTGGCGGTTGAAAAGCTGCGAGGGTTCTGCGCAGAGGTAAGCATCGCCGGCAACCGCGCGGATCTGGGAGAGTTTGCGCCTGTGGTTCCCGAGACGCGGTTGGAGATAGGGCCTGGGGCGGGAATCGAGGCTGGTCTGGCCGCGTCTCGCCAGCCTTGGGCGGTCTTTCTGCCTGTGGATGTGCCGCTGGTTCCTTGGCGTCTGTTGCGTCGTTGGAGTGAGGCAACTCTGGCCCGACAAGGGCTGGCGGCCAGTTATCTCCGCTGCGGTGGGAATCAATCGGCCTTCTGCATCCTTCGGTCAGATTGCAAACAAAGATGGTCGCTGGGTTTGGATCAAGGACTTCGAAGACTGGAGGATCTGCTGCAGATGGCCAGCGCAGGGGGAATTTGGGCGTGCGATACGCAGGACCTGGCCGGCGTGGCCGACCGGAGGCTCCCTGCGCATTGGTTCACAAATATCAACACTCCTCGAGAGTTGGCCTTGGCGGAGCATTGGGCGCAGCAGGGCGGGTCAGCCTCGCTGGAGGACAGAAATTTTATTCGCTGAATCGTGAGGGATGCGGAGAACCAACCAGGGCTGCTTTGGCCTTCTCTGGCTACAGAAGGTGGAGAGTTAGCTCACCGAAAGCTCCATTGCGGAGACCGTGAGCGCACCTGCGCGGATGCGGGTTGTGGATTTCTTGCGGGGCAGGGCGAGATCAAAGAAGTGCATGATAAAAGAGACCTCAATGAGTGAACCGGAGCAGCGTTCTAATCCTTCGAACCCCAGTAGGTCTTCCGAGTCCGCTGCGTCATCGGCCCCCAGTGGGTGGCCTGACGTATCGGATCCGTCGCTTGGGCCTTTGCAAAGCGAGCCGAACCAAGGAGTGTCTGGCAGCGATGTGGAGGAGGCCGAAAGGCCGCTGATCGATGATGTCTCGGCCGATGTCGCTCCCGTGGTGGAGGAGTTTATCGCCGAGGCAGCCCAGGCGAACCTGGATAAGGAGGCAGCAGTTGCGGTCGAGACGCCGATACGGATGGAAAGTGCCGCCGGAGATCAACAGAAGACTGTCGAAGAGATCGCTCCGTTCATCGCCTTCGAGCACGTGAACAAGTCCTTTGGCAGTCTGGTGGTGCTCAACGATGTGAGCTTCTATGTGAAGCCCGGCGAAACGCTGTGCATCTTTGGACGCAGTGGGGTAGGCAAGTCGGTCTCCCTGCGGATTCTTCTAGGCTTTCTGAAGGCCGACAGTGGAACGGTGAGGGTAGCTGGGCAGGTGGTTGGCGGGCTGAGCGAGAAGGAGATACAAGAAGTCCGGCGCAAGGTGACGATGGTTTTTCAGAATGGAGCGCTATTTGACTCGATTTCGGTGGGAGAGAATGTGGCCTTTCCGCTGCGCGAGCGGGGCAATCTAGAGGAAGATCAAATCTTGCAGGTCGTCCGCGGCTTACTGGAGATGGTCGGGGTGGCGGGGATGGAGGATCAGTTGCCTTCTGAGCTTTCGACCGGGATGAAGCGGTCGGTGGCGATCGCGCGGGCCTTGGCGGCGCAGCCCTCCGCGATTCTTTATGACGAGCCAACCACGATGGTGGATCCCTTGATGGGGCACCTGCTGGGCAACCTCATCCAGCGACTCAAAATGCAGTTGCACCTCACCAGCATCATTGTGACCCACGACATGCGCTTTGCCGAAAAGCTGGCGGATCGATTCGTTTTCCTGGATGAAGGCGCAGTGCGCTTCTTCGGTACCCCGGAGGAGATGCGCGCCAGCCCTGACCCTGTGCTGCGGGAGTTTTTCTCCAAGGACGAACTGGTGATGCCGGTATAGATGCCTCTCAACCGGTCTACCAACTTAAGTGTCAGCTTTTTCAACGCATGAACCTTTAAAATAACTAAGCTTAGAAATCAGTAATAATTTTCTCAAACTATAGTGAGATGGATGATATACAAGAGGTTAACCTGTATCACAAAAAGAACTCCGGCCATGTACGGTATGGCGTAACCAGCGGCTAGGAAGAGATTTCCGCACTTCGGGGACGCACGATGGGGACTCTTGACTATCTGAAGCAAGCAACGATCTCAAGCCAGCGACGCCAAATGGCTCGAGCGCACGAGCGAGGGCGCCTGTTTGCGCGACCATCGATCGCCATCACCGTCTGGGCGATGTCGGACTTTCTCAGCGCGTTGCTGGCTGGATTCATCGCGTTCCGCATTCGCCTGAACCCAGTAGCGGCGCCAACGGCTGATCCGGTGTTAAGACACCTGGAAGCCGCCGCGCCGCTGGTCTCCGTCGCGTATCTGTTGGTCTTCAGTGTGTATCTTGTCGTGTTCGCGAGGCTCTACGGACTCTACCGTCCACCCGATGTGCGCAGTGGATTGAACGAGCAGCGGCTGACGGTGCAGGCTACGCTCACCTCAGGTCTTATGCTGTGCGGGACGTTGTACGTCATGAAGGAGTATGCAGTCTCTCGGGTGGTGGTGGCGCTGACGATCATCATTACCTTGGCTTTGTTGATGTTGCGTCGCGCCATTGAGCGCAAGATGATGCAGCGCCGGTTTCTCCAGGGGCGGGAGACCAGGAACGTGTTGATTGTAGGCAACGGGCGCGTGGCGCAAGCGCTTCGCAATCATTTGCAGGCGTTGCCCCATATGGGTTTCCGTTTCATGGGCTTTATCTCTCTGGATGGGGAGGCCGAGGAGCCGACGAATGCGCAGTCCATTGGAAACATTCACAACTGCGTCTCCTTGGCGCGTTCGCTGTTCGTGGATGAAATTTACTTCTCAACCCCAGCTGACAAGCAGACGGTGATCTCGGTGGTTGATGAGGCACGGGTGCATGGCATCGAGGTGCGGGTAGTGCCTGATCTGTATGATGGTCTGGCCTGGAATGCTCCGGTGGAGTTCATTGGACAGTTTCCGACCATTCCACTGCACCAGCGGCAGTTTCCCCGTGGAGCTTTTCTGCTAAAGCGCGGGCTGGACGTCCTGCTCTCTTTGTTGGGGCTACTGGTGATCTCGCCCTTTATGGCTTTGATCGCACTTCTGATTCGGCTTGACTCTCCGGGGCCGGTCTTCTACCGGGCGGTACGTATCGGACGAAAGGGAAGGACGTTTACCTGCCTGAAGTTCCGCACGATGGTGGCCGATGCGGATAAGTTGCAGCAGGATCTGGAAGATAAGAACGAGCGTGATGGGATCTTGTTCAAGATCAGCAATGACCCGCGGGTTACGCGGGTGGGGGCGTGGCTGCGGAAGTACTCGTTGGATGAGCTGCCGCAGTTCTTCAATGTATTGATTGGAGATATGAGTCTTGTGGGTCCCCGACCGCCGCTGGCCGCCGAGGTCGAAAAGTACGATCTTCGACATCTGCGCCGGCTGGATGTTCTGCCTGGAATAACGGGTTTATGGCAGGTAGAGGCTCGTCAGGATCCGTCCTTTGACAGCTATATCTCGCTGGATACGGCCTATGTGGAAAACTGGAATCTGGTGCTGGATCTGCGCATCCTGGCTCGTACCGTGGGTGCTGTGCTGAGCGGAACGGGTTCATGAGATCTCATGTGAGTCTCCAGCCGAGAGCGTCAACGGCGGGTCGAACCATTCCGCCGGGCGCAATCTTCCCGAAGCGGCAAATATTCGTTGACAGCGGCCTTCTTGCTCCAGCAAGACGCGGTTGACGTCTCCTTCAGAAACCCATCCCGCCAAAGGTCTATCTCTGCGGCGTCAGTTCGAGCTTCTTTTCAACAAGCTGGCTCCAGGCCAAAGCTCTCTGAGAATCGTTGCGATGGGGCAGGTACAGCGGCCGAAGATCGCTGAAGACTCGTGGTGGACACTCTCCCGGACTACGCCGCCGCAGCAAATTTCCTCAAGAAAGCGGAACGATTCCTCCCGGTCCCAAAAACGGAGACCGGGAAACTGCTCTAGACTGGAGGAGTGCGGATCGCGCTGGCGCAGATCAATCCAACAGTTGGAGACTTCTCAGGAAATCTGAAGAAGATCAAGGAGTTCGTCGAACGGGCGGCGGCGGCTGGGGCTGCGCTGGTGGTCTTTCCAGAGCTGGCCGTCTGCGGTTATCCGCCTGCGGATCTGTTGGAAAAAGAGGTATTTGTCCAGCGAGCCGAGGAGGCGCTGGCAGAGTTGGCGGCGTTGACCCGCGCGTCGGGATCCGGCTCCAGCCGGCCTGCGGTGCTCTGTGGTTCGCCCATGCGCTGCGAGAGCGTCTCCGGCAAGCGGGTTCGGAATGTAGCCGTGCTGATGGAGGACGGAGAGATCAAGTTTGTGCAGCAGAAGATGCTGCTTCCGTTCTATGACGTCTTCGATGAGCAGCGCTACTTTGAGCCAGCCAGAAAACAGATGCTGGTGGTGGTGAAGGGGCAGGCCGTGGCGATTACAGTCTGTGAGGACGCTTGGAACGACAAGCTCTTCTGGCCGCGGCAGATGTATCCGGTGGATCCGATCGAAGAACTGATGCGGCAGTGGGCGGTGCTTCCCCAGCCGCTCAGCGAGCATCGGTTGATCGTCAACATCTCGGCATCTCCGTTCTGGCAGGGGAAACAGGAATTGCGACAGCGGATGATTGGAGCTCTGGCCAACAGGCATCGAGCCACGGTGGTGATGGTGAACCAGGTTGGCGCCAACGATAGCCTGATCTTCGACGGAGCATCGTTTGCCGCTGGGCCTGACGGGGAGGTATTTGCCGAGGCGCGCAGCTTTGAAGAGGATTTGCTGCTGATTGAGACCGAGGGCGAAGTAGCCGCTTGGAGAGACGCTCCGGGTCCGCTTGGGGAGCCGGAGCGGCCCATGGTTGAAGGGCCGCCGCAGCCTTCCAGTGAAAATTCGGACCGTATCGCGCGGCTATGGCTGGCCCTGGTATTGGGGACTCGAGATTATCTTCACAAATGTGGATTTCGTAAGGCGATTGTCGGGTTGAGCGGTGGAATCGATTCAGCTTTGGTGGCGGCGATCGCGGTGGCGGCGCTCGGCGCTGAAGACGTGCTGGGGGTAGGCATGCCCAGTGAGTTCTCCTCCACCGGTTCCGTCCAGGACGCCGAAAGGTTGGCGAAAAATCTGGGGATCGGCTTCAGCATGATCCCGATCCATGCCATCTATGAGCAGTTCGTGGGCCTCCTGCAACCGGTCTATCGAATGGCCGGGGCCGAGGCCGGTTTTAGCCTGGCAGAGGAGAACTTGCAGCCGAGGATCCGAGGCAGTCTGTTGATGGCGCTCTCCAACAAAACCGGAGCGTTGGTGCTGACGACCGGGAACAAAAGCGAGATGGCCTGTGGGTACTGTACGTTGTATGGAGATATGGTGGGTGCGCTGGCCGTGATTGGGGATCTCTACAAGACAGAGGTTTATGAGCTCAGCCGGTGGCTGAATAGCCAGCGTGAGGTGATTCCAGCAGATACACTGACCAAGCCTCCTTCAGCGGAACTGAGGCCGGGGCAGAAGGATACCGACTCGCTGCCGCCGTACGACCTGCTGGATCCTATCCTGAGGGCGTACATTGAGGACTACAAATCCTGTGAGGAGATCGCCCTGAGCCAGGCAGTGGATTTGGTACAGGTGCGAAAAGTGATTCGGTTGGTGGAACTGAGCGAGTACAAGCGGCAGCAGGCGGCCCCAATATTGAAAGTGTCCAGAAAGTCGTTTGGAATGGGAAGAAGGTTTCCGATTGCCGCCAGACGGGAAGTTTGATGAAGTTTAAACGATGGTTATGGGCTAGATTGTTTCAGGAGATGGCAACTACCGTGAAGAAGGGTTGGAGGATGGACAAGGTGCAAGGCATAAAGAAGATGGCATGGGTCCTGGGATGGACGATGCTCGCAATGGGAGCTTCAGGATGGGCGCAGACGCCCTCTGCGCCGGAGATGTCGCCGGCCACAGCCGAGGCGCAGCAGGTGAAAGAACCGCAGGCTCCGGCGCCGAATGCGGCGCCAGCGAACCCGTTTCCTCCAGTGAATCTGAAGAACTTTACTGCCAGCTACCCTACGGTTGCGGAGGTAAATGCCTTTCTAAAGGCAGTGTGGGGTTATGATCCGGATCAGAGTTGGAGTGTGGCCGCGATCTTGAAGACGAGTGCGCCTGGTGTATCGCGGGTTGTGGTGTTTACGGCCAACAAGAATCAACCTGGGAAGATAGGCCGCAGCGAGTTTTTCATCACTCCCGACGGGAAACATGCCATCTCCGGCGGGGTGATCAACTTCGGAGCCCATCCCTATGCGGAGCGCCAGACGCTGCTCCAGCAGCAGGCTCATGGCCCGGCTGAGGGCGCGGCGGGAAACGGAGTGCTGCTGGTGGAGTTCTCTGATCTTTTGAATGCTCGGGCGAAGACTTTGCAGGAGGAGATCGATAAGTTGATGGCGAGCATTCCACAGGCTCGCCTGGTCTTTGAGAACCTTCCCGCCGATGGAAGTCCTTATGCGATGAGAGCCGCCGAAGATGGCGTCTGCGTGCGCAAAGCAAAGGGCGACGCAGCCTTCTTCGTCTATGCTCATGGCGTATTCAGCCGCCAGAGTCAGTTTACGGTTGCGACGTTGGGAAAGGGTTTGGATGCGGCGATCTCAGAGGCCGGCGCCGACCCCAAGACTGTGAATGCGTGTGCGATTCTGCCGGAGACCAAGGCGGATGTGGAGGCTTCGATTGCCTTGGCAACCTCCGCCGGGATTGAGGCGGCGCCGGAGCTGGTGGTCGATGGGCGAGTTCTTCCCGCAATGGAGATCCCTGACGACACGCTGAAACGGATCATCGCTTACGAGGCTGCACAGAACGGCATCACCGTGCATGTCCAACCCTCTCTGTCCAATCTGAAGTAGAACCGGTTAGCCGGAGAGCATGGTAGCCAGGCTGGGCTTCGGAGATGCTCCTCCGCCGGCCGTCCTGGCGGGTAGAGTGCGGAAGGGCTCTTCTGTTGAGGCTGCATTGCAGGCATGAAGCCCACTTCGGCGAACAGTTTCCGCTCCGGGGAACGCCCGAAGAGTTGCGTATCATTTTGGATGAAAACGTGATGTGGGAGGGGCATTGCATACAAGGCTCTTGACATCCTGGATGGCCGTGATGGGCGTGCAGGTGTTGGCTGCCGTTCCGGTGGTCTCGCTACGTCGTTCGAATGCGTGGCTGCGGCGAGCCTTGCCCTATGTCATCAGTGTGGCAGTGGGTGTTTTGCTGGCCACCGGCACGCTCCATCTCATTCCGGAGGCGGTTGCAGCACTGGGCAATCGCAGCGCTTTGTGGTTGGTGCTGTTGCTGACGATGTTTGCGCTCTATGGCTTTGAACGCAGCTTTCAGGTCTTCTCTGGGGTCACTGCGGAACCTGCGACGGACGCTGAGGTGGCACACGAGCGTGGTTTGCATGTTCATGTTCACCATCCCTCCAAGCCCGCGACGCTGCTGCTGGGAAGCTTTACTCACAGCCTGGTGGATGGCACCGGCGTGGCCGCGGCCTTCACCATCAGCCCCCAGGTTGGTTGGGTGACTGCCTTGGCGGTAGGTCTGCACGAGGTACCGCATCGTTTGGGAGACATGGCGCTGCTCGTGCACATGGGCATCGATCGTACCCGGGCTGCGTCTCTAGCGATCCTTGTGGCTGGTTCCAGCCTTTTGGGCTGGGCGTTGGTTGCGGTCCTGGGAGAGTATGGGTCGCAGCGGGCAGCGTGGCTGCTGCCGGTCAGCGCCGGCAGTTTTCTGTATATCTCCATGGTGGATCTGCTTCCCGAGTTGCAGCATGAACATCGGCCCAGGGCCGTGCTGGGACAGATTCTCGGATTGGCTGTAGGGATCGGTCTCGCGTTAGGATTGACGCGTATCCCTGGCGCTTGAAGCGATCTCTCCATGCGACAAAGAGATTGATCTTTATGGGGCATTTTGCGGAAGGCGTGATAGGGTCAAAAGAAGAGATGGGCCAGGAGGCTGAAAGGTGCAATCGGGGCCAGGACTCGGAAGATAGTCAAGAGATTTCCAGCGAGGGATTCGATCCTGGGGCAGATAGATGGGCAAGCGCAAGGAGTTGACTGGGAGAAGATGAGAATCGGCGTGGATGTGGGAGGAACGAAGGTTGAGGCGATAGCCTTGGATGCGTCGGGAGTGGAGTTGCAGCGAATTCGCCGGCCGACTCCCAAGGGAGATTATCCAGGGACGATTGCCACCATCGCTGGCCTAGTGAGAGAGTTGGAGTCCATGGCGGGAAAGGTGGGAACGGTCGGCGTGGGCATTCCGGGGACGATCGTGGGTGCAACTGGACGGGTGAAAAATGCCAACTCCACTTGGTTGAACGGCCAGCCCCTGCAGCAGGATCTTTCCCGGGAACTGGAGCGAGAGGTGCGCTGCGCCAATGACGCCAACTGCTTTGCCATCAGCGAGGCGACGGACGGCGCAGGCCGGGGTTATGAAGTTGTCTTTGGCGTTATCATTGGGACCGGTTGCGGAGGAGGAGTGTCGATCTCGGGACGAATTCATGCCGGGCCCAACGGGCTGGGAGGCGAATGGGGACATACGCCGCTGCCTTGGGCGACTGCGGCGGAGTCGCCGGGGCCGCTGTGTTACTGCGGACGCCATGGCTGCCTGGAAACGTGGATCTCTGGCACCGGGCTGGAGTGGGATTTTGCCCGGGAGACCAGCCGGAACCTGCGTGGACCGGAGATTGTTGCGGCAGCGGAGGCGGGCGACGAGCAGGCTCGCGAGGCGTTGAACCGACTGATCGAGCGCATGGCGCGCGGATTGTCCACGGTCGTCAATGTGCTGGATCCGGATGCGATTGTGATCGGTGGCGGCTTGTCGAATTTGAATCGGCTCTACGATGGAGAGCTGGCCCTTCGCCTGCGTGACTACGGCTTTGGCGGGGGCGTCCAGACCCCGATTCTTCGCAATCGCCATGGAGACTCCAGCGGTGTGCGTGGAGCGGCATGGCTGTGGCCGCTGCAGGCTGCAGGCGCAGGTTCTCTTCACGGAAGCTGCTAGAGCCCCAGAGCATCCGGCCACCGGGATGCGTGGTCCACGGTGAGTTCAGGCTGGGCGTCGGCCAGCGCGGCGGGGGCCAGACCGAAGGTGCATCCAAGGAACCTGGCTCCACAACGTTGCGCTGTGAGGAAGTCGATATCGGAGTCTCCGATCATGAAGGTCTCCTGCGGCGAGAGCGGTTCTCCATGGACGGCGCCGGCTTCGGAGATCAGCGCGAGCAGTCCCTCCGGATCCGGCTTTTTCGTGTCAAAAGAGTTGCCGCCGTAGTTCTGAAAGAAGAAACGTTCCAGCCCCAAAGCGCTGCATATCTCCCGGGAGGGATTCACCGGCTTGTTGGTGAGAACCGCCATCAGGAGATTGGGGCGCCGGTCGCGGATTTGCGCAAGAGACTCGATGACACCCGGGTAGCAGCGGGTGTTGTCCAATTTGTGATCGCGATAGTAGCTGAGGAAGAACTCGAAGGTGTGGCGAAAGAGATCGTCGCACTCGATCGGATGACGGGAGTCGAGGTCATGCGGGTCGCCGAGGGCACGGCGAACCAGCATCGCGGCGCCTTCACCAATGTAACTGGCAATCAGCGAGTTGAGTAGCACTGGTTTTCCGACATGCTGGAGGGCTGCATTCACGGAGTTGCAAAGGTCAAGCGAGGAGTCGATGAGCGTGCCGTCGAGATCAAAGACCAGAAGGCGCGGTGGAACACTGGACATAGAGTCAAGTGTAGCGCCCGCCGATGTCGAGCCGCCGGGTTGCTGTTACGCTGGAGATCCTGCAGATGGAAAGAAGCGCTGGACCGGCCTCAGGTACGCTGGCCCATTTTGCAGACCGGATCGGATGAAGCACAGTGGATCTACTGCTCGCCGACGCCGATGGTTGGGGCATCCGACGTACACTATGGAATCGTCAGAATGTAGAACTTTGTGGGTGAGGCAAAGTAAATCACTTCGTCTCCGGAGGCCGGGATCGCGCAGCCGTTCGCGCTCAGCGCGAGGGAGTCGGAGACGGAGTTCCCGGAAGTAGACGTCGCGTCGGAGCGAATATCCGAGGCGCTGGAGATAGCTCCCTCGCTATTGATCCTCTCAACGCCGATGCTATCGGATCGGGTTGAATTCCCCAGCAGCAGGGTTCCAAAGAGGTTCGAACCCTGCACTACGCTGTTGCTGTACGTCTCAGCCATTTGCGGTTTGGCGAGAGCGGCGTGTCCTGAAAGAGACAGGAGCCTTTTCAGTGAAGGCGCAATCTGCCTATTGATCTCGACGGGCATTTCCCCTAATAAAAAGGCAACTCCACAACATCTGCGGGCGAGTCGGCAATCTTATTGAAGTTGCCGCGGCAGCGGTCACGGCGCTCCGATCGATCCAGAAGCGCTGAGAGGTTTTGAAGAATCGCCAGGAGAATCTTGTGGCGCGCATTCCTTTGGCCCGAATCAATGGCGGTTGATCTCGATATCGCCGGAGCCTGTGCGGACCTGCAGCGGTGGGCCGCCGCCGTTGATGGGCGCCGTAAGATGATGCCGTGAACGGTTGCTCTGGCGGGGAGCGCCAGGGAAGTTTACGTCGATGTCTCCGGAACCGGTGGCGGCTTCCAGATTAAAGTGGGCCTCCGGGGTCAGGTGGAGTTTGATGTCTCCAGAGCCCGAGGAGAGACTTGACGGGCCGGTGAGATGACCGTCGGCCTGGATATCTCCGCTGCCGCTGCGTACGATGAGGCCACCGTTGAAGCCGTGGATCTTGATATCTCCCGAGCCGGTTTTGGCCTTGATGTCGCCGGCGCCCGCCTCGTCCAGTTCAATGTCACCCGAACCGCTGGCGAGCTCCGCAGGGCCGTTGATCTCGTGGACGCGCAGATCGCCGGAGCCGCTGGCTGCGGAGAGGAAGCGGCCCACATGGTCCACCAGAATGTCGCCAGAGGCGCTGTGCAGATTGAGCGCTACGGATGCCGGCGCTGAGATGTCATAGTCGATGCTGAGGCCGTTGTAGAGTTCATGATCCCCTGACCGGCCAACCCGAATGGAGTTTCCGCTCTGGGTGATGGGAGGATCTTCGATGATTCGACGAATGCGCGTCTGGGGGTTGCCGAAGAATGTCCAGCCGGCGTGAATATGCCCAACAATACGGATCTGGTTGTCGCTTCCAGGGTGGATGGTGATGTCACCGGCGTTGGTTGAGACATATAGGTCCGGCTGCGAGGAGACGTTGAGCGTGCGTTCGAAGTGATTGTCAGAGGCTACAGCCACTGGAGAGGCTGACAGCAGAAGTGCGGGAGCCAGCACAAGTCCTGCAAGGAATGGAAGTTTCATATTGGTTTGCTCCTGCAATGACAGTTTGAGGTTGAAGAGGCCCGAGTGGGTTCAGGGGTAGATCTTGCGTGGATGATGGTTCTGAAATCGGCGCTTCGCGGCGTTTTGCCTGCGAAGCGCGCCAGGGAAGTGAAGCGTGGCCGGGTGCTGCCAGGCTAAGATGTCTGCTGGAGAATGACTTTTTCTCCTGGCTTAAGACCGGAGAGGACCTCAATCCGGCTGCCGTTGGAGATGCCGGTTTTGATGGAGACGCTGCGATGGCCATCACGGTTATGGATATCGGGAACCCAGACGGAGGCGTTGCGATCCTTGTCATAAAGCACGGCCTGCTCGGGAATGGTGAGGACGTTTTTATGTTCTTCAAGGACGATCTCCGCGTTGGCCGTCATGTTTGCTTTCAGCTCTCCGCCTGGGTTGTCGATGGAGATTTGCACCTCAAAGGTGGTCACGTTGTCCTTCTCGACACCCAGGGGCGCGATCTTGGTCACGCGCCCAGAGAAGGTCCGGTTGGGAAAGCTCTGGACCTTGATGCGCGCCGCCTGGCCAAGGTAGACCTTGGCAATATCGGACTCATCGACCTTGCCTTTGACATAAACCTGATGGGTGTCGCCCAGGGTCATCACCAGCGTCGCCGTGGAGCCTAAGACCAGGATCGAGCTGACCGCATCGCCCACCTGCACATCGCAGGAGAGAACCACGCCGTCGATGGGAGAGGTGATCGTGGTGTAGGAGAGCTGTTCCTCAAGCTGACGGAGCGATGCCTGGGACTGCTGCACCTGAGCCTCGGTCTCGTGCAGGCGAGCCTGGTCGACGGCGATCTGCGCTACGGCCTTGTCGCGGGCGTTGAGAGCAGCCAGGAACTTTTGGTGGGCATCGTCCATAGACTGCTGGGAGAGCACGCCGTCCTGCGCCATCTTCAGGGCGCGCTGGTAGGAGTGCTGGAACATGGGAAGATCGGGGGCCTGCGCGGCTACCTTGTCATAGGCCACGGCGGCCCGTGCAGAGTTGGCGCTGGAGACCGCGGCCGCCAGTTGCGCCTTCTGGGCCGCCACCTGGTCCAGAATCTCATCTTGGTCCAGTTGCGCCAGCACCTGTCCTCTTTGCACAGTCTGGTTGATATCCGCGTACAGGCGAGTGACAATCCCGCTGGCCTTGGACTTCACCTTGACTTCGGTAATGGGCTGTACCTTTCCGGTGGCTACGACCGAGCGGTTGATGTCTCCGATCTGCACTGTGACGAGTTGGGAGGGATCAATGGGGCCCGCGCGATCCAAGCTCCGCGCAGCGATCACGCCGCCTCCGGTGAGCGCGCAGAGGGTTGCAGCGAGGATGATCCATCGCCGCCTTCGAGATCCGGACTTGACTTTTTGAGAAGGGTTCACAGGGCCTCCGAAGGTGACTGAAGTTTTGATCTTCGGAGGTAGAGTACGCAGATGGTAAAGGGGAGGTTCCCTGCCGTGATCCGTTTCGGCGGAGCCGGGCGGTGACGGGGCCGGTCAGTTGTATCGGCGCAGCACGCCCAGAACCTTTCCTTGAATGCTGACGCTGCCTGCAGGAGCATAGATAGGTTTCATTTCGCTATTGGAGGGTTGCAAGCGAATCAGGTTGCCCTCATGGTAGAAGCGCTTGAGGGTGGCATCGGAGCCATCCACCAGGGCGACGACGATCTCTCCTTCGCGAGCGGTGCGAGATCGTTCCACCAGAACGTAATCGCCGGAGATGATGTGTTCGTCGCGCATGGAGTCGCCCTGCACCTCGAGAGCGAAGACCTCGCGGGCTCCGATGATGTCGCTCAGCGAGATGGTCTCGGCGCTCTGGATGGCTTCCACGGGTTTGCCTGCGGCGATCCGTCCAAGGAGCGGAAGGCGGTCTGCGGCCTTGCGCGCCGCACGCTGGGGAATTACGTCGATCGAGCGGCTGCGGTTCTGTGCCCGTTGCAGCAGTCCCTTGGCGTGCAGATTGGTGATGTGCTTGTGTACGGTAGCCAGGGAGCTGAGACCGAGGCCCGAGGCGATCTCTTCATAGGATGGGGAGTAGCCGTTGCGAGCGGTAAAGGTGGTCAGAAAATCCAGAACCTCTTTTTGCCGACGGGTGATAGCCATGAGCACATTGTAGCGAATAAAAGGCGAACCGGACGACGGACTTTCCTGGAACCAAAGTCGCTACGGGCGGCTCTTAGAACCAAAAGTGGAATTTGCTGAGCCTCTTGCAAAATTCCGGAGCGCGATGGTGAGATAGTTTGAAATTGAGCCGCGAACCGCGTGGGCGGGCATGTTTCTGCCATCTGTTTGGCCGCAGAGCCGATGGTTGGTTACGGCGAGCCGCTTTCGGCCAGGCCGCGACCGAGCCGGTCGGCTCTTGTTCCTCCGTTGCGGCGATTTTCGGCCGCGCTTAGCGAATCAGCCGCAGGATCTGATCGGCGGCCAGGGCCAGGATGCGGAACATCAGATGGCAGAAGACCTTGGCATGGCCGCGCACCCGTACCGAGCGCCCGCCGCTGTCAAGGGCGGAGTAAAAGTAGACCACTGGGCGGCCGTCGAATATCATGCGAGGTGTCGTTCTGCTCAGCATAAGAACTCGCGATAGAAAGAAGAGGCGGTCCGCTTGGAGAATCGTCGAAGACTCACCGAAGAGTCTTTTAATCTTCAAGGCAGCCCTTTGAGGGATCCCAACTGCATCCGGCTGGTCCTTCGCGAAGGTTCGCCCACTGCTGGTTATACTCAGGATTTCTCGTGGGCATGAGGGCATTGACGCTGCGACGCCATGCATGCAATTTCTCACGGAGATCTTCTGCCTTGTCGCCAAAACTGAAAGCAAGGTTGTATTGCTCTCCTGGATCCAGCTCAAGATCGTAAAGCTCAACGTGGTTGTCTTCAAAGAACTCAATCAGCTTCCAATTTCCTTCGCGGATGGCTCCACTCGGGGTCCTTCCCTGGTCGCTGTAATGCGGGTAATGCCAATAGAGCGTATTTCGGTCAATCGACGGCGATCCGCGGAACAAAGGGGAGATATCCATGCCATCCTGAGCGGCAATGGGGTCTTTGGCGCCAATCATGCTCAGGAGGGTGGGCAGAAAGTCCAGTCCGCTTACAGGTATGTCGCAGACTGTCCCCGCCTTGGTGACTCCAGGCCAATGCACAATCAGAGGCTCGCGGATCCCCCCTTCATACAAGAACCCCTTTCCAGCCCGGAGTGGACCGTTATCGGCAATGTGATGCAGCCGCCTGCCTTGAAAGACAACGCCTCCGTTGTCTGAAGTGACGATGATGATGGTGTTGCTTAGCACTCCAAGGCTGTCGAGCAAGTCACGAAGCTGACCAAGAGCGATGTCAACGTATTCCACCATCGCTGCGTAGACGGGGTCCGGTTCGTTTTTTCGGCTCTGCGCAGGAAAGTGTAAAGAGGGCTGTTTTTGCTAGGTTTCGTGAGGGTGGGTATTTTCGCTATTCTCGGGGGCATGGCAGACAACGACTGGACGCGTATTCTGAGCTGGCCGGGCTACAAGGTATACCGGC
>DAHWOF010000144.1 GCA_027335345.1 Granulicella sp. | reverse complement strand
AGAGGGGTGGCTCACGCTTGAAGCCGACGCCGCCGGGGGTTCCTGTGGCGATGACGTCGCCGGGGGCGAGCGGGGTGAAGGCGGTGATGTAGGCTAGGATGCGAGGGATGGAGAAGATCATGTCGCCCAGATGACCGGACTGCACGAGTTCGCCGTTCAGCCGGGTCTGAATGGCCTTGCCGGGTAGATCTCCTGCCTCTTTCGTGGTGAGCAGCTCGGGGCCAAAGCCGGCGGTGGCGGGAAAGTTCTTGCCCGGCGTGTACTGGCTGTTGTGAAGCTGCCAGTCGCGAATGGAGCCGTCGTTGAAGACGGAGTACCCTGCCACCAGGTCCATGGCCCGGTCTTCGGGGACGTGGTAGCCAGGCTTGCCGATGATGACCGCCAGCTCGCCTTCAAAGTCGAAGGAGGAGGAGTTGGAGGGCAGCATCATGGGCGTGTTGTGACCGGTGAGGGTATCGGCCCAGCGGGTGAAGAGCGTGGGATGGCTGGCGACGGGACGGTGCGTCTCTATCCGATGTTCCTCGTAGTTGAGGCCGACGCAGATGATCTTGGAGGGGTTGGGAAGGATGGGGAGATAACTGAACTCTCCGCCGGCATAGTCGGTGCAGTTGGGGGCAGGCAGCGGAGCAAGCAGGCCGAGCGACTGTGCAGTGAGCAGAGCACGAAGGTCGGGAAGGATGGAGCCGACGCGGCCTCCGAGGTCGAAGACGCCGTCCGGTCGCGCGATGCCATAGCTGGTGCGCCCCTCAGCGCGGAATGTCACATACGCCATGAGAACTCCCCTGTTCGAGCTGGAAGAAGTTGGACCGAAATGTGTCCTTCCTGCCTCGATGGTAATGCATCGCGACGAGAGAAGCAGCGGCGAAGACCCGGACCGAGAAGAGCTGGGCCAGCATAGACCAGGAGAGAGGCTGGGCCGGCGCCGTCAAGCTGAGCTGATGCCGGTGGATGTCAGCGTTCGATACTTATTGACGCTGAGGGCTTGCAGCGTAGAGGATTTCAAGATGAGCGATTTTATTCCCAAGACTGGCGGAGTGAAGGTCGGCGGGCTGAGCCGCAAGGCGCAGCGGTTGCAGGCGATGCGAGAGAAGGCGGCGGCAGTGAAATCCGGTGCGAAGCCGGAGCACGCGGCCCCGGCCGCGGCGGCCAAGGCCAAGAGTTCGTTCGTCAAGAAGACGAGCTTCCAGCGCAAGGCGGTTTAAGCCTGTCCCAGCCCTTCAGTAGGCCTGTGGCGGAGGTGGGTTCTGCCGTAGCTTGTGAGGGTGATGGAAGATGTGGCCGATTCCCTTGCCGGTTCCCTTGAGGATCTTGCCGGTTCCTTTGGCCGCGCCTACGCCTACATCCTTGGCTCCAACGCCAACACCCTCACCGATATCCGCCGCACCCGCGACGGGGTGCAGGGTGACCAGGTTGCCGGCGCCTTTTCCCAGACCTTCTCCAATCTTTCCGGCTCCTTCGCCGGCGCCTTTTCCAAGGTCGCCGGCTCCGTTGGCGACATCGCGCCCGGCAGTGGGATTGGCTTTGTCCATGGGAGCGGGGGCAGCCGACGGGTTTGAAGTGGCAGGCGGGGGAGCGCCTGCCGGCGGAGGCGCTGCGGTGGGCGTGGGAGCGGCCATGGGTTGGGCCACCTGCTGAGCGAGCGGCGTTCCGGCGAGGATGGTGGCTCCGCCAAGCAGCAGAGCCAGGGAGAGGCTGAAGCGCAGGCTAGAACATGGATAGCGCATAAGCAAACCTCCAATCGCTTGGATGCCGTCAGGCTCGCAGGGGGCAGCTATCAAGCGCGGAATTTGGCGAACGCGGAATTTGCGCCGTGTTTCCTAGTTGAAAAGAGACTTGGATGCGCAGCGGCCCCTTCCATTGGACAGCGACCGCTGCGGCGTCTCTGTCACAAACTCTTAGGAGCAGCCGCTGGTGCTGCCGCACTCCATGCAACGGTAGCAGCTTCCATTCCGGGTCATGATGGCGCCGCAGGTGCTGCAGCTTGGAGCGTCGCCCATCTCGTACATTCCCTTCATCGCGGTGGCGGCGTGAAAGACGCCGCGGTCCGCCGTGGTCTGTAACGGATTGGCCGGATCCAGGCCGCTGGAGGCGGTCAGGTCAGTGGAGATGGCCGCCTTTGGCTCGCCCGCGATGCCCTGCCGGGGCGGGTTGCGGTCTGTGTGCTCGAAGGCGTTGCCGAGCAGTTCGTGGCTGGCCGGCGCCGCGCCCGCGGAGATTCCGGCGCCGGAGGCCGGCAGCCCAGCGGCCAGAAGTTGGCTGGTCTCCGGGGTGAGGTTGGGCTGCTTCAAACCGGCAAACAGGTCCAACTGTTGGCCGGAGAGGAAGCGAAGCTGCATCCACCGGAAGATGTAGTCCATGATGGACTTGGCATAGCCCAACTCCTCGTTGCCGGTCCAGCCGGAGGGCTCGAAGCGGGAGTGAGCGAACTTCTCGCAGAGCACCTTGAGCGGAACGCCGTGCTGCAGCGCCAGGGAGACAGCGGTGGCGAAAGAGTCCATGAGGCCGGAGATGGTGGAGCCCTCCTTGGCCATGCGGATGAAGATCTCGCCGGGTTGGTTGTTGGGGTAGAGGCCGACGGTGATGTAGCCCTCGTGGCTGGAGATACTGAACTTGTGGGTGATCGACATCCGCTCGCCGGGCAGACGGTGACGAACGGCCCGCGGCGGCGCCTGGGCGTCGATGGCGTCGGCGCTCTGGTTGGTGGAGTGGATCAGAGCGGCAATTTGGCTTTGCGCCTCGGCCAACTGCTGCCGGGCCAGGGAGAGTTCCGTCTGCGCGGCGGAGAGCGCCGAGCTTACGGCGGCCAGTTCGGAGGCCTGTTCCGCTGAGACCTTCTTGTCCACGTCGGTCTGGGCAGTGACGTTCAGCGGCTGCGTGCCCTTGCTTCCGTCGCGGTAGATGGCGACGGCCTTGAGGCCGAGACGCCAGGCTTCCATGTAGGCGTCGGCGATCTCCTGCACGGTGCAGTCGTTGGGAAGGTTGACGGTCTTGGATATGGCTCCGGAGAGGAAGGGCTGGGTGGCCGCCATCATCTTGACGTGGCCCATCCAGGAGATGCTGCGGGTTCCCTTGGCGGGCTTGAAGGAGCAGTCGAAGACGGCCAGGTGCTCGGGCTTGATGCCGGGGGCTCCTTCGATGGTCCCGGTGGCGTCGATGTAGTTGACAATGGCTTCTACCTCGGCGTCCTTGTACCCCAGCTTGAAGAGGGCGCCGGGGACGGTGTTGTTGACGATCTTGATCATGCCGCCGCCGACCAGCTTCTTGTACTTGACCAGCGCGAGGTCCGGTTCGATGCCGGTGGTGTCGCAGTCCATCATGAAGCCGATGGTGCCAGTGGGGGCCAGGACGGTCACCTGGGAGTTACGATAGCCGAACTGCTCCCCGAGCGCCAGGGCCTTGTCCCATGCGTCCTGGGAGGCTGCTTTGAGTTCGGCGAGCTGGGGCGCGGTGAAGCCGGCCGCATCGCTGAAGGAGGCGCCATCACTGGATTTGAGCGCGCGGTCGATGTTGTTCACCTCGGCGCGATGCATGCGAATGACGTCCAGGAAGGGTTCGCGGTTGACATAGAAGCCGGGACAGGCGCCGCCCTCGATCGAGGCAGTCTGGGTGAGCGGCGTGGCCGCGCCCAGTGCGGGAGCTCCAGCGGCGATGCGCGCCGACTGCGCATAGGCGTCGCCGCAGAGCACGGCGGTGAGGGTTGCGGCAAAGGCCCGGCCGGCGTCCGAGTCGTAGGGCAGGCCGCGGTCCATCAGCAGAGCGCCCAGGTTGGCGTAGCCCAGGCCAAGCGGCCGGTAGTCGTGGGAGTTCCTGGCAATCTGCTCGGTGGGGTAGCCGGCCGCGTCCACGATGATCTCCATCGCCGTGGTGACGATGGCGATGGCGTGACGGTAGGCAGGGATGTCAAACTGCCCGCCCGGGGTGAGAAACTTCATCAGGTTGAAGCTGGCCAGGTTGCAGGCTGAGTCGTCCAGAAACATGTACTCCGAGCAGGGATTGGATGCGTTGATGCGGGCGGTGTTCTTGCTGGTGTGCCAGCGGTTGATGGTGCTGTCGTACTGCATGCCGGGGTCGCCGCACTGCCAGGTGGCCTCCGCAATCTGGTGCATCAGGTCGCGAGCGCGGTACTCCTTCACCGGCTCCCGGCCCTTGACCGTGCGGGTGGTGAACACTCCGTCGGTCTGGACGGCGTGCATGAACTCGTCGGTGACGCGCACGCTGTTGTTGGCGTTCTGGAAGAAGATGCTGGTGAAGGCCTCGGAGTCGGGGCCGGATCCGTCATAGCCCGCAGCCACCAGATGCCAAGCCTTCTTCTCCTCCTTGACCTTGCACTGGATGAACTCTTCGATGTCCGGATGATCGACGTTGAGGATCACCATCTTGGCGGCGCGGCGGGTCTTGCCGCCGCTCTTGATGACGCCGGCGAAGGCGTCAAAGCCGCGCATGAAGCTCAGCGGACCGCTGGCCGTGCCGCCCCCGGAGAGGGTCTCCATGGAGCCGCGGATGGCGGAGAGGTTGGAACCTGCCCCGGAGCCCCACTTGAAGAGCATGCCCTCGGTCTTAGCCAGGGTGAGGATGCTGTCCAGGGAGTCCTGCACGGAGTTGATGAAACACGCCGAGCACTGCGGGCGGGAGTAGCCGGTGACCGAAAAGGCGACCCGGCCCAGATCCGCGTCCCAATGCCAGTTCTGCGCGTCGGAGTTCGGCTCCAGGCGGTCGCAGCCCACATTGAACCAGACCGGAGAGTTGAAGGCAGCCTTCTGGTTGACCAGCAGATGGGTGAGCTCGGCGAAGAAGGTCTCCGCATCCTCTTCGGAGGCGAAGTAGCCGTCGCGCTTGCCCCAGTCGCGGATGGACTCGGCCACGCGGGAGATCAGGTCGCGGACGCCCTTCTCCCGCTCCGGGGTTCCCACCCGCCCGTGCAGATACTTGGACGCCACGATGTTGGTAGCGGTCACGGACCAGTCCGAGGGAACTTCGACATCCTTCTGCTCGAAGACCAGCCGCCCTTTGAAGTCCTGTATGACGGCGTCGCGCCGCTCCCAGGAGATCTCGTCGAAGGGATGAACGCCGGGCTTGGTGAAGTAGCGCGAGAAGTGCAGGCCGGGGGCGGTGCGGGAGGATGGGGAGACAGCGGCGGTAGGGGTGGAAGTCTGCTCGGTTGCGCTGTGGATGGTTTCGGCCATGATGCAAGTACCTCGCGATGAGAAATGGGAGTGGGTCCGGAGCGGAGTCCGGGATCCGAACGGTTGAGATTCAGGTCAATCCGTCCGGGTGAAGGACGCGACTCCTGTCTGTCGGTCCGTAGCAGGAGGGGCGTCACGGGGTTTGTAGCGGTGTGGCCCAGGGGGCAGGCGCTGCACCAGGAAGGCGGTGAGGTTGAAAGTAACGCCGCATCTGGTACGAGTCAAGTATAAAACAACTAGATCTTGTGGTGTTGAAGTAGATACTCCCCAGATGCGGGGATGCGCGGAGGCGGAGGCGGTTTTCTGGGGATTCTGCTGTGGAAAGTTTATGAACAGGGCGTGAATGGCGGATCCAGCTTGGCGGGGCCCTACGGATTCAGGATGCCGAGGAAGGGTCTCCGGCACAGCCGCCAGGGATTCGGAGGGGCCAAGGCGAGCGCTGCCAAGAGAGGGCTGTCCCAGCCTCGAACAAGGCTCAAGTTTTCGGCCTGATTGCCCCGCACAAGGAGAAAGGAGATGGAGTCCTGTTCGCGCCGGGAAGCTTGCCGGGCGGGCAGGACTCCGAAGGGGGTGGCTGGGTCGAGCGGCGTGGGGTCTTAGCCTTAAGTGACCGTCACGGTGAAGTTGGCGGAGCTGGTGACCGAGCCGGAGGCGCCGGTGATGGTGAGGGTGTAGGTTCCCGCAGGGGTGGTGTTGGTGGTTGTGGTGGTGCTGCTGCTGGAGGAGCTGCCACTGCAGCCGGCGAGCCCCAGGCCGCCGCAGAAGAGCGCTAGAAGAAGCCCCAGCGCCAAGCCGCCCCGTAGCCAACCGGAGCGCAGCCGCCGGGAGCGGCGATCAAGGCCGGCGATCACGAGCAAGCCGGCCAGAGAGCCGGGCAGCGGTAGCCGCTTCCAAGGAGAGCTGGGAACGTGGCGGCCAGTTGGTGCGGACCTGGGGTGGGCGAAGACGATCTTCGCGCCGGGCCGGGCCGCTCCGGCGCTCGCGCAGGCAGTGGTGCTGGTGTAGACGGTGTAACTGGAGGTAGCTGTGGCGGCGCTGGCGATGGAGACCGAGGATGGGTTGAGGACGACGCAGCCGTCAGTAAGCGATCCGTCGTTGACCGAGAGGGTGACCGTGCCGGTGAAGCCGTTGGAGGGTGTGACGACGATGGAGCCTGTCGCGGAGGTTCCAGGAGCCAGGCTGGCGTTGGTGGCGGCGACGCCGAAGACGCCGCTGGAGGTGGAGGAGCCAAGGGTGAGCGTGACGGAGGCGTTGGAGGTGGCGTAGGTGCTGTCGCCTGAGTAGGTCGCGTCGATGACGTAGGTTCCGGTGGCGGTTGCGGAGAAGGTATACGTGCCCGCGCCGTTCGTGAGCGTGACCGTCGTCGCCGCGCCGCCGTTGACGCTGACCGAGACCGTGCCGGTGGGAGTCGCGGCGGAGGAAGACGATCCGGCGCCGGGAGCGACGGTGATGGTGATGACGTCACTGGCGCCCGAGACGGGGGAGAGAGTTGCCGCGCTCAGGGTGGTGGTGGTATCGACGAGCTGGCTGCTGGCGGTGTTTCGTGGCCAGGCGCTCGCGAGGTTGGCAAAGTCGATGGAGCCAAGGCCGGAGGCCTCGTCGAAGCCGGTCCCGGCGTAATACTCCGTGGTGTCCGGGCCGGTGCCGCACCAGGTTGTTCCGGCGGCACAGTTGTTGCCCAGGTCGGAGCCGACCTGGGTGATGTCATGGAAGGCTGAGGCGTAGACGGTGGGACTGGCCGCCAGGGTGTACAGCTCTTGGTTGATGGCGCCCTGTCCGCCCGTCGGGTTTCCGCCCGTTGCGCTATAGCCCTTCATCTGGTCGAGGATGGCCAGCATGCCGGCGAAGATGGGCGAGACGAAGCTGGTGCCGCCAGCAACGGTGAGGTACTCGTTGTTCGCGTCCCGGAAGCCGTGGGAGCAGCTTCCTGTGACGTTGGTGAAGTTCTGGTCGCTGGAACAGATCAGGTAACCGCCATAGAATGTATCGGCTGGAATGTCAGGTTCTGAGGGCGAGGCGTAGAGGGCCAGGTCGGGAACCATCCGACCGCTGCTGTTGGCGGGGATACCGGGAACGCCGCTTGTGCTCTGCCAGGCCTGAATGGGGGTGAAGATGCTGACCCCGCCGCCACCGGCGGAGATCGGATTGGGGCTGGTCGCACCCAAGCTGACGTCGCCAGCGTCGTCGTTCCAGACCTCCTCCGGGATGTAGGACTTGGCGGAGCTGATGATGTCCGTGCTGCTCTGGGCGTCAAAGTACTGGGTGTTGCCGGGGGCGATGTCAGCCACCGGGAACTCAGTGCCGCCCACGCTGGTGACGTACTGGCTGGAGCCGGGGAAGTCGACGGCCAGTTGTTCGTTTGCCGCGACGTTCGAAGACGCGTACGAGCCGTAACAATCTGTAGAGCCCTCGTCGCCGGCGGCCGAGATGACGGTCTGGCCCTGGCTGGCGGCTTCTTCAAGGGAGGCGTTGTAGGAGTTGTACGTGGATTGCCCGAGGCCCGGCTCGCAGTCGCCGTAACTGGAGCTGATGATGTCGCCGATGCCGTTGTCGATGGCATATTGGAGCGCCTGAAAGGCACCGCCGGAGTTGGATGCGTTTCCGGTGTAGATAAAGTCGATGTTGGCGCCCTGGGCCATGGCCTCCGAGTACTCCAGATCAATGTCGGACTCGACCTCATCGCTGTCAGTGCTGGTGTCCCCGAGGGTGGAGCTTCCCGTGTTTGGGACCAGCGTCACGGTGGGGAGCTTGTTGGGGATGCCTAGAGCGGTCTGGAAGTTGGTCAGGTCAGAGTCTTCAAAGGCGGACTGGCCCACGACGACGATGGTCTCGCCCGAGCCGTTGAAGCCCTGGCTGGTGATCGGGGTGACGTCGTAGATGGTGTCGATGTCGTCCGGCGTGAGGTAGTTGTCGCCGGACTGGGAGGAGGTGAAGTGGGACTGCGCGTCCTGGGCCATGGCCTGGGCGGGGCGCATCCGGAAGTGAGAGTGCGGACGGAAGTCGCTGATGTTCTCCACCGTTAGAACGGCTCCGCTGAGCGCTGCGGGGATGGTCAAGTCCCCGGAGGGGGCGAAGTGGGTCACCGGGGTCTGCGAGCCTGCCGGTATGAAGCGATAGTTGTGCAGAGGGACGCCGAAGGCGGAGGCAAACTGGGTGGCGGTCCCGGAGAAGATGATACGCACGTGGTTCGGTGTTACAGAATCCACGCTGAAGCCGTGCTGCTGTAACCAGCCCTCGGCGGCGTCGATGTCCGCCTGGGCAGCGCCAAACTGGGCGGCGTACTGGGCTGGGGTGATCCAGTGGTGGTAGAGCGGGGAGGCGGGATTTTGCTGAGCCTTGACCAAAGCGTCCAGCGCGGCCTGCTGGGCGGGGCTACGGCTGAAGACCAGCGCCATGCCCTGCAGGGGTAAGTTGCCGTCAACAGCGCCCACATCATCCGCAGCCCGGGCGAGCGGAGGATGGGAGTGGGCGATGGGGACGCGGACGGAGTCGTCGATCGGCTGGGTGATCCGCGCTTCAGGCTTCGCGGTGACGGCCTGATCCGCGGCGGAGGTCTTGGCTTGGGCGAAGCCCGGCAGCGCGAGACAGAGTGAAGCAACGGCGAGCAGGCAACCGGGGACGGCCAAGCGCAGCAGTGACAGGCGCAACAGGGAATGGAGGGGGAGATCGATCGGAAGACGTTTCAAAGTGGGCCCTGCCTTGGGAAAATAGAGCAACTGAGGAGAGAGACGCTGAGAGCTAGATAGAAGACTACATGCCGAATCTTGCTGCGCGGGGATGCCTGGGCACAGAATGGAATTTTGGCGCAAGCTGGACGCCGCGGCGCGCAGAGCGGCGTTGCCAGGATGATCTACCCCAGCGCTTGGGAGAAGAGTGCGTTGGCGTAGCCTTGGGTCGAGGATCGACATTGTGCTTCCCAAAAAAGAAGGAGATAGCCAATTCTTTGCCCAGCAAGGCGTCTCTAAACCAGAAGACGTCTCCGGCTGTTCAACAGGTTACAGGATTCACTTGGATCCGGGCGGGTGTTCTGGGTTCAGTCGGGACCCAGGTTCTGGCCGAGAAGTTGACCCAACCGATGGTGTTCCTCCGCGTGCGGCTCCGACATTTGCATCGTCTTCTACTGGCTGCTTGGTTACGTCCTTCAACAGACCCCTACGGGGATCTTAGAGTGATTTTGCCAGATTCGGGATGTTTCCGGAGCGGGCAGGGGGAGTTCCGTGCAGCGTGTGAGCGGTTTGGTCGAGGCTTGGCTGAACTCCGCGAGACGATCGGATACGTGAAGATCCATGGCCCCCGGTATGGCTGTGGCCGGCCGTGACACGGGCAGTTGTGGCGGGCAAGGCAGAGCGCTTCGACGGGCAGGCAGTTCGTCGTGTAGGCTTCATTCGTGGAGCTCCGGCCCGCCGCTTCTTGCTTCCCTCACCCCGCGGTGGCGCCGGCGGTTGCTCCGTCGGGCAGGACATCTCATTGGCAGGGGCTTCTCTGGCTGGCAAGAGAGCAGGAAAAGTTGTGTCATTTATCACCGAATCTAATTGTGGAGAACAGGCGATGAAGAAAAGCAGGATGGCAGGATGGGCGGCTGCGGCCGTTCTTGTGTTGGGTGGGCGGATTCTGTACGCGCAGACGACCCAGTGGAAGATCGATCCGATGCACTCGGAGGCGGACTTTGCGATTCGGCATATGGGAATCAGCACGGTGCATGGGTCCTTCCATGGACTGTCAGGGATAATTACCTTTGATCCCACCGATGTGGCCAAGTCCGGCGTCGATGCGACGATTCCGATCGATACGGTGGATACGGGAGTGGCGCTTCGAGACAAGGATCTGAAGAGCCCGCGGTTCTTTGATGCGGCCAAGTATCCGGACATGACCTTCAAGAGCACCAGCGTGCGCAAGGACGGCGACCATTATGACGTTGCGGGCAACCTGACGATGCATGGCGTCACCCGGCAGGTGGTGCTGGATCTGGATGATCCGGGGAAGCCCGAGATCGGGATGGACGGCAAGACCCTGCACCGCGGATTTACAGCCACGACGACGCTCAACCGCAAGGACTTTGGGCTGGACTTCAACGGCATGCTGAAGAGTGGCGACGCGGTCCTGAGCGACGAGGTGAAGATCGAGATCGACATCGACGCGGCGCAGATGTAGCCGGCCAAAAACTTCTCGGGTCCGCCTCTCGGCATCACGCGCCAAGGGCCTTCCGGAACCGGTGCCAAGTTCCGGAAGACCCCTGTTTCTCGTGCGGGGTCAAAAGCTGACTCTTGCGGAGAACTGAAACTCGCGAGCCGGGAACTGGGAGGCGATCCCGTAGACGGGACTGCCGAGCGTGGGAGGAGCGGTGTTGCCCGTGCCGTAAGTGCCGTTGAAGGAGGCGAAGTTAGCGTGGTTCAGGACGTTGAAGGCTTCGGCGCGCAGGTTCAGGTCCAGGCGGTCTAAAACGCGGAAGTCGCGCGCCAGAAACGGATCCAGGTAGTACAACGGCGTGCCGCGGCCAGTGTCCCGGCCCACTAGGACGCCGTTGATGATGGGGCGGTCGGTTGTGGCGCCGATGTCTCCGCTGTTGTAAACGCCGGTGACCAGGTTATAGGGCAAGCCCCCGGCCAGGGTGAGGATGCCGCCGAACTGGACCTGGAGCGGAGCGATGTAGTAGCCGCTTGTGACAAAGCGATTGCGCTGGTCGTACAGGGCGTTTCCATACTCGGCCTGGTTGACGAAGAGGGGATTGTTCGGATTTTGGACGGTGGCGTCGGGGTCGACGTTGTCCAGGGTGTGAGACCAGGTATAGCTGACCAGCATGATCCCCTTCTGGCCGAAGTCCTGGCGCAGATTGACGTCCAGGGCGTTGTAGTGGAGGTAGCCGTCGTTGACATCGCTCTGAATCACGCTGTAGGGTGGCTCGGGGTTGGAGACCTGGTTGGGGTTGCAGGTCATTCCGTTCTGCTGATACCACCAGACCCAGTAGGGCCGCGTGCAGTTGGCCGCCTGAGCGGAGCGGATCTGGGCGTTGTTGGTGCGATGGAAGGTGGTGGGAGGGTCAACGTCCAACGGGCGGTAGATGTGCACGGTGTATGCGCCCAGATAGTCGATGCTGAGCAGCGTGCGGGCGCTGAGCTGCTGGCCCAGGCTGAGCGTGTACTGCTCGGTGTACGGATTCAGCAGGGCGCTGGGGTAGCCGATCAGCGTGGAGGTGGGAAAGAACTGGTTGAGATAGGCGCTCTCGCCGGGGCGAATGTAGAGGCTGCGCAGAGGCGCAACCGCGCCTGCCGGAAAGGCCGGCAACGGAGCCGCGGAGATGCTCGTGGGGAAGCCGATCTGTCCGGGAGCGGCGTTGTAGTTGAAGACGCCGGTGGGGCCGGTGAGCGCGTAGTTGGCCTCTTCGTTGTCCACCACCTGGGAGTAGTAGATGCCGAAGCCGCCCCGCACCACGGTGTGGCCGTTGCCGAACAGATCCGCGTCAAAGCCCACCCGCGGCGCAAAGCCGTTGTGGGTGTTGGTGAAGGTCTGGCCAAAGTAGCGCAGACCGTAGTTAAGCACCAGCCGGGGTGAGATGCGGTCGTCGTCCTGGACAAAGAAGGCGTACTGCACGTCATTCACCAGGTAGTTGGCGTTGCCGTAGCTCTGCTCATAGCTGGCTACGTTGGCGATGTTGTCCAGATACGTCGGGCTCTCACAATAGGCCTCAACTTGAGCGGCAGTGGCGCCGGGCAGCGAGCATGTGTTGTAAGTGAAGGAGCCCAGGTAGATGGGACCACCGAACTCTTTACTATCACCCCCGGAGCGCGCGTAGATGATGTTGGAGCCAAAGCTGATCTGCTGGTTGCCCAGCGCGGCAGCCACGGTGTCATTGAAGGCGAACTGGTGGTTGAGCAGCAGGGCTGACTGGCTGGTGCCGGAGGTGAAGGTTTCCTGGCCGGCGATGGGCACCACGAACTGAGTGCTGTCAATGGCGGGAACAAACTGGGTGATGGGCGAGCCCAGCTCGAACTGGAGGCGGAGGTTGTTGACAACGCTGGGCGAGAGCACCGCCGTGTCGCCGATCTCCTGGGTGTAGGTGCGGCGGTGGAAGGTGCGCGCCACGCTGGGCAACGAGTCGCCTCCTACGGTGCCGGCGGGGTTGGTGTCATAGAAGGCGTCGTCGCTGGAGCGGAAGAAGGCGTTGTGGCGCGGAGAGAACTGGCGATCCAGACGCAGAAAGCCGAGTAGGTCCTGGTAGTGGCCAATGAAATTCCCGGGCGCCAGGGGTGAGGTGACTGGGCTGGCCCGGTTCTGCTGGCTGAACTCGCCGGCCAGAAAAAAGTACGTGGGAGAGCGGCGGAGGAGCCTTCCAGAGAGCGAGACGGCGGTCTGGTCCAGTGTGTCGTTGGTGATCTCCGTGCCGCTGGTGGCGTTGGAGGCGTTGAATCCGGCCAGTTTGGCCTCCGGCGCGGAGGGACGGTAGAGCTCCAGCAAGCTGCCGTGGAGATGGTCGCCGCCGGAGCGGGTAACGATGTTCACCACGCTGCCGGCGCCGTCACCGTACTGAGCGGAGAAGCTGTTGGTGAGGACGGTCATCTCGGCAACCGCGTCGAGGGGGATGTTGGTGAAGATGGTCTGGCGGCCCCAGCTATCGATAGCGTTGCCGCCGTCGACCTCGAACCAGGTCTGGCGGCGGCCGGCGCCGTTGGTGGTGAACAGGTCCTGATTCATGAACAGGTCGCCCTGGTTGATGGCCGGGCGGTTGGCCGCGTTGAGCAGCGGGAGATAGGTGATGCGCCGGTTCAACAGCGGAGTCTGATCCATCTCGGATTCGCCGAGACGGTCGCCGAGTTGGGGTTCGTCGATGCGAACCTGGTTGGCGTCTCCTTTGATGGTGACCGTCGTGCTCGATGGCGAGACGCTGAGCGTGAGGGTGAGGTTGGCGGTGCTGCCGCCGGTGAGCCGGATGTGCTGGAGACGAGCGATGGCAAAGCCGGATTGGCCCGCCTCGAGGTTGTACTCGCCGGCGACGGGCAGGCCGCTGAGGGAGAACCTGCCCTGCGCGGAGGCATGGGTGACGCGGCGCAGGCCGGTGAGTTGGTTGGTGAGGGTGACGCTGGCTCCGGGTACGGCGGCGCGTGTCGTGTCCTGCACTACGCCGGTGAGCGTGGCTGTGTCGGGGGTCTGCGCGGCTGCGCCCTCCGCCAAAAGAGAGAGGAAGAGCGCCAAACCAGCGAGCGTCAGACTAGGGCGAAGAGAGATCATGGCACTCCAGTTCCAGAAAGAGTTGAATCGTGCATCTTGCCCGGGCCACCGCGGGGCTGGCGTGGAGCATTTCTCCTGTAGGTGTAGCTGGGGTCTCGACACCGATGGGCGTTTTCCACCAAAGAAAATGCCACCGCACGCCCGCTGCGGGATACCCAACAACAGGAGAAATGCTCTAAGCCGGCAGTAAAGGGAGAAAAGAGCGGCAGAAGCAGGCGTGCGAGGGTTTCCCTGCCATTGTAGAGCAGTTTGATTGAGCAACTGGTGGGCAAACGCGTAAAGAAGGCCTTGAGAACACCCGAGCGCCGTCAGGCTTGCATGGGTCAACCGCGCCGGGCTTCGAGCTGCGTCGAAGCACCCTCCCATGCGGACGATTCCTTGCCGTCCCCAGCTCCCCGCGCAGGGTTTGCCTGGAGCATTCGGCGATGAGTCCCTGAGGCTTGGTTGAAAAGACAAAGTGCGGCGTCAGAAGTTAACCGCTCTGGTGCGCACTTCCGCAGCTCCCACACCGACAGCCGAGCCTCGCTCGTTGCGTGGGTTCGCCGCTTCGGATCTTCTTTGCGGCAAGCTGCTAATCGTCGTCGCCGTACTCGATCTGGTCCTCCACGCCGCGGTCGATGATGCGGGTGTCAATGGAGAGCAACGGCCGGTTCTGCTTCCGGAGTTGCTGATTGATGGCCTTGAGCTGGGTAGCCTTCACCTGCTTCCACTCCTCCAGCAAGCCGGGCAGGGGTTTGGCGAGTTGCGCGGCAGCGGCGGTCTGGGCTGCCGTTGGCGCCAGATCGGCGCTCTGGATGGAGTACTCCAGCCGCGCCATCTGGGTGCGGATCGTGCTCAGGTTGGGCGCTCCCGGAGGGCCGAAGCGTGGCCTGCCTTCATCTCCTGCCGGGCCGGCGATCTTGTTCAGACTGGCTTCCAGCGCCTCGGCGGACGGATGCGAGACCTGGGAGCCGGGCGCGTCCAGTTGATCGCGCAATACAGTGATCTGGTGGAGGGCCTGCGTGGCCTGCAACATCTCCTGGTAGAGGCCGTAGGAGACGTTGAACTGCTGTTGCAGTCCGGCGTTCGCGGTCTTGACCCGTGGATCCATGACGATGGTGAGAGGCTGGCTCTGGGATTGACCGCCGGCCAGCAGACGCACCGTATAGACGCCGGGCATCACATAGGGGCCCGAGGGAACGGTCGGGGTGTCATGCGGAATCGCTGCGTTCTCATCTGGGCCGGTGGCCATGCCGGGAACGTTTGGGTAACGCATGTTCCACAGGAAGCGATGATCGCCGGGGGCTGCGGAGAGCACTCGTGGCAGGCGCGCCCACAGGGTGGGATCAGGGTAGCGCGGGTCCAGCGGAGGGACAGGGTCGGTGCTCTTGAACTCAGCGATGATCTCGCCCTGGGCGTTGAGAATCTGCAGAGTGACCGGTCCAGAGATCTTCGGGCCCAGATAGTAGTCGATCATGGCTCCATCGGGCGGGTTGGTTCCGGTGGCCATCTCCGGTGGCCAGGGAGTGGGTGGGTTCATATCATTGCGTATGCGGAGGGCGGTCTGGGGAGCGAAGAGGATGGCGTTCTGCGCGGCCATGTTGGATTCGGCCTGGGGCTGGGTTACGGCTTCGGCAGCAACTTTGGCCGCGATCTGGCGCAGCGGGGTCACGTTGTCCAGGATGAGGTAGCCGCGTCCGTGCGTGCCGGCCACCAGATCGTCGCCCTTGACGGTGAGGTCGCGGACGGAGCTGGCCGGCATGTTCAGGCGCAGGCTCTGCCAGTGGTCGCCGTCGTCAAAGGAGACGTAGACCTGGGTCTCGCTACCGGCATAGAGCAGCCCCTTCTGCTTCGGGTCCTCGCGGATGGCGCTGGTGGCGGCGCCGGCGGGGATGCCGTTGTCGATCTCGGTCCAGCTCTGGCCGCCGTCGTGGGTGCGGAACAGATGCGGACGCATATCATCCAGGCGCATGGTGTTGATCGCGGCGTAAGCCGTCTGGCTGCTAAAGTGCCCGGCGTCCATGTTGAAGACCTTCCAGAAGGGCTGGAGCGCGGGAGGGGTAACGTTGGTCCAGTGCGCTCCGCCGTCGGTGGTGGTCCAGATCAGGCCATCGTCGGTGCCGGCCCAGATCCGCTGCGCGTCCAGAGGGCTGAGGCCAAGGGCATAGATGACGCCGCGGCGGATGGGCTTGGCGGAGGCGCGGTCCTTGTAGTCGTCCAGGACGGCGGGCAGAGTATAGGTTTTGCGGCTCAGATCGGGCGAGATCTGCTTCCAGGTCTTGCCCCCGTCGCGGGTGAGCCATAGGAAGTTGGTAGCAAAGTAGAGGCTATGCGGATCGACGGGCGAGAACTGCAGTGGTTCGGTGCGCAAGGCGCGGTAGGCGCGCAGGAAGCTGGGCTGCACATCCTCAATCTGGCCGGTGCGGCGGTCATAGCGCGTGACCTTGCCGCCGTAGACGATGTCCGGGTCCAGAGGATCGGGTGCAGCGTAGCCGTACTCCTCGATGCCGACCGGATGCCAGTCATGAAAGGTGATGCGGCCGTCGTCGCTGCGGCTGAGAACGCAGGCCGAGCCGCTGTCCTGCTGCCCACCGCAGACGCGATACGGAAAGGCGTCGTCGGTGGTGACGTGGTACATCTGCGCGGTTGGCTGGTTGTACCACTGGCTCCAGCTCTTGCCGCCGTTGACGGTGACGATGGCTCCCTGGTCGCTGGTGAGCGCAATGATGCTGGGGTTGTTGGGATTGATGTAGATGCCCTGATAGTCATCGCCGCCAGGAGATCCGCGGAAGCCGGTCCAGGTGCGCCCGGCGTCCGTGGACTTCCAGGTGACGATGCTGGCCACATAGATCGTGTCCGGGTTCTTGGGATCCACGCGCGGCACCGGAAGATCGCCGCCGCCGATGCGCTCCTCGGGGCGAGTGTCGTTGACGGGAGCGTGCACCCAGGTGCTGCCGCCATCGTCAGAGCGGTAGAGGCCAACCTTGCGGCCGTAGGCGATCTCCGCGTAGATGCGCCGGTCATCGCTGGGTGAGATGGTGAGGTTCACCTGCTCGATGTCTTCGGGAAGGCCGCCACCCGTGATCTTCTTCCAAGTCTGGCCGCCGTCGGTCGAGCGGAAAAGACCGCCGTCGGGGCCCTGCCAGGAGCCGTTCTCCCACGGACCCTCCTGACGCTGCCACATGCCGGCGAAGACAATGTTGGGGTGCTGCGGATCGATGGCGACGTCCGAGGCTCCGGTCTGGTCGTTGATGTACAGAACGCGCTGGAAGGTGCGGCCGCCGTCAATGGATTTGTAGAGCCCGCGCTGGTTGTTGGGAGCGTAGGGATGGCCCTCAGCGGCGACAAAGACAATCTCTGGGTTGGTGGGGTCGACGGCCACCTGGCCGATCTGCTGGGTGTCGCGCAGTCCCAGGTGAGTCCAGGTCTTGCCCGCGTCGGTGGACTTGTAGACGCCGTCGCCGGTGGAGAGATCGGGGCGAGCCAGGCTCTCGCCGCTGCCGACGTAGATGATGTTGGGGTCAGACGGCGCAACGGCGATGGCGCCGATGGATCCGGTGGGTTGGGCGTTCCACAGGCTGTGCCAGGTCTCTCCGGCGTCCGTGGTCTTGAAGACTCCTCCGTCTACGGCTCCGATGTAGAAGGTGTAGGGCTGGCCGGCCACCCCGGCCAGAGCCCGGGTGCGGCCCGCGCGCATGGGGCCGATCTCACGCCAGCGCATGGCGGAGAAGAGAGCATCGGAGGGAAGCGGGGAAGCGGCAGAGATCTTCCCTGCGGCAGGTTCTGAGGAGGTCTGGGCGGCGGTGCGGCCCGCGCCAAGCCCGGGAACCAGCCCGGCGCTGAAGAGTGCAAACACGACGGCAAGGTGTGAACTTCGGCTGGAGGGGATCACGACGGCTCCTGAGATTTGGACTTGGAGGATCTCTGCGCTGGGACTTCTGCGATGGACGTAGTGTAGAAGAAAAGCTTGGTGGCCGGGGGCCTGCCGCGTCGCGGAATCGACCGCGGGATACACCTGAGTCAGAGAGCCTCCGGCAGCTTGAGACTCCAGGCAGTTTGAGAACTCCAACATATACTGACAGTCTTGAAGCTTGTTCTGAACTTTAAAATCCCTGAGGTCCTGCCATGACCCGCTCGCGCTCCTTCCGTGTCTTCCTCCGCGTCTTCATCTGTCTCTTTCCAGGACTTCTCTGCATCTGCGCCGCAGGAGGGCGGCTGGCGTTCGCTCAAACGGGGCAGTATCCGGCCTCGCTGCTCTCCGGCCTGCAGTGGCGCGATGTGGGACCCATGCGCGGAGGGCGCTCGTTTGCCGTGGCCGGCGTGGAGAGTGAGCCGGATACCTTCTACATGGGCTCCGTCGGCGGAGGAGTCTGGAAGACAGAGAACGACGGACGGACCTGGACGCCGATCGCGGACAAGGGAATCCCTATCGGGTCGATTGGAGCCATCGCCGTGGCTCCCTCCGATCCAAAGGTGGTGTATGTGGGAACCGGCGAGCCGGATATCCGCAATCAGCACTCCTACGGAAACGGGATGTACAAGTCCGTGGATGCAGGCAAGACCTGGACGCACATTGGACTGACGGACAGCGAGCAGATTGGACGGATTGTGGTGGATCCAGCCAATCCCGACCGGGTATACGTTGCGGTGCTGGGGCACGTCTATGACGCCAATCTGGAGCGCGGCGTCTATCGCTCCACCGATGGCGGCAAACACTGGAAGAAGATTTTGTACAACGCCGGCAGCCCGGCAAGCGTGGGGGCGATCGACCTGGCGATGGATCCGAAGAACCCGCAGGTGCTCTACGCCTCGCTCTGGGCGACGCGCCGCCCGCCCTGGGCGGTCTATGCACCCTCCTACATGCCGGGCAGCGGGCTGTACAAGTCCACCGATGGCGGTGACCACTGGACTCAGCTTCACGGCGGACTCCCGGAGGATCCTTATGTAGGCAAGATCGGGATCGCCGTTGCTCCCAGCAACCCCAACCGGCTGTGGGCGGTGATAGACGACATCGGGACATCGCATGCCCCCTCGTACCTGGTGCATACGGTACCCAAGGGACCAAACGCGCCGAAGCCGAGCGGCGGCGTATACCTTTCCGATGATGCAGGCAAGACCTGGCGACTGGTGAACGCCGAACGGCGGCTGTGGGGACGCGGCTGGTACTTTGAGGCCGTGACCGTGGATCCTACCAATCCGGACGAGGCCTATGTGATCAATACGGCCACCTACCGGACGATGGATGCGGGCAAGACCTTTGTACCGGTAAAGGCTGCGCCGGGCGGCGACGACTATCACCAGTTGTGGATCAATCCCAGCGACCGCAACCGCATGGTGCTCTCCAGCGATCAGGGCACGGTGGTGAGCGTGGACGGCGCGCGGACCTGGAGTTCGTGGTACAACCAGCCGACTGCGGAGCTCTACCATGTGGCCGCCGACAACCGCTTTCCCTACTGGCTGGATGCTGCACAGCAGGACTCCGGAGCGGTGGGCGTAGAGACCTGGTCGCGCTTTGGCGTGCTGGACTATCGAAGCTGGGAGCCGCTCTGCCAGGCCGGTGAGAGCGATACCGTGGTCCCTGATCCCAAGAACCCCGTGATGCTGTATGGCGGGGGCGCGGGGCGATGCAACCAGCTGCTAAACGTGCAGCAGCCGGTGGGCTCCATCCCCAAGGCCGATGCCTCCGACCCTTACCGTAAGACCTGGACGCTGCCCGAGATCTTTTCTCCCGCAGACAACGCTCTGTACTACTCCAACCAGTTTGTCTTCCGCACCCGCGATGAGGGACGCACCTGGGTGAGGATCAGTCCGGATCTCTCGCGGTTGAACCCCGGTATACCCAAGACGTTGGACCCGGTGACGGCACTGGACATCGATGAGCCGATGACGAACCGGTTTGGCGTGGTCTATACGATCAGCCCTTCGCCGCTGGACGCGAAGATGGTGTGGGTGGGTACCGACGACGGCCTGATCTGGAGGACCACCGACGACGGGGCGAACTGGAGCAACCTGACCCCCAAGGCGCTGACCGCATGGAGCAAGATCTCGCAGATCGAGGCCGGGAAATTTGACCAGGAGACCGCCTATGCGTCCGTGGACCGGCACCGGCTGGGCGACTTCCACGCGTATATTTATCGCACCCACGACGGCGGCAAGAGCTGGACGGAGATCTCGCAGGGGATTCCCGAGGGAGCGTTTGTGAACTCGGTGAAGGAGGATCCCAAGCAGAAAGGCTTGCTCTATGCGGCCACGGAGCTGCGGGTGTACGTCTCCTTTGACGATGGCGACCAGTGGCAGCCGCTGCAGTTGAATATGCCGGCGACTTCGGTGCGGGACCTGGTGGTGCATGGCGACGATCTGGCCGTTGCCACGCATGGGCGCGGGTTCTGGGTGCTGGACCAGATGACGCCGCTGCGGCAGTTGGCGGCGAAGGGAGCGGAGATAGCATCTTCGCCGGTGTATCTCTTCCGGCCAGGAACCACGCTCTCGCTGGTGCCCGGCGCGGAGGATGGAACGCCGCTGCCGCCCGAGGAGCCGCAGGAGAAGAATCCTCCGCAGGGTGTGGTGGCCTACTACTGGCTGAAGAGCGCGGCCACCACGCCGCTGCGCCTGGAGTTGGTGGATAGCCAAGGGGTGGTGCGGGTTTGCGCCGCCAGCGATACACCAGTGAAGCCCGTGGATACGGAGAAGATTGATGTGCAGGCGATCTGGAGAGAGCCGCCGACGCCGCCTTCCGCGGACGCTGGCATGCATCGCTTTGCGCTGCATCTGCAGCGCCGGCGAGAGGAGTTCGGCGAGCATGCAGCCGAGGTGAAACCGAAGGATGCGTGCAGCGGCGTGGAGCCGCCAGCCGCGAAACAGCCAGAGGGGCACAGAAGTCCGGTGGCGCTGGCGCCGGGAGAGTACAGCGTGCGCCTGGACGTTGATGGCAAGACGTACACCCAGCCGGCGCTGGTGGCTCCCGACCCGCGGGGGGCGAAGCCGTATGACGCTGCGGACAATCCAAACAACGACGATGACGACTAACGGTGTGCTGATCTGGAGGGCGTATCGGGACGGCGCTGAGGGCCGCAGGACGTTGAGCGTTTGGTTGCCCATGTCGCACACCATACAATGGTGGAGGCGTCACGCAGCAGGCTCCAGTGTCTGCAAGCGGCCCAGGCAGCTTCGAAGGCTGCGTGGGACCTTGGCGGGGAGTAGGTGTGCGGTAAGGAAGGGCCTGTAGCTCAACGGTTAGAGCAGGGGACTCATAATCCCTTGGTTGGGGGTTCAAATCCCTCCGGGCCCACCAAGATAAACGATTGAAAATAAATCATATAATAGATATTCTCTCCGCGGGGTAGACTTCTTCTCTCCCTATCGGTGATGCTTCTGGTGATACTTGCGTGGTCCTATGCGCCACTGGAGGGAACATGGCAAGAGGCGAGCCGGTGCGGGGGTATGGGAGCGGGAGCCGGGGAGTGGAATTTGGTGGGTCCGTCCTCGTCGCGCATCCTCATCCTCGCCACACGAACGCATGCTACCAAAGTGCTTAAGCCCGGTCTTTAGCGCATACGAATAGCCGCCCTCGGCATGATCCAGTTGGACTCGCACCGGGTGCCTTCGTCCTTCAAAAAGTCATCGAGCGAGGAACCCACCTGCGTGTTCTGCTTTTTCATCTCGTCACCTCGTTCATCCTTCGTTTCGCCAGCGCCAGGTCATCCGCTGGAGTCCTCTGCGTCTTCTTGATAAATCCGTGCAGCACGATCAGTGCCTCTTCGTGAAAGCAAAGCACCAGCCGCGCGATGCGCTGGCTGGGTAGGGAGGAACGAACCTCCCACAGGCCATCCTTCAAACTGCGAACCAGCGGCATTCCGACAGGCCACCCAAACTGCACCCGCATCAGATCAAGCCCGATAGCGCGACAGTCGCTTTCCTCCAACTCGCTTGGCACATTCTTGTGCAGCGGGGCGTAGCTGCATCCGCGCACCGAGTCTTCCGCATACGGCCAGACCGGCTTAGGCAGCGGTCAGGTCAGGTCCGGTCAGGCCCGCTCTTGGGTGGTTGGGCCACGGAGTGGTTGGTCGAGCCAGGAGAGCCTCGGCTAGCCGACCGGCTCCATGCTGCTGAACTGCTTCTCCAGAGGGATGAGGCTCTCGGCGGTGAGGGCGTCTGCGGCGCGAAGAGCGGGGAACATCACGCTCCAGAGGCCGGTGACGGCCATGCTGGCGATACCGCCGAAGACAACGGCGCGGACCGCGCCCCACCAGTGCGCGGTGAGGCCGCTCTCATACTCGCCAACCTCATTGGAGACGCCCACAAACAGCCAGTTGATGCTGGAGACGCGGCCCCGCATCTTCTCCGGCGTGGCCAACTGCAGAATGCTGGCGCGGATGACCACCGAGATCATGTCGGACGCCCCGATGATGAGCAGCGCGATGCAACTGAGCAGAAGGTTGCGGCTAAGGCCAAAGACGATGGTGGCGGCGCCGAACAGGCCGACGCAGAGCAGCATGGCCTTGCCCGCGCGGCGGCGGATGGGAAAGACCAGCACGGTGAGCGAGACGGCCAGCGCTCCCAGGGAGGGCATGGAGCGCAGCATGCCCAGGCCGTTGGCGCCGGCGTGCAGAATGTCCGCCGCGAAGATGGGCATCAGCGACACCGCCCCGCCCAGCAGCACAGCGAAAAGATCCAGGGAGATGGAGCCCAGCAGCAGCCGCGTGCTGATGACGTAGCGCAGACCGGCGAACATGGTCTCCAGGGTGAAGCCCTTCTTCTCCCCGGCGCCGCGCGGCTTGACCATGCTGAAGAAGCTTATGAAGCCGAGGATCTGTGACAAGGTAAAGGCGTAGACCAAGGGAGCTCCGTTGAGCGCTGCCAGACGACCGCCAAACAGATGCGTCAGCGGGATGGTGAAGAGGATGCCCCCAATCATCGGTCCGGTGGCATTGGCGATCTGAAAGATCGTGGCGCCCCAGGTGACGGCGTTGACGAAGTGTTCCATGGGAACCAGGGTCGGGACCAGAGCGCTGGCGGCCGGTCCGCTGAAGCAGCGGCCGGCTCCGACGACGAAGAGGATGGCGTAGATGAGCCAGACATTCTGCGAGCGGCAGAGCGCCAGCCAAAGCAGAGACGAGGTTGCCAGCGCCTGCATCGAGTAGCAGGTGAGGATGATGGTGCGGCGGTCATAGCGGTCCGCAACGTGGCCGGCGAGAAGAACAAAGAAGATGCCGGGAAGGAAGAGAGCCAGGCCGGTATATCCCAGCGCCAACGCCGAGTGGGTGATCTGGTAGATCTGCCAGGCAACTCCAACTCCCTGGGCCTCCGCGCCCATGATGCCCAGCAGGCGGGCGGCGGAGTAGAAACGGAAGTCTCGCGATTGCCATGCCACGGCTGCGCTGAAAGCTACCGAGCCCGCGGAGTTGGGAGAAGGATGGTCCGGATCGCTCATCTAACTTATTATGCTGACACAGATTGCTCTGAGGTTTCCGACTGACTCTGCGCAGTTCGGGCGCAATTCGGGTTGGAGCTCGGGCTGTGGGACGGATGGCGCATGGGGTGGGCACGGTGACAGAGGATGGCTCGCGCAGGATTCTATCGATGGGTCGCTATACTGAAAGGCACAGTAGCGCTCCGTGCGGAGATCCACCAGGATCACCGCACGGAAGGAGGGACCATCCGTGGACAGCTTTCTGGCGTTAAAAGATAAAACCGTGGTGGTGACCGGTGCATCCTCCGGCATTGGCGCAGCAACGGCAATCCTGTTCTCTGAAGTGGGCGCCCGGGTCGTCATCGGGTATCACCGCAACCGGGCGGGCGCTAAACAAGTGCACGACAAGATTACCGGCGCAGGTGGAAACGCTGTTGTCATCCAAGCGGATGTAACCCGTTCCAGTGACGTGGACTCTCTCATCAAGCAAGCCGTGGATGCCTTGGGGCCCATCGACATTCTGGTCAATAATGCCGGTTCACTCATTGAACGGCTACCCCTGTTGAAGATGACCGAGTTGAAGTGGGACGCTGTGATGGATCTGAACCTGAAAAGCGCCATGATGTGTTCTCAGGCCGTTGCGGGCTCCATGATGGAGCGTGGCTGTGGCGTGATTGTCAACATAGCGTCGATTGCCGGCCGTAACGGAGGCGGCGTGGGCGCCAGCGCTTACGCTACCGCGAAAGGTGGGATCATCACATGGACGAAGGCGCTGGCAAAGGAATTGGCGCCCTACGGAATTCGGGTTAACTGCGTTTCGCCTGGGGTGATCGATACGCCATTCCACGAGGCCTTTACCGCGCCGGAGGTGATGCAGAATCTCATTCAGACGATTCCACTCAAGCGGGCGGGCACTGCGATGGAGTGCGCCAAGGTGATTGTGTTTCTCGCCTCGGATGCCGCCAGCTACGTTGTTGGTGAAACGATCGAGGTCAATGGTGGGCAACTGATGCTCTAGAAGCTTGCCGAAAGGCCGAAGAGCAGCAAGGGGAACGGAGAGCGAATGAGGGCGCCGAGCGAAGAGGGTCTGGATGGCGAAGGGATGAACGGCCAACGGTTGGGAGATCTGCCGACCGAGCGGCGCAATCCGGCCAGTGAACATATGGATGAGCTGCCGACGGTGGAGATGCTGGCGCTCATCAACACAGAAGATGCCAAGGTTGCAGGCGCCGTCGCCGCTGAGTTGGAGCAGATTGCGCGCGTGGTTGACGCGATGGCCGAGAGGTTTCGGCGTGGCGGACGGATGTTTTATATCGGAGCGGGGACCAGCGGACGCCTGGGCGTGCTGGATGCCAGCGAGTGCCCGCCTACGTTCTCGGTGAGTCCGGATCTGATCCATGGCATCATCGCCGGAGGGGATGCCGCGCTGCGGCTCTCCAGCGAGCACTCCGAGGATTCGCGCGAGCAGGGCGCGCGGGATCTGGCCGCGGCCGGCTTCGGCTCCGATCGGAGGCCGGATACGCTGGTGGGAATCGCGGCCAGCGGGCGAACGCCGTATGTGTTGGGGGCCATCGAGTATGCAAAGAGCCTGGGAGCCCTGACGGTGGGTTTGAGTTGCGTTCCCGGCTCGGCCTTGGCCCAGACCGCAGCCATAGCCATTACTCCGGCGACAGGACCGGAGGTGCTTACCGGAAGCACGCGGATGAAGGCCGGCACAGCCACCAAAATGGTGCTGAATATGCTCTCGACCGGCGTGATGATCCGAACCGGGGCGACCTTCGGCAACCTGATGGTGAACATGCGGGCCAGCAATGCCAAGCTGATGGATCGCGCGGAGCGGATCGTTGCCACGGCCGTAGGCTGCGACAGGGCGACGGCGACCGAGTTGCTGATGCAGGCGGACAAGGATGTGAAGGCGGCGATTCTGATGGGCCGGCTGGGCATCGGTTACTCGGCAGCCCAAAGGCAGTTGGCCGAGACCGGGGGTATCCTCGCTGATGCGCTTGCTCATCGTCCCGGCTGAAAGATTTACCAGCCTGAAATCAAAACGGAATAGAGTCGCAGCGTAGGGGGTAGAACGATGCGGCGACACTTCTCGGTTCCGGCACTGAAGCTGTTGGGGCGCAGGGCGCTGCTGGCCCTGGCGTTCGTCATTCTGGTGAAGCTGGCGGTCGCATAGCCGCGGCCGCCGATGGGGGTCGCCCCAGCTTCTGCGCAAGGGGCAGCGGCGGGGATCGCCCAGGCCTGGCCAAACGGCGTTCGCGGTCCGGCTGCTTGTGTTGAGGTGCGCACCGAGGAGACGCGCCGGGACCGGGATCAACCCCTGACCAAGCTCATCGCCGGCGGGAGAAGATCCTAGCCAAAGAGCGTAGGCTTACGAGGCATCTCGATGCCCAGGTGTTGGTAGGCCAGGCGGG
>DAHWOF010000134.1 GCA_027335345.1 Granulicella sp. | reverse complement strand
CTGCTTGAGCGCATAGAGCAGGCCGAAGACGGGTCCCACGGTGGGTTCGCTCAGGGCGGCCTGATCGAAGTCTCCGTGCAGGGCGCGATCCAGCGCCTGGATGCGTTCCGGGGGCCAGGAGGTGAGGTTGGCCAGGGTGCGCGACTTGACCTTGCCGTCCTGGCGGAAGGACTCCCGCAGGAGGATGGCCGGAGGCGAGGAGCGGTTGGGGACGCGCGCTATGTACATGCGCTACAAATATCACTGAGAATGGATTATAGAAAGATTATTATAGCCTTTTACATGCCTATATCAGTACCCAAAAGACACGATTGCTCTCAGGCCTTCAACAACTTAGCCGCTTTCAGAAGGGGAACTTCCGCCGGGCGGCCGTGGCCGCCACATCGGCTCCGCTGTCTGGCCGCCGTCTGATCTTGCTTTTTGGTCCAGCTTCTCGCGATCCGCCCTTTCGGGGCGCTCTCTACGAAGAGACTCGGGTCACCGAGCGGATCGATGGCTTTGCCGGTCGTCTCAGCCCCCACGGCCACCAGTTCCAGTCGCCTGCGACGCGCAGCAGGGCGGGGCCGATTACGATGCGAACCAGGGTGGCATCCAGGAAGACCGCGACCGCCAGGGTGAAGCCGATCATCTTGACGACCAGGAAGTTGCCCAGGGTGAAGGCGATGAAGACCGCGATCATGATGGCGGCAGCGCTGGTAATCAATCCGGCGGTTTGGGCCATGCCTTCGGGGATGGCCTCCAGCTCGCTGAAGCCGCTGCGGCGCGCTTCCAAGACACGGGCGACCAGAAAGACCTCATAGTCCATGCTGAGGCCGAAGACGATGGCGAAGGTCACGATGGGGACCAGGGGAAAGACGCTGCCGGTTCCTGCACTCACGCCCAGCCACCGGCAGCCGTAACCACGCTGGAAGACCAGCACCAGGGCGCCGAAGGAGGCGGCCACGGTGAGCAGGTTGAGCAGGATCGCCTTGATCGCGACGACGAGGGAACGGAAGCCGAAGAGCAGGGCGATCAGTGTCGCCACCACCACCATGGTGGTCACCGGGACCATGTGGCGATGGACGATCGTCTGATAGTCGGCGTTCAGGGCAGGGATGCCGCCGGCCAGAAGCGTTGCATCCGGCACGCCGGTCAGCGCTGGAGCGCCAAGCTTGCGCACCTGGCGTATCCAATCCACCTGTCCCCGCAGCGAGACGGAGTCTTTGGGCATAACCTCGACGAAGGCTTGGTGGCCATTGCGGCTCACCAGGGAGCGCTGGGTCTGGCGCGAGAGGTCGTCCAGGTAGGAGCGGTCCCCGCTGGTCAGGGTGGTGATGGAGAGCACGCGGGCACAACGAGGGTCGGCAGCCAGGCGATTTGAGAGGCGATCAATGGCGTTCCAGCCTGCGGCGGAGCCGGTGATTGAATCCGAGGGCAGATCGACGATCAGGCGTATGGACTCCACCACGCCGGAGCGGCCCATCTGTTGCAGCGTATTCAGAGCCTGAACGGATTCGGCCTGCGCCGGCAGCCAATCTCCCCGGGGCAAGCTGGTATCCATGCGCGTAGCCTGATAAGCCAGCAGCAGCAGCGGCGTGCCGGAGAGCACGATGGCGAGCCACGGGTGGGCGACGATCCGCCGGCCCCAGCTTCGCCAGCAGCCGCCGACGCACTCGGGTCGATGCAGGTCGAGCTTGGGGGTGAAGGGCAGGCGTCCGGCGTTGATGTGGGAACCCAGCAGGGCCAGCAGGGCGGGGACGACGGTGTTGGCCAGCAACACGCTGACGCCGGCCACCAGGAATCCGGCTAGACCGATCGAACGAATCTCGCTGATGGGTACGGTCAAGAGGGCCAGGAAGCCGATGGCGACGGTGGAGGCGGAGATCAGCAGCGTGCGCCCGGCGCGGCGCGCCGCGATCCTCGCGGCCTCAGCTTTGCCATGTCCTGCGGCAATCGCCTCGCGGAGCCGGCTGACCATCAGCAGCGTGTAGTCGATGCCCAGCCCCATGCCCAGCATGGTGGCCAGGTTCTGGATCAGGATGGAGAGATGAAAGTGCTCGCCCAGCAAGCCGGCTATCGCCATGGTGGTGGCGATGGCGAGCTGGCCCACGGCGATGGGAATCATCGCGGCCGCCAAGCTGCCGAAGGCGAGTAACAGCAGGGCCAGAGTGGCGGGGATCACCAGGCTCTCTCCATGGTGCACATCATCGGCGCTCACCCGGCGCAGGTCGAAGTTGAGCGGGACCTCGCCGGTCAACTGCAGCTTCACCTTGGGATAGGTGCTGCGCAGTTGCGCCTCCAGTTGGTGGGCGCACTGATGCAAGCCAGGAATGAGCAGCTCTACCGGACCAGAGTTCGAGTCCAGCCCAATCAGGACGAAGCTGCCGCCGCCCCGGCCCAGAAAGAGGGGGTCGCGCAACTGGAGATAGGAGATCACAGCGGAGACGCCCGGCTGCTCCTCAACGGCGGAGACGATGGTCCCCAGGGCCTGCTCGCCAGCCGGGGAATTTGCGGGCGGAAGGCCCTGGATCACCAGAACCACACGATTCACGAAGGGCGAATGGAAGTCGCTGGCCAACTCCTGGTCGACCGTCTCAGCCTGGCTGCCTTCGACGCGAGTGGCCGTCTCCAGGTGGTGTACAGCATGGAAAGAGGAGGGAAGCAGGGCGAGGACGGCGGCAAGGACGATCCCGGAGACCCAGAAACGGTGTGCTTTCAAGCGATTCATATCCACTTCCGTGCGCGAACGAGAGCGTCTTCCTTTTCCTGTCCCCAATCTCCTGTGAGAGCAGGGACGGGCTGGGAAGACACCAGCCTTGACCACCGGTAGACGCCGCAGTCGTTGTTCGACGCCACTGGATCCTACTGGGTGGATTTTATCTTCTCACCCATCCGTTTGCGTCTCTGCTAGAGTGATCGCAGCCATCAACGGCGAAGGGGGCCCTCCATTCTACGCTTCGTTATCCTTGGACTCTTGGCCGCGGTCCAGATTGGATCCGCGGATCCGCGCATCGGCGCTTGGACGCTCGAATCGGCTCAGGGCACGCTGACCCCGTCAAATCAGTTGTCGATTAGACGCCTCGGAGACCAGGAGCGCGTGGTGATCTCCGGAGAGAAGCACGTGGCGTTTACCGCGAGCGCCAGTGGGAAGCAGACGGCAGTGGCGGGCAATCCTCTCTTCGATCAGGTCGAATTGCACCGGGTCAACCGGAGACACGTCGTGGTGACGGAGAAGAAGGACGGAGTGGTGGTAGCGACGCTGGATGACCAGTTATCGAAAGACGGAAAGGAGCTTACGGTAACCACCAGAAGCCAGGCAGATGGGGGCGCGAACCTTGGCGGGCAGAACGATGGAGTTACGGTCTGGAAGCGAGGCGCGGGCGCGCGGCAGCTCAAGGATCCCTTTGCCGGCGAGTGGACAGAGGAGCTGGGCCGGACACTGATGCGGCAGGGGATGTTGTTGAAGTTTGAGCCGGATGGCCGTGGCGGCGTGCGATTCTCCGGGGATTTCCGCTATGATGCGCGCCTGGATGGCCGGCAGTACGATCTGCAGGACTCGCGCAATGACACGGTGCAGCTTGCGCTGGTGAATGCTCGCACCGTGGACGAGATCTATCGGCGCGACGGCCAGGTGACGGAGAAGGCCCGCTACGTTGTCTCGGCCGATGGACGCCGGATGACGATGACGGACGAAGGAACCCTGGAGACCGGGCAGCACCTTGCGGAGACTCTGGTCTTCCACAGGCAGTAACTCGCGCCTGCGGTTCTGAGCAAGAACGCACCGAGAAGTCCCCCAAGGACCGGCGTCGGGCTTTTGTCCGTGTAGGTGCAGCCAATGCCGCAACCTTTAGGGGCGCTTTCCTCGGCTAGTACTACAGTTGTAGCTAAGTGGGGAGAAGTGAGAGCTCGTGTTTCCGGTAGTGGAAGAACTGAGCGAGGAATTGATGTCGTCTTCGCCAGTCAGACCAGTGCAGGAGATGTTCCAGGCCGTTCCAGCCCCCGCGCAGCACGAAACTCAGCAAATGCCGGATTTCTGGGACGCTGAGGGGAACCTTTCGAAACGAAGTTTTTTTTCTCCCTCGCTCGCAGTACGGTCAGCGCCGCCAAAGCCAGCATCGACAGGGTGATATGACGGT
>DAHWOF010000130.1 GCA_027335345.1 Granulicella sp. | reverse complement strand
ACGCCAAAGCGCGTTTTACCGTGCGCACCGCTTGCAATCCACCCCTGAGCAACCGCTGCAAATGCCGCCGGTCTCGCGGGGTTAGCGCAATCTCAAGTCGCTTTCCTCTGCCCATACCTCAGCTATAATGCCAGGAATCGGGCTGCGCAAGCATCTAGCTTGATTACCTATTTATCCGGTCGTTATACTAGTTCATACGAGAAAGGGCCCCGCGGATGATGGCAGGGCCCTTCCACTGTCGTTGATTTGTCGCAATCTAAGCAAGTTCTTGCATCAGCGCCGTGAGGACCTCAGGACCAGGGCGCACCCGAGCCTCAGAGGCGAACGAAAGCGGTTCGTCAATCAAATTCAGCCGCGTCACAAAATCCATCCCTTGCGGGTTCACATAGAAGACACCCGTAAGGACCTCGCCTGAATCGTGCGCCTCGGTGAGCATGCTGATCGCGCCCGTCTTGCTGGTCGGAGCGTAATCCTCATGAATCTTGCGCAGCCGCAGATGCGAGCCGTCATGCAGCTGAACATCCACGGTGGTATTGTGATCGTACTCCACGGCGATATCCTCAAACGGAGCGATAAAGCCGGCTTCGTTGACTGCCTCATCGTGCTCTTTCATGTACTTGTAGCTCTTTGTGGAACCCTCATGGTCATTGAAGGTGACACACGGGGAGATGATATCCAGCAAGACGGTTCCCTTGTGAGCAATGGCCGCCTTCAGCATCGTGGAGAGCTGCTTCTTGTCCCCGGAGAACGATCGGCCTACGAAAGTAGCTCCCACCTGGATCGCCAGCGCACAGATATCGATGGGCGGCATGTCATTGACAACGCCCGTCTTCAGCTTCGAACCAATATCGGCGGTTGCGGAAAACTGCCCTTTGGTAAGCCCGTACACTCCATTGTCCTCAACAATGTAAATGATGGGCAGATTGCGGCGTAGCAAGTGCATGAACTGCCCAAGCCCGATGGAGACGGTATCCCCGTCTCCGCTGATGCCAATCGACCGCATGGTCTTGTTGGCTAGCAGAGCTCCGGTCGCCACTGCCGGCATGCGTCCATGCACGGAGTTGAAACTGAAAGAGCGAGACATGAAGTACGCCGGCGACTTGGAGGAGCAGCCGATGCCGCTCATCTTCATCACCTCCTCTGGCGGAACGCCCATCTCGTAAAATGCTTCGATCAGACGCTCGGAGATCGCGTTATGACCGCAACCGGCGCAGAGAGTAGACTTGCTGCCGCGGTAATCCAGGATCTCAAGGCCGATCTGATTGGTCCGCGCAGGTGTGGATGGGACGGGTGAGGTTGCCATGATTACTTTCTTGCTCCTTCAAATTTGGTGATAGCCTCGGTAATAACCCTCGCCTCTATCGGCAGGCCGGCAAAGTAGGTGATCGAGTGCAGCTTGACAGCCTCGGATGCATCCAGGTCGGTCTTCAACAGGTTTCGCATCTGGCCATCGCGGTTCTGTTCCACCACAAAGATGGTCTCGTGGCGAGCCACGAAGTCATTGACCTCCTGCGTAAACGGATAAGCCCGAAGGCGCAGATAGTCGGTCTCGATCCTGGCTTCGCGTTGTAACTGATCCCGGCTCTCCAGCACGGCAGGATCGCTGCTCCCGAAGGCGATGATGCCTATCTTCTCCTTCCCCGTTCCCTTCAGTACAGGCTTGGGGACCAAGGTCTTTGCGGTTTCGAACTTGCGAGCCAACCGCTGCATGTTCTGCGCATAGTCCTCCGGCCTCTCCGAGTACAGCGCCCTCTCATTTTTGCCCGTACCGCGCGTGAAGTACGCCGCTTTGGTATGGTTTGTCCCAGGTAGCGTCCGGTAAGGAATGCCGTCGCCATCCACGTCCTTGTAACGGGCAAACTCTCCCAACTCTTCCAGTTGCTTCGCGTTCAATACCTTTCCTCGATTGATCGGTTTCTCTGGATATTCGAATGGATCGGACATCCAGTTGTTCATCCCCAAATCCAGATCGCTCAGAATGAACACAGGAGTTTGGAGCATCTCCGCAACGTCAAAGGCCTCAATGGCCAGCTCGAAGCACTCTTTCACCGAGCCCGGAAGCAGCATCACGTGCTTGGTATCGCCATGCGACAGCCCGGAGATGAAGGCGATATCGCACTGCTGCGTGCGGGTCGGCAGTCCCGTTGAAGGGCCGGTTCTTTGCACGTCAATAATGACACCCGGGATCTCGGCAAAGTATCCGAGCCCGGCAAACTCCGCCATCAGCGAGATGCCAGGTCCGGATGTCGCCGTCATGGAGCGAGCTCCGCCCCATCCCGCGCCCAGCACCATCCCCATTGCGGCCAGCTCATCCTCGGCCTGCACGATGGCAAAGGTGGCCTTGCCGTCCTTCTCCACCCGGTACTTCTTCATGTACTTGATCAGATCTTCCACCACGCTGGTTGACGGAGTGATCGGATACCAGCTCACCACCGTCACTCCGGCGAACATCGCACCCATGGCGCAGGCCGCATTTCCATCGATGATGATCTTGCCCTGTGTGGCGTTCATCGGCTCAACCATGAGCCCATCCTGCTTGGTCAGCGAGCTGGCGGCATAATCAAAACCGAGCTGAACCGCCTTCCAGTTCAGATCCGCCACTGCGGCCTTGCGAGAAAACTGCTGCCGAACGATGCTCTCCAGGCCCTTCATGTCGATGGCCAGGAGCTGCGCCGCCACGCCCACATAGACCATGTTCTTGATCAGCTTGCGAACCTTCATCTCCGCCCCGGTCGCAGCTACCAGTTGATCGAAGGGAACGGGATAGTACACCACATCGGCGCGACGGTCTCCGATCGAGAAGCTTTCGTCATAGATCGCAGCCCCACCCGCCGGCAGTTTGCGAATATCGTCCAACACGGTCTCTGGATTCAACGCAATCAGCAGATCCACGTGCCCCTTGCGCGCCACCCAGCCATCACGGTTGGCGCGAATCAGAAACCACGTGGGCAGTCCTGCAATGTTGGATGGAAACAGGTTCTTGCCGGAGACTGGAACCCCCATTCGAAAGATGCTCCGGAGCAGGATGCTGTTCGCGGACTGTGATCCAGATCCGTTTACCGTTGCGACCTGGATGGTGAAATCGTTCACCAATTTCTTGGGGTGAACAATCGAGTCTGCTGCGGACAGACTCTCAGCTTCGAGATTCGTGGTAGCCATTGATAAATCCTTCCATCTTGTTGCGCCGATAGAGTTCTGCGGATGGTCGGGAAGGCAGGAAAACTCGCGTTTCGCTCCCGCAGCCGTCATAGCAACCGGCTCGTCATATACCACCAGAGATTGTATTCCTTCCCCGCAACCGTTCGCTATCGAGCCGGGTTTGCCGCACCTCGAAATGCTCAATCTTCATAAGTTGTCTTGCCTGCGAAACGGCGCCCTTCGGGCTATCTTCTCAACTTTTCCAATGGGCGAATTTGCTGGCTCCGCGCCAGTTCGGTGATGGTTTGAGGAGCATCTTGACGCCCTGCAATGGTCTCCTTCAGGAGCAACCATCTGCAGTGCGATTATCAACCTTTCGCACCTACAGGAGTTACTGCCGCGGACGTCGATCCCACCTCCGGCGAAAGCATCTTTCTGGGCAAAGAACTGTCCCCGGAAGCATATTCCTGGTACAAATGCCACTTCCTCTGAACGTCTTCCTCCGCCTCTTCCAGAAGCTGCTGGGCAACCTCGGGATGACTGCGCGAGAGCATGGTATAGCGCGCTTCCTTGTAGCTGTAATCTTTCAAAGGAATGGAGGGTGGCTTGGAATCTAGCTGAAATGGATTTTTGCCCTGGGCCTGCAGCATGGGGTTATAACGCATCAGCGGCCAGTACCCAGACAGCACGGCGTTCTTCTGCTGCTCCATTCCAAGGCCAAGGTCATATCCGTGGGCGATGCATTGGCTATAGGCGATGATCAGAGCCGGACCGTCATAAGCCTCTGCCTCCTGGAACGCTTTTATCGTTTGCACGTCGCTGCCTCCCATGGCCACCCGAGCTACGTATACCGAACCATAGCTGACCGCCTCCATCGCAAGATCCTTCTTGTCCGTCAGCTTGCCGCCTGTGGCAAACTTGGCCACCGCCCCTCGCGGCGTCGACTTCGACATCTGTCCGCCGGTGTTGGAGTAAGTCTCGGTATCCAACACCAGAATCTTCACATTTTTTCCCGAGCCCAGCACATGGTCCACACCGCCAAAGCCGATGTCGTAAGCCCAGCCATCGCCACCCACCAGCCACACGCTTTTGCGCACCAATGAGTCAGCCAGGCTTAGCAACAATCTCGCCTCCGGCGTCTCCGCTCCTTCTAGTCGGCTGCGGATCAGTTTCACCCTCTCTCGTTGCCGATCAATCCCAACTTCCGTTGACTGATCGGCGCTGAGCGCCGCCTCGACCAGCTCCTCTCCGATGATCGCTGCCTGTTGCCGCAACAGAGATTCCGCCTGCTCCTTCTGTTGATCCAGCCCAAGGCGAATTCCCAAACCAAACTCCGCATTGTCCTCGAAGAGCGAGTTGGCCCAGGTGGGTCCGCGGCCATCGCCGTTTACCGTGTAAGGCGTCGTGGGCAGGCTGCCGCCATAGATCGAAGAGCAGCCGGGGGCGTTGGCGATGTACAAACGGTCGCCGAACAACTGCGTGAGCAGCTTGATGTACGGTGTCTCTCCACAGCCTGCGCAAGCGCCGGAGAACTCGAACAGAGGCTCCAGCAGTTGAATATCCTTCACCTGGTTGTGCGACAGGGTCGCACGGTTCACCGGGGCCAGGCCGGCAAAGAACTTCCAGTTTTCCGCCTCCGCGGCACGCAAGGGCTCCTGCGGTTCCATCTGCAGCGCCTTGCGCCTGGGACCAGCCACCGGCTCCGTCTTGCTCACCGCCGGGCAGGTCTCCATGCACAAACGGCACCCGGTACAGTCTTCGGGCGCAACTTGCAGAGCGTAGAGCTTTTCTTCCATATTGCGCCACTTCGGCTTGGCGGTCTTGAAGCCCTGCGGCGCCTCTGAGAGCAAGGCGCCATCAAAGACCTTGGCGCGGATCGCCGCATGCGGGCACACCAGAACACACTTGCCGCACTGAATGCACAGATCCTGATCCCATACCGGAATGATCTGAGCGATGTTCCGCTTCTCCCACTGCGTGGTTCCCGTAGGGAAGGTTCCATCCGGTGGCAGCGCACTTACCGGCAGCAGGTCTCCCCGGCCCGCAGCCATCTCGCCCAAAACGTTCGTAACAAATTCTGGCGCCGCTGACGAGAAAATCGGCAAGAGATCGAAGTGGGCTGTGACCTTCTCGGGCGCCTTCACGCGATGCAGATGAGCTAGCGCAGCATCCACCGCGGCATAGTTTTTTTGTACCACATCCCCGCGTCTTCCATAGGTCTGCTGAATGGCCTTCTTGATCTGCTCAACCGCCTTGGCCAGCGGCAAAACGCCGCTTATGGCGAAGAAACAGACTTGCATGACAGTGTTGATGCGGCTGCCCATCCCGGTCTCGCGGGCCACGCCATAGGCGTCGATCACATAAAACTCCAGCTTCCGTTCCAGAATCGTCTGCTGCACCTTGCGCGGCAAATGCTCCCATACCTCCTCCGGTCCATAGGGAGCATTCAACAGAAACACAGCGCCCGGAGCCGCGGCGGAGAGAATGTCCATCCGTTCCAGAAAGGAGAAGCTGTGGCAGGCCACAAAATTGGCTTGCGAAATCAGGTAGGTGGACAAGATCGGCACCGGCCCGAAACGAAGATGAGATGTGGTCATCGAGCCGGACTTTTTGGAGTCATAAACGAAGTAGCCCTGGACGTAGTTCGGGGTCTCATGCCCGATGATCTTGATCGAGTTCTTGTTGGCGCCCACCGTCCCATCCGATCCAAGACCGTAGAACAGGCCGCGGAAGGTGCGCGGATCCTCGGTGCAGAACTTCGGATCGTACTCCAGACTGGTGTGCGTGACATCGTCCTCGATGCCGATGGTGAAGTGATTCTTCGGCTGCGGATCCCATAACTCCTCGAAGATGCCCTTCACCATGGCCGGGGTGAACTCCTTGGAGGACAGGCCATAACGGCCGCCGATCACCGTGGGAAGCTTGGCAAACCGGGGGCTCGCATCCTGCATGTTTTCGCCGATCGCCGTCACCACATCCTGGTATAGCGGCTCACCAATCGCGCCCGGTTCCTTGGTGCGATCCAGCACGGCAATCGCCCGCACCGACTTGGGAAGAGCGCTCAGGAACGCCTCGGTGGCAAACGGACGATACAACCTAACCTTCAGCAGCCCGAGCTTTTCTCCACGGGCATTCAAGTGAAGGATCGCCTCTTCAGTCGCACCGGCTCCGGAACCCATCATCACGATCACCCGATCCGCCTCCGGGTCGCCAACATAGTCAAACAGTTGATAGGAACGGCCGGTCAGCCGGGCGAAGTCGTCCATCAATCTCTGCACGATCGACGGGCAAGCCAGATAGAACGGATTCGATGCTTCGCGAGCCTGGAAGAAGACATCCGGATTCTGCGCTGTTCCGCGCAGCATCGGGCGGTCCGGGCTCAAAGCCCGCCTCCGGTGAGCCTCTACCAGCTTTTCATCCAACAGGGCGCGGATGGTTTCGTCGGAGATGCCAACAATCTTGTTGATCTCATGCGAGGTTCGAAAGCCGTCAAAGAAGTGAAGAAACGGAACCCTGGCCTCCAGCGTCGCCAAATGCGCAATCAGAGCAAGATCTCCGGCCTCTTGCACCGAATCGGAGGCCAGCATCGCGTAGCCGGACGAACGACAGGCCATCACGTCCGAGTGGTCCCCAAAGATCGAAAGAGCATGCGTGGCCACCGTTCGGGCGGTGACATGGATCACGTTCGAAGTCAGTTCCCCGGCGATCTTGAACATATTGGGGATCATCAACAACAATCCCTGGGAGGCGGTGAAGGTCGTGCTCAAAGAGCCGGCTTGCAGAGCTCCATGCATCGCGCCTGCGGCGCCTCCCTCGCTCTGCATCTCCGCGATCAGCGGCACCGTTCCCCAAAGATTCCGGCGGCCTTCCTCCCGCCATTGATCGGCCCACTCGGCCATTGTGGAGGATGGCGTGATCGGGTAAATGGAGATCACCTGCGCCAGCCGGTAGGCCACATCGGCCACGGCCTGGTTCCCATCAACAATCTCTAACTGTTCTGAATTCAAGGTACCCCCCCGTTGCTTTCTTACCATTCTCAGCGGCTGGGAGTCGTCCTGTTGTGATCAATGTCACACTGATTTGTTTCGTCTCTGGTAAAGTAAAGATGAGCTATGACGAATCACATGTACCTTCCGGTTATTGTGCTCTTGATTGCAGGCGCGGCTTTCGCCATCGGTCCGTTGGCTCTGGCATGGGTATGGGCCAAAAAGTTTTCTCCGCAAAAGGCAGGCCCCACCAAAAACGCGATTTATGAGTGTGGCTTGGAGTCCAACGGCGATGCCTGGATCAAGTTCAAGCCAGGCTATTACCTCTACGCCATCATCTTTCTTATCTTTGACGTGGAAGCTGTCTTCCTTCTGCCGTTCGCTGTCGCGTTCGGGGGCTTCACTGTGGCAGAGTCCGTCTCCATGCTGGTGTTTCTGCTTCTCCTTGTAGAAGGGCTCGTCTGGGCCTGGCAGAAGAACGTACTCTCCTGGACCTGATCCACCGTTCGCATTCCTCAAACATCCACCAGCCATCGGGCTACAGCTGTTGCAGCATCAAAGTAAACTGCAAGTAGCGTCGGTTTGGTCCTGCAAAACCAACTGAAACATCCGCTCAAAGGGTTCTAAGGCATGGATGAACAGCTAAAAAGTGAGTTGAGGCGCCAAGGTGTGGTCGCCACTTCTCTCCAGGAGCTTTACAACTGGGGCCGCAAAAGCTCCATCTGGCCGCTCAACTTCGGTCTCGCCTGCTGCGCCATTGAGATGATCGCCACTACCATGGCGCGCTACGATCTGGCCCGCTTCGGAGCCGAGGTCTTTCGTCCCTCGCCGCGCCAGGCGGATCTTATGATCGTCGCTGGAACCGTCACCAAAAAGATGGCTCCGCAGGTAGTACGTCTCTATAACCAGATGGCGGAACCCAAGTACGTCATCTCCATGGGCGCATGCGCTATCTCCGGCGGGCCCTTCAAGCAGGGCTATAACGTGCTCAAGGGCATCGATCGCTATATCCCCGTCGATGTCTTCATCCCCGGCTGCCCTCCCCGTCCGGAGGCGCTGTTGGATGCATTTTTGATGCTGCAGCGGAAGATCGACGAGCAGCAGCTCACCGGTCCCGGTCGCCCCCGCCATCTCCAGGAGGAACAGCCGAGCGAGTTTGTCGTGCCGCAATACGGCCAGCACGACCTTACCCCTACACGGAACGACGCCATCTGGCATGCTCCGTTGGTTAACATCTCAAATGCAGGCCCAAATGAATCTGGAAGAGATTAAATCTCAAATTGAAGCCAATGTACCCGGTTGCTCCCTGGAGATCCTCCCGAACGCGAGCCCATCCGGCCAGCACTCTCTGCTTGTGGATCCAGAGCATGCCCTGACTGTGGCCAGCTTTTTGCGAGACGGCGCCAGCCCACACTTTGATTACTGCTCCAACGTCACCGGAATCGATTGGCCCCTCAAAGAGACCTCCTCCAAGCAAAAGACGAAGAAGATCGTCGACGGCGTGGAGAAGGAGGTTGAAGAGCTGGTCAAGATCTCCACAGGCAACTATCTGGAGGTGGTCTACCACCTTTTTTCACAGGAAAACCGCCAGGGTCCTCTGGTGCTGCGCATGCGCACCGGGGACCGCGCGGAGCGGGTTCACCTCCCTTCCCTGACCCCAGTTTGGCGCAGCGCGGAGTTTCAGGAGCGAGAGGTCTATGACCTGTTCGGCATCGTCTTTGACGGCCATCCCGATCTGCGCCGGTTGCTGATGTGGGAGGACTTCACCGACCACCCCATGCGCAAAGACTACGTCGATCCGGATGACTATGAGTACGAACCAACCGCCCACGATGAGGTGCTCAGGCGAACCCAAGCCCATTACGCGGCGCAGGAAGCACTATCCGGAGCAGAGGAAGCAAGATGAGCGTTCTGACCGAAGTCTCCATCGATACCATCTCCCAGCCGGCCAACGACCATCTCCACGGCGATCTGCTGGAGATCTCCATGGGACCCCATCACCCCTCCACACACGGCGTCTTCCGAATGAACATCGTGCTGGATGGAGAACGTGTGGTCAAGCTGAAGCCTGTCTTTGGCTACCTGCACCGCAATCACGAGAAGATCGCTGAGCATGAGACCTATCTGGGCTCCATGCCCTACACCGACCGCCTGGATTACATCTGCTCCATCACTAACAACTGGGCCTATGCACTGGCCGTGGAGAAACTGGCCGGCATTCCCGTGCCGGAGCGCGCCGAGTACCTGCGCGTCATCACAGGTGAGCTGACCCGGCTGCAGAACCACGCCGGCCTGATTGGCTTCCTGTTGCAGGATATGGGGGCCAGCGGTACTCCCCTGATGTACGCCTTCCGCGAGCGGGAGAAGATTCTGGATCTCTTTGAAGCCCTCACAGGTTCACGCATGATGTGCAACTACATGCGCTTCGGAGGTTGCCGCCGCGACCTTCCCTCCGGGTGGATGGAGCATGCCCAGAAGGTCGTGGACGGATTTCCGCGATTCCTAGATGAGTTTGAACGGCTGCTGCGGACCAACGAGATCCTGATGGCGCGCACCCAGGGCATCGGCATCGTCACCCGCGAACAGGCCATCAACGCCGGAATCAGTGGTCCGATGGCCAGGGCTTCGGGGGTCAACTACGATCTCCGCAAAGTGGACAAGTACGGCATCTATGATCGGTTTTCCTTCCGGGTTCCTCTCGGCGAGCATGGGGACGTCTACGACCGCTACATGATGCGCTTGCTGGAGATGCGTGAGTCCATCGAGATCCTCAAGCAGGCGATGCGCGATCTGCCGTCCGGCCCCATCATGGATCCAAACACCAAGATACGTAACTTCCGGCCCAAGGCGGGTGAGGCCTACGGGCGGATAGAGGCCCCTAAGGGCGAGCTGGGCTTTTACCTCATCAGCGATGGAGGACCCAATCCCTACCGCTACCGGGTGCGTCCGCCCAGCCTAATCAATCTCACCCTGCTCGAACAGATGTGCCTGGGTCACAACGTCTCTGACGTCGTCATCATCCTGGGCAGCGTGGATATCGTCTTGGGTGAGGTGGACCGTTGAACTTCAAGATGCATAACAATGAGGCAATCTTGGATCGCTGCAGTTCGGTCAGCGAGACGTTGTTTGAGGCGAATATTGCAAAGGGTGTTGGAGGCTGCCTGTGCTAGGGGACGGAATCATCAAAGGCCTTGCCGAGACGGCGCGCAACTTCTTTGGAAGCTATGTCGACAAAGAGCGCTTGACCACAGTTCAATACCCTGAGGAGCGGCTCCCCCAAATCGAGGGGACTCGCGACTTCCCCTTTTTGGTCTACGACGGCGACGACTGGGAGAAGGGCCTGCGCTGCGTCTCCTGCCACATCTGCGAGAAAGAGTGCCCGCCCAAGTGCATCTTCATCGAAAAGAGCAAGGATAAGAAGCCTGACGCTGTCGGCAAGCTCCAGTTCTACCCCGTAAGATTCGATATTGACGTCTCTGTCTGCATGAGCTGCCAGATCTGCGTCGAAGTCTGCCCATTCGATGCCATCAAGATGGACGTCGAGTTCGAGTTGAGTTCGGACGATCGCTTCGGCGGTCTGCTCCACCACAAAGACAAGCTGGCCAAGTCCAACGAGTACTATCACAAGATTCATCCCACGGAAGCTGCGGCCGTCGATGCCGCCTTGGCTGAGGAGCGAGAGAAGGAAAAAGAGAAGCAAAAGCAGGCTGCTTTGGCGGCCGCGGCTGCCGCTGCTGCCAAAGCGGCCGCAGCGCCGGCCTCTGCCCCCGCTGCGCATGTCCCAGTCCCCGCCCCCGGGACCAACACCGACACGTCCGCCAAAGAGGAGACGAAATGACCTTTTGGACACTTATTGGAGAAAGCAAGATTTCGCGGTGGATGGTAGCCAATCATGCCTGAGATGATCGATCAGATCTTTGTTCTCCTGAAACAGTGGATCATGGGCTATGTGCCCAGCGGTCTGCAGCCGCTGTGCTCCGCCATTTTGTCCGTGCTCCCGATACTGGTTGTGTTTCCCCTGCTGTTTGCGATCACAACGGTGCTGGAGCGCAAAGGCCTGGGTAGAATGCAGAACCGCTACGGTCCTAACCGCGCCGGTCCGTGGGGGATCCTGCAGCCGGCCGCCGACGGCATCAAGTCGCTCACCAAGGAAGACATCGTTCCTCGCTCCGCGGATCACCTCGTCCACCTGCTGGCGCCTATCCTCATCGTCATCGCTTCATTCCTGGTGTACTCGGTGGTGCCGGTAGGCAGGAATATGGTGGTGGTTGATCTGAATGCGGGCGTCCTATTCTTTTTCGCCATCGGAAGCATGGTGGAACTGGCCGTCTTCATGGCGGGCTGGTCCAGCCGCAGCAAGTATTCTCTGCTGGGGGCCATGCGCGCCATCGCTCAGATGATCAGCTATGAGATGCCCATGGTTCTTTCTGGCGTGGTGGCAATTATGGCGGCAGGCTCGCTCTCCACCGTCACCATCGTGAACATGCAGGCGGGTTACACCGGAATCTGGCCGCACTGGTATTTGTTTACTCCCTGGGGCATCACCGGCTACATCCTCTTCATGATTGCGGCCACGGCCGAGTCCAACCGCTGCCCCTTCGATATGCCTGAGGGCGAGTCTGAGATCATCGCCGGCTACTTCATCGAGTACTCGGGCTTCAAGTTTGCCCTCTTCTTTGTCGCAGAGTACCTGGGCATGATGGCCAGCAGCGCCATGGCCATCACCCTCTTCCTGGGCGGCTGGGCCGCGCCCTTCTCTTTCCTCACCTGGATTCCCTCCTGGTTCTGGTTCTTTGCCAAACTGATCCTCATGCTTATGGTCTTCATCTGGATTCGCGGCACACTTCCGCGCCTGCGCATGGATCAGTTGATGAACTTCGGGTGGAAGTTCATGCTGCCACTCTCACTGATTAATATCGTTAGCGCAGGGCTGTGGCATTATCTTCCCTCCGGTTTTACGCGCTGGTCCGTCATCAGCCTCCTGCTCCTGCTCTCCTGTTTCCTGTTGAGCCGGAACCTCAGGCGCAACAAATGGTTTCAGGAACGCACCTATCGCTTCGCCAGCTAGCCGAGTGATGATCATCAGCGGTGCTCTTCATCACACGGACATCGGGTTCCATATGTTCATTCACCATCACCAACTCCGCGGAACTGGAAACGTCTTGAAATGACTCTCTCCTTTATGCTGCTCGCCGCCATCGCGATTCTCGGAGCCGCCGCGGCGATGAATCTGAAGACTGCGGTTCACTGTGTTCTTGCGCTCACCCTGGGCATGGTAGGCTTGGCTGCTCTGTATCTCCAGTTAGGGGCTCAGTTCGTCGGATTGACGCAAGTCCTTGTCTACGTCGGTGCGGTAGCCATCTTGGCGGTTTTCGCCATCATGCTGACGCGCAGCCGAACCGGGGAGACTCTCGCGCCTGGCTCGGTCTCTTCCCGGCTCTCGGGAGCGCTGACCGCCCTCCTGGTCTTCGCGGTGTTGGCCTGGGCGATCCTTACCGGAGTCTCTCCGCAGCCGCTCTCCGGCGCACAACCGGAGGCTTCGGTTCGGGAAGTTGGCGTGGCGCTGATGCAGCGCTTTGTCCTTCCCCTGGAGATCATCGGCGTCCTCCTGACCGCGGCACTGATCGGAGCTGGAGTACTCGCCATCGAAGAAAAAGGAGGAGATCGATGAACTCGCTCTCCAGCTACCTGCTCCTCTCCGCCGTCCTGTTCTCCATCGGCCTCTCCGGCGCACTCATCCGGCGCAATGCCATCCTGGTTCTCATTGGCATCGAACTCATGCTCAACGCGGCCAACCTGAACTTCATCGCCTTTTGGCGTTACGGTCGGCACCCGGAGATGCTGACCGGAGTGATGTTCGTCATCTTCTCCATAGGCGTCGCCGCGGCAGAAGCGGCCGTCGGCCTCAGTATCATCGTTGCCGTCTACCGGCACTTCCGGACGACGGATTTAGACAAGATCAACTTTTTGAAGGGTTAAGCGGTACATCATGAACGTACGCCTTAGCAACTTCTCCAACTCCGCAACCGCCTGCGTTGTCGCTAAAATAGACAGTCCTCTCACTCACCTGCAACTCTTGACGGGCGCTCAATGAACTGGATCGTACAAAATCTCTGGCTGATTCCTGCGTTACCCCTGCTTGCAGCGGGGATCATTGCCCTTACCCCGCAGAAGGGCCGCGCACGCGGCGCTGCTCTCGCCATCGGTTCGATGGGCATCTCCTTCCTTCTCTCGGTCTGGGCATTTGCGCACGTGCTTGCCCAGCGCAGCAACGGCGAACTCACCACTCAGGTCTTCAACTTCCGCTGGTTCCAGTTTGGAAACGAATGGCTGTTGCTCGGCTGGGTTCTGAACCCACTTACGGCGGTCATGCTGGTGATGGTCACCTTCGTAGGGCTGCTGATCTTCATCTTCAGTGTCGGCTACATGGCGCACGATGAGAACTTTACCCGGTTCTTCTGCTTCCTTGCGCTCTTCGCCGGCGCCATGCTCGGCGTGGTCATCTCCAACAGCCTGCTACTCCTCTTCATGTGTTGGGAGATCGTTGGATTGACTTCCTATCTCCTGATCAGCTTCTGGTATCACAAGCCCAGCGCTGCAGCCGCCGGCAAGAAAGCGTTCATCACCACCCGCATCGGCGATCTACCCTTCTTCCTGGGTATGGTCTGGCTTTACTCCCAGACCGGAACGCTGCTGTTCTACAACCACGGCGCCGGATGCATGGAGCCAACCGCCATTACCCACATGCTCTCCCAGGCCACACCCCTCGGAGTCTGCGCTGCCACGGCCATCGCCCTGCTCATCTTCTGCGGCGCCGTTGGAAAGAGCGGACAGGTTCCGCTGCATGTCTGGTTGCCCGACGCCATGGAAGGACCTACGCCAGTCAGCGCGCTGATCCACGCCGCCACCATGGTCGCCGCCGGCGTCTTCCTCGTTGCGCGCGTTTATCCCCTGATGAGCGCACATCACTCCATCGACGGGATGCTGACCACCTCGGTCGCCCTTCAGGTCGTTACCTGGATCGGCGCCATCACCGCTTTCTTTGCCGCCACCATCGCCGTCGCGCAGTGGGACATCAAACGTATTCTGGCCTACTCCACCGTCTCCCAGCTCGGCTACATGATGATGGGTCTGGGCGTTGGCGGTGTTGCCGTAGGCATCTTTCACCTCATCACCCATGCCTTCTTCAAGTCCCTGCTCTTCCTTGGCGCCGGCTCGGTCATCCACGGCTGCTCGGAGGAACAGGATATCCGCCGCATGGGAGGCCTGGCCAAATACATGCCCGTAACCTTTGCCGCATATGCGGTCGGCATGCTTGCCCTGTGCGGTTTCCCACTCTTCTCCGGCTTCTGGAGCAAGGATGAGATCCTGCACGCAGCCAGCACCTGGAACATCTCCCACATACCCTATTTTCTGGGCGCCGCCGGAGCCCTGCTCACGGCCTTCTATATGTCCCGCCAGGTAATCTATGTCTTCTTCGGGACGCTCCGAGTTACCCCGGCGGCCCACCAGGCCGTTCACGACGCCGGTCACTCTTCGGCCCACGCAGACGCTCACCACCATGGTTCGGGAGTCCCGCATGAAAGCCCGGCAGTCATGACCGTCCCGCTCCTCCTATTGTCCATCTTCGCCGGACTGCTCGGGTTTGTCGGAACAGCCGCCTGGCCCTGGTTCCAATCTTTCCTGGAAGATGCCCCGCTGAAGCTGGACTTTGGCGCCTTTACCCAAGGCGGAATCCTTACCGTAATGCTGACCTCCTCGGTGATCGTCCTTCTCGGCCTCGGGTTAGGCTGGTGGTTCTACGGTCGCCGGCCCATCGAAGGCGCGGAGGCGCCGGACAACCTTGGGCGGCTGGCGCCCCCGGCCTTCAACTTCCTGGGCCACGCCGCTTACGTGGATGCGCTCTACGGAGCCACCTTCATTCGCCTCAATACGCTCGTCTCCAGAGTTTCCGATTGGTTTGACCGCTGGGTCTGGAACGGCGCCGTCAAGACTGTGACTCAAACCGTCTTTGGATTTGCTCACTTGGACAACTTCATCGATACACACGTTGTCAACTCTGGCTTCGACGAAGGATGCGAAGGCGTCTCCAGCGGCGGCAAGCTTCTAGCGTTGCTCCAAGCAGGCCGTATTCAGGGATATCTCAAGATCATCGCAGGCGCGCTGGTGGTGTTCACCATCCTGCTGCTATGGAAGGCACGCATATGAGCCCCGCTACGAGCCCTTTTCCGTGGATCACGACGCTGACGGCGCTACCCTTGGTGGGCGCGCTCCTGTCGCTCGCTCTGGGTAGAAATAAGGCCATGGCGCGCTGGACAGCGCTGGCCTTTAGCCTGATCGCCTTGGTCCTTACCCTGATCCTGTGGCACAACTTCAACTCTGCGGCCGATGGTTTCCAATTTCAGGAGATCCACACATGGATTCCTTCGCTTAATGTTGACTACCGCGTAGGGATCGACGGCCTGGGGCTGCTGATGCTGCTGCTCACCGCAGTTGTGGTTCCGATCAGCATCTTTGCCTCCTGGCATATCGAACACAAGGTTGGTTTGTACTTCTCTCTGGTCCTGGCCCTGCAGGCCTGCCTCGTTGGCACCTTCACCGCCTTGAACTTCTTCCACTGGTTCATCTTCTGGGAACTGGGCCTGATTCCCGCCTTCTTTCTGGTCAGGTTATGGGGAGGCCCGGGCAGCGCCAAAGCCGCCATGCAGTTTCTCGTCTACACCATGGTGGGCAGCGTGGCCATGCTGCTCTCCTTCCTGGCCATCTTCCTCTCGACCGGAACATTCGACCTCACCGAACTCGCCAACATGGCTCAGAACGGAACACTGATGCCGGCCGTGGTCTCCCGGCTCAACTGGCATCTTCTGACTCCGCAACATGTGGCGATGATCATCTTCTGCGGAGCCTTGCTCGGTTTTGCCGTCAAGGTTCCGCTGTTTCCGTTCCATACATGGCTGCCCTCCACCTACTCTGAGGCGCCCTCCGGCACCACCATCCTGTTGACCGGAGCCATGTCGAAGATGGGCCTTTACGGATTTCTGCGCATCCTGCTGCCCATCTTCAGCGCCGAAATGCAGCGCGTGCTTACGATTCTTCTCTGGCTTGCGGTGGCCACCATCGTTCTGTCCGCCTATACCGCTCTGGCCCAGAAGGATCTCAAGCGCATCTTCGCTTACTCCTCCATCAATCACCTGGGATACTGCCTGTTGGCGATCTTTGCGGTGGTTAGGTTGACCGGTGGAGACGCCGTGCTGACCGGCCAGAAGTTCGCTGCCCTCAACGGCGTCTTCCTGCAGATGTTCAACCACGGACTCACCGCCGCCACCCTCTTCTGGTTCGTCGCCATGCTGGAGCGGCGGACCGGTGGCCTCCGTGGCCTGGATGATTTTGGCGGCTTGCGCAAGGCCGTGCCGTTATTCACCGGCGTGATGGGCATTGCGCTCTTCTCTTCTCTCGGCCTGCCGGGCCTCAATGGTTTCGTCGGTGAGTTTCTTATCTTCAAGGGAACCTTTCCCCTTGCCATGTGGGCCGCCTCGCTGGCAGTCATCGGCCTGCTGATTACCGCTCTCTTCATCCTCGGCATCCTGCAGCGTGTCTTCTCCGGTCCACTCAACGAGCGCTGGGCGCGTCTGCCCGATCTCACCCTCGGCGAACGTCTCGCGCTCATCCCCGTGATTGGACTTATGTTCGTTCTGGGTCTCTATCCCCAGTTGATCCTCGGCGTCGTCAACCACACCGCCATCCAGATGGCGCTACATCTGCGGACTTTCTGATTATGCTTGCTTGGACGATCTACATATCCTTTCTCGGGGCACTGGCGCTCCTGCTGCTGCCAAGTCGAAGCGCCACCTTGGCGAGGCTACTGGCATTGCTGGTCAGCGTCACCACCTTTGCCCTCGCCCTTTTGGGATTCCTCCAGCATCGCTCCGGCGAAATGTTCACCGTCGTCAGCGTTCCCTGGATTCACTCTCTGGGCATCCAATACTCCCTCAAAGCCGACGGCATCAGCCTGACCCTACTTTTGCTCACCGGCATCATTGGAATCTGCGGCGTTCTTCTGTCCTGGAATATTGACGTTCGCGTCAAGGAGTTCTTCGCCTTTTACCTGGTGCTGATCGGCGCCGTCTATGGCGTCTTTCTGAGCTACGACCTCTTCCTCCTGTTCGTCTTCTATGAGATTGTCGTCATCCCCAAGTACTTCCTGATCGCCATCTGGGGTTCAACGCGGCGGGAGTACGGAGCCATGAAGCTGGTGATTTACTCCTTTGTCGGCAGCGCCATGGTGCTGGTCGGCCTGGTCGCCGCTTACGTCGTCTCCGGCTCCAGAAGCCTCTCTCTGGACTACCTCGCCGGCTACCACTTCTCGCCGCACTTCCAAATGTGGGCCTTCCCTCTGGTCTTCACCGGCTTCGCCGTTCTGGCGGGCATGTGGCCGTTCCACACCTGGGCCCCCACCGGACACGTCGCTGCCCCCACTGCGGCTTCCATGCTCCTGGCCGGAGTCGTCATGAAGCTCGGAGCTTACGGATGCCTCCGCGTCGCCATGACCCTCTTCCCTCTTGGCCTCGGTCCCTGGGGCTTCCACGTCCTCGGATTCGGATCCTGGCGTGACGTCTTCGCAATTCTGGCAGTCATCGGTATTATCTACGGCGCGCTGGTCGCTTTGGTACAAAAGGACTTCAAGTTTGTCATCGGTTACTCCAGCATCAGTCATATGGGTTTCATCCTGCTTGGGTTGATGACGTTGAATCAGATTGGTCTCTCTGGCGCGGTCGTTCAGATGATCTCCCACGGCATCCTCGCCGGACTTCTCTTCGGTGTTGTAGGCCGCATGGTCTACTCCCGCACCCATACCCGCGAGCTGGCCGCCCTGGGCCCCATGCACCTCAGCAAGGTCATCCCCTTTGCCGCCTTCACCTTCGTTATCGCCGGCATGGCCAGCATGGGGCTTCCGGGCTTCAGCGGCTTCGCTGCCGAGCTTATGATTTTGATCGGCGTCTGGCGCTCCTATCCAACTCTCGTCCTTTTCGTCGGCTTCGGTCTGGTCGCCGGTGTTGCCTATATCTGGCGCGCGATGCAGCAGGCGTTCTTCGCTGGCGGTCCCCTGGTTACGGTTCCTCCCGATGATCACCCGCTTCCACCCATCTCCCTTCCGGAGCGGGCGGCCGCTGTCATTCTCATCGCCTCAAGTGTGGTCGTCGGTATCTTTCCCCAGATCTTTCTCCATGTCATCCATCCAGCCCTGAATTCGCCGATGTTTGACGGCCTGAGCAAGGGAGGCTGGTAATGAGCATCATCGACTTTGGACAACTTCTGCGGCTTCTCTGGCCTGAGATCACCATTATTCTCGCTGCGCTTCTCGCTCTGTCGGTCGATCTGGTCGCGCTCCGGCACTCTCGCCTCCGCCTTCGCTTCCTCGCCGCAACCAGCATCGCTTCCATCGGATGCCTCATCGCTCTCGACGAGCTTCTACATACCTCAACCCAAGGAGCCCTCCTCGATAAAATCTTGGTCTCCACTCCGCTCACCCAACTGGTCCAGATCGCCCTCCTGGTCATCGCCATCCTAACCCTGTTTTTGGCGGTGGATACCGACTTCACCGAGCATGTGGGGGAGTTCGTCCTTCTCATTCTTCTGGCCACAACAGGCATGATGTTTTTGGTGGTTGCACAGGACCTTCTCGTCCTCTTCCTCTCGCTCGAACTGCTCAGCTTGTCGGCCTATATCCTTGCCGGCTTTGACAAACTCCGTCCCCGCTCCTCAGAGGCGGCGCTCAAGTACTTTCTCTTCGGTGGCATGTCCGCGGCGTTCCTCCTCTTCGGCTTCAGTCTGCTCTATGGCCTGGCCAACTCCACTAATTTTGTGGAGATCGCCTGTGCGGTTCAAGGACATCCTTTTAGCTCCATCCTGATCCTGGCCATCGTCACCACCGTCATCGGCTTCGGTTTCAAGCTCGCCGCTGCCCCCTTCCACTTCTGGGCACCGGATGTCTACCAAGCAGCACCCATCCCCAGCGCGGCCTTTATCGCCTCCGGCTCGAAGGTGGCCAGCTTCTTTATCTTCTTCCAACTCCTGGTTCTGGCCTTTGCGGGTGCGGAAGGCGTGGCATCCCCGGTCCACTTTCAGAGCGGCTGGGTGCCGGTTCTGGTGGCCGTCGCCGTCGTCTCCATGATTCTGGGTAATCTAATTGCGATCACCCAGACCAGCCTCCGTCGCCTGCTTGCCTACTCCGCAGTAGCCCATGCCGGCTACATGTTGCTCGCCTACGTCGCCCACTCAGAGCAGAGTCTGGCTGCGCTTCTCTATTACGTCGTCACTTACGCTCTGGCAACTCTCGGGATCTTCGGAATCCTCGCGGTTACCGAAAAGCAACTGGGCAACGATCGCATCGCCGACCTCGCCGGCCTTAACCGCCGAGCGCCCTTTCTCTCTGCCTGTCTCTTCGTCTTCATCCTCTCGCTGGCCGGAATCCCGCCGCTCTCTGGCTTCTTCGCGAAGTTCTTCCTCTTCGTTTCTCTCCTTACCGTGGATCCAGGGTCGAAACTGCTGCTTTGGCTGATTATTCTGGCCATCGGTATGAGCGCGGTCTCTCTCTACTACTACCTGCGAGTGCTGAAGAGCGCCTTCGTCGCGGAAGCGTCAGCTGAGGCCGACCCAATCCAGTCCACCGTGCTGATGCGCCTGCTCATCGGGATACTGGCTGGAGGCGTAATCGTTTTGGGATGCGCCCCCGAACTGATCCTGAATCAGATCCTGAAGGTGATCCAGGCCTCTGGACTTTAGCCGGGGCCTTCCCTTGATCTCTTTGACCGCTTGCCCTTGGAACATCTTCCGTCTTGGATGCATTCTCCCGCGGAGAATGCCGTTGTTGCCCTCGGCTCAACGCAATTCTATGCGCGTTTTCTTTTGCAGAGGAGACTCCGTTCGAGTCGTTCTATAATCCAACCGTGAGCCGCAGATTCCACGTCTTCTTCTCGCTTGTCGCCATCCTTCTGATGGTCGGCTCACAGCTATGCCAGCTCTGCGATCGATGGGACACCATCGCTGACTTTGGACACGACTCCGAGTTCATGTTCTTTGTCATCGGCCTTTGTATCGGAGTGTGCCTCCTCTTGGCGTTGCTGGCAGTACGGTTTCTCCGAGCTGTATTTTTCCTCGTTCTGCAACTCTTCGGAATTTCGCCGCCTGAAAGACAGTTGCACTCCTATGGAACTGGATATCTGCGTCTGCTCTTCTCTCCTCCGTTGAGCCTTACCTCCCTCCGCATCTAGACCTCCGCTGTCCGTCGCCCGTGTTCGTGCGCGTATGAGTCATCGTGCGCTCAGCTTCCTTCGGACAACCATCAGCGGGAGTCGTTATGAAGATCCATTGTTTTGCTCTGTGGCGCGGCGCGTCCCTTCGCCCGCTCGCTTCAGGCGTATGCGCAATTGCGCTGCTGGCCTGTGCCACATTTACCTCTGGCCAGGCGCCAGATGCGAACGCAGTCACCGTCAAGGTTCAACCTTTCTCCCCGCAACTGGTCGCCTACGGCCAAGTCGAGCCCATTCAACTCGTTCCGCTGAGTGCCGCGGAGACTGGCGTCGTCGAGGGCCTCCGCGTTGTTCCTGGGGCTTACGTTCGCGCAGGCCAATCCCTGGCCACTCTCGGCGGTCCCACCATGCAAACGCTTCTCTTGCAAAGTCAAGCCGAGGTTCGCAGCGCTCGTTCTGCCCTTGACGCCGCGCAAAAAAGCCTGGCGATCGAACGTGAGCAGTTGCCGTCGCATCTCACCACCCGCCAGGCCATCCAACAAGCGGACAGCGCTGCAGCACAGGCGCAGACGGTCTACGACAGCGCGCAATCGAAACTCACCTCTGTGCGTCAGATGATGACGCTGACTGCTCCTGCCAGCGGCATCATCATCGCCATCAATAGCGCCAATGGACAACTAGTCAGCGCTGGCCAACCTGTGGTCACCTTGCAGCCTGCCGTGGGCCTTTGGCTTCGCGCCGACTACTACGGCTCTGAACTTACCTCAATCCATCCCGGCATGTCCGGGACATTCATGCCCTCCGACGGTGGCGCCCCAATCCCCGTGCGCGTCTGCTCCGTTTCCGGAAGTCTCGCCGCCGGCGGCGGCGAATCTGTCTTCCTCTGTTCTGTGCGTAACAACAGCGAGTGGATCAACGGAGAGTCCGGTGAGGTTACCATCGACCTTCCCAAAAAGATCTTCGCCATCGTTCCAAGCCGCGCGCTCGTCCTCAGTCAGGGCAAATGGTGGGTGCTGGTTCATGACCGCAAGGGTGAGCATGCGCAGCAAGTGGAACCCGGCCCCGCGCAGGGCTGGAACACCTTCATCAAAAGTGGACTTGCCCCTGGAACCCAGGTCATCGTCAACAACGCCTATCTCCTCTTCCACGCAAATATAGCCGAGCAGTTCCAAATACCCGACTGATGCCCATGATTGAGAAGAACTCCATTCGCGAACTTTTTTTGCAGCCAATCTTCTGGGCCCTCATCTACGGTGCTCTTGTTGCCTATGGTTTCTATGCCTGGTGGAAGATCCCTGTTGAAGTGCTGCCTCGCTTCAACTACCCGATGATCAGCGTCATCACGCATCAGCCCGGCGCCACAGCCACAGAGCTTGAAACCGGGATCGCATGGCCGCTGGAAGGCGAGTTGATGTCTTTACCCAACGTCGTCGACGTCCGCTCCAGCATGGGTAACGGCGTGGTGGAGACTGACATTCGTTTTCGGGAGGGCACCAGCAGCCAGATAGACCTCATGTCCGTCAACAGCGCCATTGATCGTGCCCACCCGGAGATGCCACCTGGCGTGCAACCTGTTTCAGAGATCATGGGCAACGCCATCGATGAAGTAGCCGATTATGCTCTTCAGATCCCTGCTTCTGTGTCCCCCACTGAGGCCCAGCACGCTATTATGGCCAACATTGCTCCCGCGCTCCGCGCCCTGCCCGGCGTCTACCAAGTCGAAGTATACGGAGCTGGCGAAGAAGCCCTCTGGGTCCAACCCGATCTGGCCGCCATGGTTCGCTACGGCGTCTCTGTCACGTCCCTGCTCGGTGCTCTTCAGCAGCAAGTTCTCCTGAATCCCGGCGGTTACATCACAGCAGGTCACCAGGATATCTTAATCGAGGTCCGGAGTCTTCCCCGCCATATCGCCGATCTGGAAGACATTCCTGTACCGTCTTCCAGCGGCCCCATTCCGCTGCATGACCTGGCGCACGTCGTGCGAGCCGCTGTGCCCACTCTCAATGCAGCTCTGCTCGACCACCATGCCAGCGTTGCCATGGTCGTCTTCAAGCAACCCGATGCTTCCACCATCCCCGTCGCCCAAAGCGTACAACAAAGCCTGAACACCAGCACTCGTCAACTCCCGCAAGGTGTCCGTTGGGTGCGAATCTATAGCCAGGGTCATCTGGTCAAAAGCGTCGGCGCCGATCTCAGCCGCAACCTCCTCCTCGGCGGCATCCTCGCCATTGGTGTCCTGCTCTGGGTTCTCGGCGCCGGCCGCGGCATCTGGATTCTTTCGCTTAGCATTCCTCTCTCCCTGCTGCTCGGTATCGCCGGCCTTTACGCCACCGGACAAAGCCTGAACCTCATGACCCTCGGTGCGCTCACAGTCGCCGTCGGCCTGCTCTGCGACGATGGCATCATCGTCCTGGAGAGCATCTACCACCGTTGGGAGAGCGGCGACGATCGCTGGACAGGCGTCGTCCGAGGGCTCAAAGACATCGTCGGTCCGGATGTCACCGGCACTCTCGCCACCGTCTCCTCCTTTGCGCCTTTGCTCTTCGTCGGCGGCCTCGCCGGCCTCTTCTTTATTCCCTTTGCTCTGGCGATGACCTTCTCGCTGCTTGCATCCTTGCTCATCTCGGTCAGCCTGATTCCACTTTGCCTTGGCTTCCTTGGAGCGAAGGCCGGCGCCAAACCGACCCTGGCGGGCAAAGCGCTCGATTTCCTGCGCAGAAAGAACCAGATCCTATTGGGAGTCGTATCCCGCCACCCGCGCTGGAGCATGAGTGTCTGTGTCGCTCTCCTTCTGGCCAGTCTCGCCAGCCTCATCCTTGTGCCGATTGATTTTCTTCCGTTGCCCAACGAAGGGGTGCTGCTCGAGAGCTTTACTTTACCCCCCGGCAGTTCTCTGGTGGACACCCAGGCCGCCGTCATAGCCATGAGCAAACGCATGGCCTCCGACCCCGCTGTCAACCATATCTACGCTCGCATTGGCTCATCCTCCAACGGCATCTACACCGATCCTGCTTACTCCGGTGAGATTCAGATCACCCTCAAACCCAGCATCAACGTCAATTCGCTGGATGTCATCAGCAACCGCCTCATGCAAGAGAGTCAGATTCCTGGCGTGCAGACCTCGATCGACACGCCCACGATCGAGCGAGTCGGCGAAAGTCTCTTCGGCCTGCCTCAGCCCTTTGTCCTTGACGTCTATGGCAGCAACATCGCCAAGATGCGCTCTCTCGCTGCGCAGATCACCGATCGGCTCCGTCCCATCCCAGCGCTCACAGGCATCTTCAATAACGACGGCTATCTCATCACGCAGCTCCAGATCACGCCGAAGACTGCTGCGCTTGCCGCGCGGAATATCACGCCGGCACAGCTTTACGCGCAGCTCTCTCCGTTGCTGAGCGGCGCTATCGTGGCGCAAATGCCCCAGGATAACGTCTCTCTCGCGCTCTACGTTCGCCTGGCCGACGCACCGGACCAATCCCTGGACGCTCTCTCACGCCTGCCCATCCGCACGGATGGCTGGACGCCTCTGGGTCAGTTGGCCAATATCAGCCTCAGCCCTGCTCCCAGCACCATACGCCACATCGACGGCGCACGCGCTCTCGAAATTCTCGCTACCCCAACCGGTCCTTTGAGCACGACCATGTCTGCCGCGCGCAAAGCCCTCTCCGGACTTCCCCTTCCGGCTGGATATCGATACGAATTCGGAGGCTTGCTCCCCCAGCTTGAAGATGCCGCCATCGGCCTGGTCGCCGCGGCCGTGGCGGCGTTCCTGCTGATGGTCGCCATCATGATCCTTCAGTTTGACGGCCTGCTGGTCCCCGGCCTTCTTCTCCTGCAGATTCCGCTTGCCTTCACCGGAGGTGCGTTAACTCTACTCATCAGTGGGGTCGGCCTGAATGCCGTTGGGATGGTCGCCTTCCTCACCCTGGTTGGTATCGGCCTCAACCACGGCATCGTGCTGCTTTACCGTACCCGTCGCAATGAGGCTTCCGGCATGGACCCCGAAACGGCGGTCCGCGAAGCCGTCCATGTTCGCTTTCGCCCCATCGCTCTCACCACCCTTACCGCCGTCCTCGGCATGCTGCCCACAGCGATTGGTTGGGGGCAGGGAGCAGCGCCTGAACAAGGCCTCGCCGCCGTTGTTCTTGGCGGAATCCTGTGGAGCGCCATCCTCAGCACCAACCTGTTGCCCGCGCTCTACCTGCACGCGCGCCGCAAGCAAATCGCCAGGGAGGTCCAGGCATGAAGACTCGCCACTTTATCTTTGCCCCTACTGTTCTGCTCCTCTGCCTCGCGCTCATCGGCTGCGCCCACTACCATGCTGATCCGCTGCCCACCGCTCCCGACCTCCAGAAGAACCCCCAGCTCATCGTGCAGGCTAAACAGTTCGGGCTTCCCGGCCTGCCCCCGCGCCCTGTCTCTACCCAGGGTCTTGACGAGACCACCGTCATGACCCTGGCTATATTCAATAACCCAGATCTCAAGGCAGCGCGCCTTCAGGCCGGCATCGCCGGCGCTCAACTTCTCCAGGCCGGTCTGCTTCCCGACCCTCAGTTCGATACCGGTTTCGCAACCTCTGTGCTCAATTACGGGGGCGTATTGGCGCTCAACCAGCAGATTCAAACGCTGCTCACCCGCGGCGCAGCCAAAGCTGCCGCTCGCGCATCGGCGCAGCAGGTCAATCTCAACATCCTCTGGCAAGAGTGGCAGGTCGCCGAGCAAGCCCGCGAACTGTTCATCCAGGCGCGCACCAACTCGCAGCTACATACCGTTCTCCGTTCCATGCGTCTACTTCTGGCCAATCGCTATTTCCGCGACCAAGCCGCGATGCAGCGCGGTGACGCCACCGCCGGCGTCGTGGCCAGCGATCTCTACGATCTCTCCAACGCAGACACCGCGCTGCGCCAACTCAAAACGCAGATCAGCCTGAACGATCATAGTCTCAACGCTCTACTGGGCCTTGATCCGAGTGTCCATCTTCATCTCATCGGTCCCATCTCCGTGCCAGTGCTCACCGATGCCGAATATAGATCTGCCATCGCCGCACTGCCGCATCATCGTGCCGATCTTCTCGCTCTCCAAGCCGGCTACCAGAGCCAGGAAGAGACCCTCCGCCGCGCCATCCTTGCGCAATTTCCAGCACTCAGCGCCGGGGTCGAACTCGAGCGTGATCCCGTGGAAGGCGTCAACGCCGGTGGCCCTGAAGTTTCCTTGAGCCTTCCCCTGTTCAACCGCAACCGCGGTCAGATCGCCATCGAGCGAGCTACCCGCGCCGTTTTGCGCCAAACCTACCTGGCTCGTCTCGACTCCGCCCAAAGCCAGACCGACCTGGTCTGGCAGGCATCCAAGATCCTTGCTGCACAGCTAAAGGAGCTCGACACCCAATTGCCAGAATTGGCCCAAACCGCTACCGCAGCCCAACAAAGCCTTCATCAGTACAACCTCAACGCCCCACTCTATGTCACGCTGGAATCCAACTTGCTGGGGAAACAAGCCGAAGAGATTCGCCTGCGAGCATCGCTTGAAACTGCTCGAGCCGCTTTGAGAACACTCCTGGGTCTACCCTTCGATGTTCAGTGAGCCGAATCCGATTTTTGAAAATGGCTCGCCACCCAGTCCACAGGTATCTTCCCGCACAGATGCAACCTGATTCCTCTGGCCCTGCCCTGACGGACTTTTTCCCAATGCAAGCGCCGCAGCAAGCCCGCTTTGGGAGACTCATCCAAACGGAAAGGCTATGCGGTGGTGTTATGAGGCCGCTTCCTGGCGCCGAGCCAGAATTTCATCTACATTGAGCTCAGCGAACGGCTCCTGATGTCAATAGGCACGCTCTCAACGATCTCAATGTCGAACCCCTGCAAGGCAGGAACGTGTTTGGGATGGTTGGTCAATAAGCGAATCTTGTGAATGCCAAGATCAGAGATGATCTGGCCTCCAAGTCCGACATCACGAAGAATTTGCTCGTTTGGATTTTCTGCACCATCATCCAACCTGGAACGTCTTCTCCGGTGGATGCAGAGTCGAGCAGGGTGGGGCGTAGAATCAACCAGAAAACCACGCTGGGTATGGTGCAAATAAATCAGAGCCCCACAACCGAGCTTGGCGATCTCCCGAAGGCTAGCGTCTACTGTCGCCCGGCAATCGCAAACGGAAGATCCGAAGACGTTGCCCGTCAGGCAGTGGGTCTGGACTCGGACCAGAACCGGAAGGCCGGACAAAGCTGCTTCAGTCACGTCGCCAAAGGTGAGCGCCAGATGAGCCTCGTCTCCAGGACCAAGGTCAGCGGTTTGAATATCGCTCTCATAGAAGAGCATCCGGAAATCGCCATACTCCGTGGGAAGAACACCCTCCGCTACGCGGTGGACATAGCGCTCTGTAGCCATGCGGTAGCGGATGAGATCGGCGACGGTAACCATCTTGAGGTTATGAACCTTGCAGAACTCGACGAGGTCAGGCACGCGAGCCATGGTGCCGTCCTCGTTCATGACCTCGCAGATCACCCCGGCCGGCACCAGACCAGCCATACGCGCCAAGTCTACAGAAGCCTCCGTCTGACCAGCGCGCACCAGGACACCCCCCTTTCGGGCGCGCAGCGGAAAAACATGGCCTGGGCGGGCCAAATCATCGGGGGAAGAGTTGGGGCTGATCGCAACCTGGATCGTGTGTGCACGGTCGGCCGCCGAAATTCCCGTCGTAACACCTTCGCGGGCCTCAATGCTCTCGGTAAACGCCGTGCCAAAGCGTGAAGTGTTGTCCTTCGTCATGGGCCCGAGGCGCAAGTAATCTGCGCGCTCTTCGGTCAAGGTAAGGCAGATGAGACCTCGTCCAAAGCGGGCCATGAAGTTGATCACTTCGGGAGTGCAGAACTCCGCCGCGACTGTGAGGTCACCTTCGTTTTCTCGGTCCTCATCGTCAATCAGGATGATGATTCGTCCAGCCCTGAGTTCATCAAGAGCTTCAGGTATCGAAATAAATCCAGCGGCTCGGTCAGGCATAGAGTTCGATGATCTTCGATTCCTTACCTCAACAACGATGTTGCTTGTATTGAAGACTCGGAGAGAATCCTAGAGGGTGGATTCAATCTCAAAGCCCCAGGCCTCAAGAAGAGCCTCCGGAATGTACTTGGAGTTTTTGTTCCGCCGGGCCCACTCGCGAAGACGCGTGGAACGGACGTATTGGTCAGGGGTCAGTTTGTACTCCTTGACGACCTGTTCGAACGATGTGATGGTGGGCACCACCGGGCCGATCGGCTCCGGCTTACCCCAGTTGGGATTACCGCGGCGCTTTGCCATAAATCTGAAGTCCTCAATGTGATGCGGCGGATTCCCGCCAAATTCTATTTTACATCAGTCTCATCGGCCGCCTCGCTCCAGATTCCGTAGTGGATCTGCATGGATTCGCGGAGTTTCTCACGGGACCTGCAGGATTCGCAGGGAGCGCGGCAGACGCACTCTCCCGGCATGAAGCCGGCCCTCTCCGTCCATTCATCAGGTGCGATTCACAATCTGGAGAGTCTGGATGGCCGCCGCAGGGATCAAATTTTTACTGCGGCTCCGGCTGAGACGAAGCGTCTGCCTTTGTTCCGTAGATCGGGTGGTCATCCAGGCTTACCATCGCCACACCTTCCCCATTCCAATCCATCACCAGCACCGTATTCTTGCCAGGGTGCAGCCACGCTCCTGGAAGGTACAGGCTCTGCATCGGGCCGATGTCCCAGAACCTGCCTAGCAGATGCCCGTTGACCCAAACCACTCCCTTGCCCAGCGACTCGGTATTGAGATACGTATCTCCCACGGCGCTGAGCTTCAGGGTACCCCGATAGAAGCAAGGACCAAGCTTGCAACCGTGCTTGGTGTAACCACTGGACGGTGGCTCATCCAGCGGCAACGACATCATCTTCCAACCCCGCAGCGGTCTGCCGCCCAGACGGACCACTCCCAGGACTCCGGCCCGCTCTTCGCGTATCCTGGCTGTAAAGTTGATCCGTCCAGAGTTCTCCACCAGCAGGTCCAGCCGTTGGCCGGGACGAGCGGCGAGACGCAACTCCCTCTGCCCCAATCTCCGGTCGATCACTCCTTGAAGATCGCCGTCAAGATAGACGCGCGCATAGCTGTGCAACCGGTCAAGTTTCAGGATGTCGTCAGGCTGCGTTCCCCTTCCAGCATCACCGTTTGCCGTCCCTGGACCGAGGGTCGTCCTGTACAGGATGTCCCCGTAGCCTTGCCCAAGCTCTTCCATGGATCTGGGGTCGTCGCTGCTTACCGCATCCGGAAGAACAGCCCAGAGCGACTGCGAGCAAGTCAACGCCAGCTTGATGCCCTTGAGCATCGGTGCTGAAGAGGGTACGGGCGGCAACTTGCGATGGGTGGTCTCAGCGATCATCGAGCGCAGGGCGAAGTACTTGGCCCGCGGCCGTCCTGCCTCATCGATGGGCGCGTCGTAGTCGTAGCTGGAGACATCCGGCTCATATCTTCTGTTGTCCCAGTTGGCCCCGTTCATCCAGCCAAAACTCGTTCCTCCATCCACCATATACAGGCTAATCGAGTAGCCTTTTTCAATCGCCTCGCGCACCTCGCGTACCTCCACTTGAGTGCTCGCGGTGTGATGCTTCTCTCCCCAGTGATCAAACCAGCCATCCCAGTACTCAGCGATGTAGACCGGGGCATCCGGTTGAAACTTCCGCAGCAAGGGGATCTCATGCCGCTCATCGCCGGTGCCAAAGTCGATCCCTGCAAGCAGGCCCGGAATCGAGCCATCCGGAAGCTCTTCGCCGCCATCAGCGGTATAAAGCAGCGAATCTTGAAATCCCGCATCGCGGACGGTCTTGAGTACCTGATCCAGATACGCCGAACCGTTCTGCTGAACATGGAACGAGCCGTACTCATTCTCCACCTGCACGGCAAGAATCGGACCACCGCGGCTGGCCTGGAGGGGAGCCAGTTCCTGACCAAGCCGGTTCATCCAGCGCCGCACTGCGGCAAGATACGCCGGCTGCGAGCTGCGCAACAGGACTGCCGGCTGCTCTGAGCCCGGCGTCAGACTCTGCTTCAACAACCATGCAGGATAGCCACCCAAATCCCATTCCGCGCACACGTAGGGCCCCGGCCGCAGCACTACATAAAGCCCCTCCTGCTGAGCCTCGCGAAGAAACTCCGCAACATCCTTCTGGCCACTGAAATCAAACACTCCAGGGCTGGTCTCGTGGAGGTTCCAGAAGACATATACGGTGATGGTGTTCAAACCCATTGCGCGGATCTTGCGCAGCCTGTCACGCCAGTCCGCCCGCGGGATCCGCGCGTATTCAATCTCGCCAGAGAGGATTTGAAAAGGCTTCCCCCGCAGAAGAAACTCTTTGCCGTGGATCTGCAGTGGGGCTGAGGCCGGCTCCAAACTTGCTCCGGCTCCGATCTGTGCCCGGCACGCCAACGGGCTCATGCAGATCAGCGCCGCACCTGCAAAGCGGACCACATGTCTCCAGTAAGGCCAAGGTTCAGGTTTCAGCCAACTCCACATCCCATCCCTCCGCTTGTCTTATGAGAGCGTCCATGAACCCACCGGGTCCAGGGCAGCTTCCTTCGACCCGAGCAACCAACTCCTGCACAGGTCCCCTGCGGTTCCGCAGTCTGCTGCGGTCGGCCGGTTGCTGCGGATCCGCTTCCCCAAAGATCCTAGCGCTTGGCGGGTATGGCCGCCCAGATGGAGGGGTCTTCATCTCCCAGATCCCAGGCGCAGACTCCCTGGATTCCATACTGTTTGGCAAGATTGAACCGGTCCATGAAGGCGCGCTGATTGGTGTAGAAGACCCACTCGCGCATCTGATCGCGGTCGATGTAGAACCAGGGGGTATGCTCCACCGCGTCCCATTGGGTCTTGCCACCCCAGGTATCGCGCAGGTGAATGGCTGCCGGCTCCGAGATGTACTCCGCTGTCGGGTTAGGGGTATGGTTTTTGCCGTTGAATCCAGGATCACCCGTATACCAGTGATACCCGTAGAGGGCTATGCCCAGTGACAACTTTTTGCGGGGAACGAACTGAAGCGCGTAATCCACATTTTGTTTGGTCCAGGTCCATCCATCCACGGGGCCAGGAACCGTCCAGCGCGTGTTCTGGTCGTAGGTCATCAGGCAGATGAGATCGACGGATTGAGCCAGAGCTTTCAGATCATAGCCGCCGCGCCACTCCTGGAAGATCCAGGTGCTGAAGCCGGACGCTCCAGGGTATCCGGGTGCGTTTGGAACCACGTCGATCTGCACTTGCAGATGCTGCTGGTGAAGAGCGTCGGCAATCTTCTTCACCATCGCGGAGAGGCCATCGCGGTCCGTCCACATCACGTTTTCAATGTCCAGATTCACACCGTCGTAGCCGTGGTTATGACACTCGCGAAGCAGAGACTGAATAAGCGCGTCCTGTGCCTTTTCATCCCCTACGAGAACGTGGAGCTGCTCGTGGTTGAAGAGCGCGAAGAGAGGAATGATCGTCAGGTGCGCTTCTTTGGCTGCCTTGAGAACCACCGGCTGCGGCTCACCACTCACCAGGCCGTTCTGGTCAAAGTGGTACCAGGTGGGCGAGATGATGTCGATCTTGTCCCGATGAGCCAGAAAAGAGGCCACCGACGCATCTTGATTGCCGACCCAGAACTCTGTCTTCTGGGCACAGGCCGAGAGGGCGCCAAGCCACAAGGCTATCCCTGCCACGAGCTTTGTTCCTTGTTTCTTCATCACGATCCTTTCCAGTAAATGGATTGAAAGAGGTAGAGAACGCGCCTTGCTTGCGCCTCGGTTGGCCGAGGAAGAGATGACCGTTCCGGAGAGCGAACCAACCCGCAAGAGCATAGCCTTTCAGCATCTGCATCCGGGTTTCGCCTCCGCTACTCCACCTGCCGCCCGTCGATGATTCCTCCGATACGACGACCGTTCTCATCGAAGCGGTTGAAGTTTGCCGGAGCTCCCGGCATGTTCTGCGTCAGGTGCGTCATTCCCATCAGCCGCGCCGGGTTGCGTGAAGCCAACCGTACCGCGGTTCCAAGAGAGGTTCCGGTAAACCGCTGCAAGTTGGCGACTGCGCGATCCATGGTGAGAACACTGCCGGCCAACGTCTCACCGGAGAGGCAGACGCCTTCCTTGACCACTACTTTGAGATCGCCCAGGGTGTAGGTCCCATCTGGGACGCCGGTCGCTGAAATTCCGTCGGTAACCAGGATGGCCCGCTCGTCTCCCTTCATCTTCAACCACAGCCGGATCACAGCCGGGTGCACATGGACTCCGTCGCAGATGGCTTCAGCGTAGATGTCATCCCGGTCCAGAAGCGTACCGACGATTCCCGGTTCCCGATGGTCCAGGGCGCGCATCGCATTGAAGAGGTGCGTTGAGCTGCTGGCCCCTGCGGCAACTCCGGCCAGCGTCTCCGCTTCCGTCGCCATACTGTGCCCCATCGAGATGCGCACCCCCTGGGCTGTCGCGTGCTTGATCAACTCCACCGCATGCGGCAGTTCGGGCGCCATGGTGATCAACCGGATGTGTCCTCTGGCCGCAGTCTGGAAGCGGTCAAATAACTCGATGCTCGGCTCCTGAAGGCAAGCCTCCGGATGCACTCCACGCTTGGCATGGGAGACAAAGGGGCCTTCCAGGTGGATTCCCACTGGAGTCGCCACCGGCGCACCAGAGGTATGCGGATGCGGTCGCTCAATCGCGTCCGCCAGACGTTCCAGCGCCTTCAATGTCAGATCCAGGGGAGCTGTTACCGTGGTGGGCAAATAATGCGCTACTCCATGGCAGGCCAGAAATCGTCCGGCCTCTGCGAACCCTTGCTGATCCGCCACCATAAAATCGAATGACCGCGCGCCATGAACGTGAATCTCAAAGAACGCAGCTGTCAGCGTCTCCGTCGATCCGTTCTCCGGCCCTTCTTCCACGCTGACAATCTTGCCGTCTTCGACGGACACCACCGGATACGCCAACTCGCCCGTATCGGAGATCAACCTTCTTGCAATAATCTGCTGCATCATCCGTACCGTTCTCTTTCCAACCTGGTTACCCTCCGAACACAAGCTCCGCCAGGCTTCTCGGGACGAAGATCACTTCAGAAGGCTTACTCACAGCCGCGCCGGGAATCAAGAACTCCGGCACTTCCGGTCTTCCAGAGATCTGTCCATCAACGCAGGAGAAAAATATGCTCCTACCTTGAAAAATAGCTCAGAAGTTTGCTCATTTCAACATAAAATAATCAATTCATAGGAGGAATCATGCTCACGCCGTTTCTCGCATCGGTCCGGCCCGGACGCCTTGTCCAGCCTCCCAACGCTCTCCGTCTCTCTCTCGTGGCGCTGCTGTTGTTCGCCGTCAGCCCATCAACACAACTCCTGGCCCAAGGTTCCGTAGCCCCCGGGCCGATGCTTTCTCCTCAACCCAAGCAGATCCAAACCCAAGGTCTGGTCCCCGTCCATACGGCTAGCGTGGTAGTTCCTGGAGGCAACTCCGAGGATCTGTTTGCCGCGCAAAACCTCAGCCAGACGCTGCGCCGGCGCGGTATCCTCCTGTCGCCCGCGGCTGGTCCCACGGATCTGACCATCACTCTTCTGCGCGCCGGCGCGAGCCAGGCACAGCAGATCCTTGCGGACAACCATCTCAGCTTCGACCAAGCCATGCACGATGAAGGCTACATCCTGCTCTCGCACAAAGACTCCAGCGGCGGCAACACTGTGGACATCATTGGTGAAACCTCGGCCGGAGTGTTTTATGGGGTCCAGACCCTGAAGCAGCTCATCGATGACAGCAACGGCGTTCCCTCTGTGTGGATCGCCAAAATCCGCGACTGGCCAAGCATGAAGTATCGCGGCGAAGATGACGATCTCTCCCGCGGCCCATTTCCAACCATGGCCTTCATGAAGCATCAGCTTGAGGTGTTTGCGGCCCACAAGGTGAATCTTTACTCTCCATATTTTGAAAACACTCTGGAGTATGCTGACGATCCCCTCGCCGCGCCTCCGGGAGGAGCCCTCACCCGAGATCAGGCCAAGGAGCTGGTGGCCTTCGCCAGCCGTCTGCACATCATGATCGTGCCTGAACAGGAGGCGTTCGGCCATGTGCACCACGTACTGGAGTATGAGAAGTACGCCGATGTGGCAGAGACGCCGCACGGTTATGTCCTCGCTCCCGGACAGGCTGAATCGCTTCCCCTTATCAAGAGTTGGTTCACGCAGATCGCGGCTGACTTTCCCAGCCCGTTTCTGCACATTGGTGCCGATGAGACCTTTGACCTGGGTATGGGCCGCACCAAACCCGCCGTCGATCAACGCGGCCTCGGCCCGGTGTACGCCGACTTTCTTGCCTCCATCCACAGCACCCTGGCCCCGCTTCACCGGCGCCTGCTCTTCTGGGGCGACATCGGTGACTCCGACCCTTCCGCGATTCCCGGCATTCCCAAGGACATGATTGCCATCCCCTGGATCTACTGGCACGAAGACAGCTACGACCACGATATTCTGCCCTTCAAGAAACAGGGTCTGGAGACCTGGGTCGCCCCGGGCGACGCCAACTGGAACGTCGTCTTTCCCAACGAGAGTACAGCTCTGGACAACATCTCCGGCTTTGTCGCGGCCGGCCAGCGCCTGGGCAGCACCGGCGTGCTGACCACAGTCTGGGATGATGACGGCGAAGGCCTCTTCAACGAAGACTGGTTTGGCGTCCTCTTTGGGGCCGCTGCGGGATGGCAGCCGGGCAAGTCGGACGCTGCAGCCTACCAGGCCTCCTTCGGCCCCATCTTCTTTGGAGATGGGTCAGGACGCATCAACCAGGCCATAGCTCAGATCATTGCCGCCGAGAATCTGATCGACATCAGCGATCGGGTCTTCTGGCTTGATCCCTGGAGCCCAGCCGGTGTCAAGGAGGGCGACAAGTTGCGGGCCAACATTCCCGCCGCTCGTCTCGATGCGGAAAATGCCATCAATCTGATCGAGACGGCCCTGGCTAGCCAGCCTTCGCTGCGGGAGAAGAACGCTCTTCTGGCCATGGAACTCGGCGCCCGCCGGATCGACTTCATCGGCCTGAAGTTTCAGCTTTCCGATGAGATTCGCAACGGCTACGCACAGGCCTACGCCATGCAAAACGATCCCTCCAAGAAAAGGATCGTCGGCAATATCATGGACGACATCAGCAGCAATAACGGCAAATGCCAGGATCTCCGCGACGGCTACTCCCTGCTCAAGACGCTCTATCGCCAAACCTGGCTGAGTGAAAACCGGCCTTACTGGTTGGACAACGTCCTGGTGCGCTACGATCTCCGAATTCAGCTCTGGCAGAGCCGCGGAGAACAGATCGGCACTGCCATGGAGGAGGCATATCGAACTCACCAACTACCTACGGCATCAAGCCTCGGCATCCCGGGGCCGATTTCTTCATCGACGGAAACTCCGAAGTAGCCTGGTCTTTAGGCCAGAACCACTTCAATTCCCCGTGCCGCCAACTCGTCCTGCATCTGGCGAGGCAGATTGGTATCGGAGACCAACATGTGGATGGAGGAGATGGGGCAGATCAGCGCAGGGCTGACCTCACCCATCTTCCCCGAATCCGCCACGATAATCACCTTTTTGGCGTTGCGTATCATCGCCTGGGAGACTGCGGCCTCCTCCGCCTCCAGCGTGGTCACGCCACGTTCCAGATCAAAGCCGGTAATTCCAATAAACGCCTTGTCCAGATAGACCTCGCGCAAAAAGCTCAGCGCAGGCTGCCCGGCCAGGGCAAAGGTCCACGCCCAAGCCAGCGTTCCGCCCGTCAGCATGGTCTTGATCGCTGGTTGGTTGCATAGTTCCATTCCGATGTTTACCGCATTGGTGATCACTGAGATGCCACGGCGGTGCCGAAGCGAGCGGCCAATCTGGGTCGTGGTCGTACCAGCCGTCAGGCCGATCGTCTCGTGTTCCCCAATGAGCTCGCTGGCCGCCACCCCTATCCGCCGCTTGGCCTCAACGGAACGCAACTCTCTGGCCTGAAAGGACGTATCGTGCCGAAACGGCTCATAGAGCAGCGGCTCGACCAGGGTCGCTCCGCCGTGGGTGCGTAGCACCAAACCGCGTCTCTCCAGCCGCGCCAGATCTCTGCGAATGCTGGGCGCAGACGCCCCTAGCTGGTCCACCAGCTCCTGTACGGAGATATCCCCCGCCCGTAACAGGGCTTTCATGATGCGATCGCCGCGAACATCGGTCTTTGTAGACATAAGAAAACATTACCGAATCGGAGAGAGAAAACCCATTCTTCCGGTGGAGAGGGTCCCGCTTCTTGTTGAGTTTAGCTCCACAATGCGCAGGCGCAGCAATTTACACCTTGCGGCTGTCTGAAATGTACCTTATTCTGATCGTATTAGGCATAAATAATCATTTTAATTTCAAAAGAGACTCATAGTGTCAACATCTTCCGCTTCCACGCCCGCCCCCTTTGCTCACTGGATGCTGCGCGAGATCTTCGAACAGCCGGAGACGTTCTCGTCCACCATCCAACACTATGTCGAGGACGGTAACCTCCGCACCCAAACCTGCGGGGCCATCATCGAGTGGCTCGAGCGTGTGCGCACCAAGATTGTGATCGCTGCCAGCGGCTCTAGCCGCCACGCGGGTCTTCTGGCCGAGCTTCTGCTTGAGGATCTATGTTCCATCCCGGTGGATGTCGAGTATGCCAGCGAGTACTCGTACCGTCAAGAGAAGGCGTTGACAAACAACGCCGTTCTGGTAATCTCCCAATCTGGTGAGACGGCCGATACTCTGGCCGCTCTGCGCAAAGCCAAAGCGGTGGGCAACCAGACGCTGGCGATCACCAACGTGGAAGGATCCACGATGGCGCGTGAGGCTACCGTCTCCTTTCCTACCCTGGCAGGCCGGGAGCGCGCCATTCCGGCGACCAAGAGCTTCACAGCTCAGTTGCTGAACCTTTACCTTCTTGCTCTTATGGGGGCCGTGGCCCGCAAGACGATGGACGCCCTGGAGATCAGGATGCGTCTGGCGGAGATGGAAGCTCTCCCCAGCCTGGTGGAGACGCAACTACGCGGTTGGGAGGAGTCGATTCGCCGCATCGCTGAAAGCTATCGCCTCACCAGGAACTTCCTCTTTCTCGGCCGCGGAATGCACTACCCTATCGCACGGGAAGGGGCTCTGAAGCTGAAGGAGTCCGCGTATCTGCACGCGGAAGGCTATCCGAGCGGCGAGTTGAAGCACGGCCCCAACGCTCTGGTCTCCCCAGCCACTCCCCTGGTGATGATCGCCACCGTGGACTGGGCCGCTCCAGACTCGATCCTGCGCTATGAGAAGGTGATTCATCTGATGCGAGAGATGCGCCAGCAGGGAGCCAGCATCCTTGCGATCGCCAACGAAGGAGACAAAACCGTATCCGCCCTGGCGGACCACACCATCCCTGTAGCTCAGGTGCGCGAGCCTCTGCTGGCCATCTGTGAGACCATACCCATGCAGCTTTTTTCCTACTGGATGGCCACCAACAACGGGATCGATGTCGACCATCCCAGAAACCTGACCAAAGCGGTGCTGGCAGAGTAGCAGAGCAGCAGCAAAATCCCGGAAGCACAGACTGGTGGAGTAACTCATTGCATGGCGTTCTTCTTAGCGCTTGACGTAGGCGGCACCAAGACCGATTATCTGCTGGCCGATGAATCTGGAGAGCTTTGCCGTACCCGAACGGGAACCATCAAGCGGATGCGCACGGATGCGTCCTCAGCCGCTGCCAACCTGGATCAGGCTTTGGGCGAGCTCAGTGCCAGAAGCGGCATCTCCATGCAAGCCATCACCCGCACATGCGTCGGAACAGCAGGAGAGACTGTTCCTCTGGTGACCGATTGGCTGCGGCAGGCCTTTTCCGCCCGCGTCTCGGGCGAGCTTCTTCTACTTGGAGATGTCGAGATCGCTTTGGATGCCGCCTTCCATGGCAAGCTCGGCGTGCTTGCGATGGCTGGCACGGGCTCCAACGTCGCAGGCCGCCGGCCGGATGGCTCCATTGTCACTGCGGGCGGATGGGGCCCCGAACTGGCCGATCAAGGCTCGGGCCATCGTATCGGCCACGAGGGACTGCGAACCGCCTTTCTAGCTCGCGACGAAGGCCGCTCCACCCGGCTCCTGGACGCCGTCATGGAGTTCTGGCAACTACCCTCCCTGGAACTTCTGGTGGAAGCTGCCAACGCCCGGCCCGCGCCCGACTTCTCTCGCCTCACCGAAGTCATCCTTGCCTGCGCCCAACAAGGCGACGAGGTTGCCTCTCAGGTTCTGCGCCAGCAGGGCGAGGAACTGGCCTGGCTGGTGCGCCTGGTGGTTCGCCAGGTGCATGCGGGAGCCGCCGCCGCCAATCCCTGCGGCCAAGCGGAGCCTCCCAGTCTCGCCCTTACGGGCTCCATTATGGAGAAGGTTGCACCCGTCCGTGAGGCCCTCATCGCTTCGGTACGCTCCGAGTTCCCGACCATCCAGGTCCGTGAGGGTGTAGTCGATCCTCTCCTTGGGGCTCTCTGGCGCGCCCGTAACCCAGTGCTGCCGTCTCGCCAAGGTCGCTGAACGGTTTGATCGGAGGGCGAGACGCTCGCCTTCCCATGGAAGGCTTTATTTTCCCGATAAGGGTCTTACAGGGCCGGCGCAGGTGACCCAGATATCGTTTCGCCGAGGCGTGATTTCAGGGTGTCAGAGCCTCAGTCAGATGCGGGCGACCTATCCACATCGCATTGGTTGCCGCCCAGGTGGACAAGGGATGCTTCCTCTTATTGCGCCGAATCCCTTCAGGCCGCCGGCTCCCTGACAGCTCCATCCGTCTTGCGGCTCAGCCGCATCAGCCATCCCATCAGCG